>JAIKYA010000176.1 GCA_024683645.1 Lachnospiraceae bacterium
GCATTGTCCTTATAATTGTTGGACAGGTTCATGACCATTTTGTTCACTATCCCGTCCATCTCGTTTTCATACCTGCTCTTGAATAACCATCCCATAAACTCCCCCTTTATAAAGATTTTCCTATCTTGATCGTTCCTTTTACAATACCGGCGTACTCTGAATCTGCCTTAGCCTTAAGTAATACCGTGACTTTTCCGCCTTCAATATTGTCGGCATAGTATATTTCAAAGTTTTCGTCAAGTTCCTTACCGCTGATCAGCTTGCTGCCTGCCTTCAACTTTATTATGGATGAGTCAGGCCTTATCTCGCGTCCGGTATATGGCAGCGATTTCACATTAAACTTGATCTTTCCGCCATTTATCTTTGTCTTTCCTTCGGCGACATTATAGCTTACGCTGAAGCTTTTACCTTTTTCCGCCGTCTCGTACTTCTTTCCTCTGATCGTTACACTCAGCCTGCAGTTGTCCTTTGGTGCGTTGAGTTTGTTTTTCTCCTCATATTCAACTTTTACATCACTCTTTGACAACAGCTCACCGTTAACTGTCACATATACCGTCGGTTTATAATTTGCCTTATTCTTAAACGCCATATTCTCTGCGATTATCTGAACGTTTTCCTCAGAAGCTTTACGCTTAACGATCTTAAAGCTGCTGTTTCCATTATACCTGGCTCCTTTATAGTTCCCCTTAAAGCTTAACTTAAACTTACCGTTACCGACTTTCTTGTTTGAAGAGAATGTAACAGAATAATCAACCCCTTCCTTAAGCACGCGGTCGCTGTCCTTTACACAGACACTTATTACGGGGTATACTCCCGCCTTTTCGAACTCATATTCGCTTTTATCGGCAGTTACGATAAACACAGCCTTTTTATCGGGCGTGATCTTAAAACTCTTATCTGCTTTACCCGTATAGTTTCCCGCAGCAGTCACAGTCAGCTTTACGGTTCCCGTGTTCACATTATCGGAATAGCTTACAAGGTAATCTTTCCCTTCTGTCAGTACATTTCCCGCTTTGTCCGTTACCTTCAGTTCGTCTGCATCAAGTATCTGCGCCTGTCCGTTATATACGCGGCTGACCTTGCCGAGCCTTACATTTATCGCGGCAGCCTTATAAGCCTGTGCATCCAGTTCTGTAAGCGTCAGGCTCCTCGTTCCGCAGAAGTTCTTCATACCGCTGATCACAGCCATATTCCCATTGATCTTAAGACTGTAATCACTGTTTCTTCTGAGCACTTCTCCGGCAAAGCTGAGCACGGGATCCGGATCTTTTCCCTTCGTGTACACCGTATTTCCTGCAAGTACCAGTTCATCTGCCACATCCCTTGCAGCTATCTTAAACTTAAGACTTTCTTTAAAGCCAAAGCGTGTTTTACCGCTGATCACAGCCTTTGCTTCTCCGCAGGCAGTATTTTTCTCGTACTTAAGCGTATAGTCAACGTTCTCTGTAAGAAGCTCTCCGTTATTTCTTATGATCACGCCCGGTTTTATCTCGGCTCCGCTGTATACAGCCTCATACTCACCCGCAGCATTCATTGAAATGCTCTCCGGATCAAAGCTTATCTGCAGACCTATGACAGGCTCGGGTTCAGGCTCCGGCGTAGGTTCGGCAGGCGTAGGATCTGCCGGTGTCGGAGTCGTTTCTTCACTGATCTTCACCTCGATTGCCTTAGCTTCAGTATCATTATGATCCGCATCACCTATCAGCATATACCATACATAATATGTTCCCGCTTCCTTGGCGGAAGGTACTTCTTTTTTCCACTTTCTGTCTGCTTTCTCACTGAGTCCGTCAAACTCAGGCGCTTTGTTTTCGGCTGTCAGCGCATAATACAGGATACCGTCCCTGCTGCTCCCGGCAGTGATCAGCTCCTGCTCCTCTCCGGTAAAGCTCAGCTTCTCTTTAGCAACAGGCTCAGTAAATACTGCCAAAGCCCTGCTGACCTTAAGCACACCGTTTTCATAGCTTATCTTATAATTTGCAGTAACATCTATCTCGCCGTTTACTATCCCGGCCGCAGAAGGCGTGATCACGCCTTTATCCGTAGCATGAGCCGTACTGTCTGCTGTGAGGGTCACTTTGCTCAGCGTATCTCCGCCTATGGCTCCGCTCATCTCTGCCTGTGCAGCAATATTCTCTATGCTTCCGTTTAATTCCACGGTCTGGTCCTTAGCCTTTACCGTGACAGCTCTCTTTGCTATGGTAAAGTCCTTTGTAAGACCTGTTTCGGGAAGTGCATAATCATGATTGGACAGTGATTCCACTCTCGCAGTGTAGTGCTCACCCTCTGCATTGGCATTGACTCCGCCGCCTGTCACACTGAGTACGCACTCATCTCCTTCAAGCAGGCCTGTTGCCGCTGCAGCCGGCTTCTTCTCATTTCCGTCATAAGTAAAGGCAGTATCGCCCCACTCTACCCCTACGGTCTTAGGCCTTATGTTAAATGCTTTTACCAGCGTACCCGGTCCGTAGTCATCGCTTTGTTCGATCTCCGCTTTCAGATAATAAGTGCCTGCCTTCTTCGGAACACCGCCTTCGGCTCCGTTATCGGAAACTGTCTTTACGCTTAAGTTCTCATCAGTATAATAAGTATATGTGACTTCACCGCTTCCCTCAGGCTTATTGAGCACAGGTGCCTTCGCAGCCTCTCCGTAAGTCCAGTCCTCAATAGCCAGCGATGCCTCTGCCCATTTAGCCTTAAGCGTAACAGGCGCTGTGACAGGAGTATTAAAATTATAGGGATCTCCGAAAAGCTCTCCGTCTATTTCCTCATACCAGCCTGCAAACAGACTGTTTTCCTTTACAGGACTCTCAGGTCTTTCGGCCGTTCCGTTCTCTGCGATATACTGTGTATCAACACTGCTTCCCCCGTCGCTGTCAAAGTTTACGGGGTAACCTTTTATATATACTCCCTTTCCTGCATCATTGAGAGCTATGAAAAAATCCCCGCTGTCACTGACTATGGCTTCCACATCAGTCTGTGTAAGCTTACCGCCGTTATAGCTCTCGGCAGCCTCCAACACAGTTTTCCCATTAGTCCACTCAATAAAATCATCTTTTGTTGCCCCTATATATGCCCCCTCGGTGAGTGCTCCCGTTACAGGAATACCAGTATGAAGAGCATACCAGTTATTCACTGTTCCGCCCGTAAGTACACCATCTGTGATCTCTACACCGCTGACATTGCCTTTTATTACAGGGTTTCCGCTTATGCGGCTGAATCCTCCACATAAACCGCCGCCGTTTCCGCCGGCAGTATTACCGGTGATCTCTCCTCCGTTCATTTCAACCCGGTAATTGCTAAGTACTCCTCCGCCTTTTTCTGTGGCAAGGTTTCTGCATATTTTACCGCCGTTCATTATAAAATTCCAGACACAAACTCCCCCTCCTCCGAGAGCTGTATTTCCTGCAATCGTTCCTCCGTTCATTACAAACAATGAATCTGTATCTTCTATATATACTCCGCCTCCGCCCCCATCGTTCTTTGAATTACCGCTTATCTCACCGTCATTCATCGTAAAAGTAGAATTATGCCATACAAATACTCCTCTGGTCTTGTTATCACAGATCTTTCCGCCATCCATTACAAAGCTCGCACCATATTGCAAATAAACTACTCCTTCTGAATTTGTGTCTGTATTTCCGCTTATCTCGCCGCCGGACAGCGTGAATACTGTATTATCATAAGACTCTCCATCAACCAATACTGCATTCCCGCTATCAGTACTGATCAAACCTCCGGACATATTAAATATTCGGCGGTTTGCGACTCTTCCATTTATGGTCCCGCCGGTCATATTAAATGTTCCGTTGTTATCTACCCCTCCGGTTACAGTCCCGCCGGTCATTAGAAACTTCCAGTTTTTACAAACAATAATACTTTGTTCGAGAGCTAACAAGCCACTCTCCAGCACCAGATTATTATCCTCTGTCTGATTTTCCACATCAGGATCACCACATACAATTGATCGTGAATTAACTGCTCCGTTATGATCCTCGGTCTTATCACTGACAGTTAATCTCCCTGTAACAATAATACTATTAACCGTCAGGCTGTGTCCGTTCAGATCCAGATCAACGTTCGTTCCTGTACCTATCTGCAGTTCCCCAGCTTCCCGGGAATCAGTGATATCGGCTGTCAGCTTTATATATTTATTTCCGGTACCGGTTAAAGCATTATTCAACGCGTCAAGGGAACCCACACTTGTATATCCGTCTGCCCTTACCTTCAGCCCCGTCGGCACAAAAGGCAGCATATCAAGAACAAGAGCCGCCGTCAGTATCAGTGACAGTATGCTCCTTAAAATGTATTTTCTTCCTCTTAATCTGCGTTTCATAAAGCCTTCCTCCATTATCGTCCTTATCTTCTCCGGCCCGTTCACCGGGACTCTTCTCTGTTCGTCTCCTTCTCAGCCTTCCGCCCTCCGACCTGACTGCATTATTATACAGCACTTATTGCATTTTTTCAAATACATCACGCCTTCCCGGCTCCCCCGAAATAAACAAAAAAAGCCGCTGCCTTCATCAAGCACGGCTTTATTATTCCCTGCGTGAACGCATAACTCGAATGTACACGCGCCCCCTAAATGCAACTATGCCAATCCCGCAGCTTCAAGCTTGGCACGCAGCATGATATTTTCTTTTTCCAAAGCATCTATCTTTGCTGCATTCTTCTCCAGTTCCATGTCTTTCTTTTCGAGTTCCACGTCTTTCTTTTTTATTTCTTCGGCATTTTCTTCACGTATCTCTGCTTCCCAGTCTCTTAATGCTTTGCACATATCGTATGCCCTCCCTTCGCTATCTGAATATTCCTGTTTCTTCTTAAGAAGTGACGGTGCATTCATCAGCACCGCTGCAGTCTCGTATGTTTCCTGATCCAGCCTGTTATATCTCTCATCCTCAGTTACCAGTCTCTTTAATGCTCTTTTATCTGACCGGAGTTTCAGCAGCTCAAATAATGCCTTAAGCTCTGTCTGATATTTTCTCGTATCCAGCATTTCGTTAATACATAGCAGCTGCGGTTCATAATCCCTGAATATCCGGCTGAAGCCATCATGGTCATTTCCGAAATCCATCATATCTTTCAGAGTCCTGGGGCCGTCCCATTCTTCTTTCCCATTCACAGCCCTCCTTGATCTTTTGAATTACAGAGGACCCAAAAAGTATTATCATCTTCATCCCCTGCTTAAACTGATAAAAAATGTGATTAAAGCATAGGAGATTCAGATGTTACAGATAAATAGATTATCGAAATAATGGAATTTACTACGCTTCTAACTGAAATATAGCATAGTAACTATCCAAATACAAGATACAATTTTCTTCCGACCATCAGTCACCGTTTTCTCTACTGTTAGCTTCCCGCAGGGACCTAATAAAGCCGAAGCACTAAGCACAGCACTTATCCTGCCATTTCGATAAGCGGCACAAACATGTATATCCGGCACGGATATACTGTTAGTGCCGATATAAAAAAACGGCAGGCTGTTAAGCCTGCCGTTCGATACATTCCCGTGTGAAATTACTTTCTGTTTGCGATAGCTGCCTGTGCCGCAGCGAGTCTTGCGATGGGCACACGATAAGGTGAGCAGGATACATAGTCGAGTCCGATACGGTGGCAGAACTCGATGGATGAAGGATCTCCGCCATGCTCGCCGCAGATGCCGCAGTGGATCTCGGGACGTACGCTCTTGCCCTTCTTGATAGCCATATCCATGAGCTCGCCGACGCCGTCCTGGTCGAGACGTGCAAACGGGTCATTCTCAAAGATCTTTCTCTCATAGTATGCCTGCAGGAACTTGCCCGCATCATCTCGTGAGAAGCCGTAGGTCATTTGGGTCAGGTCGTTGGTACCGAAGCAGAAGAATTCAGCCTCTTTTGCAATGGTATCTGCTGTAAGTGCCGCACGAGGGATCTCGATCATGGTACCTACTTCGTACTTAAGGTCACTCTTAAGCGCCTGAAGTTCTTCGTCAGCAGCCTTTACCACGATATCCTTAACGAACTTAAGCTCTTTTGCATCACCTACAAGAGGGATCATTATCTCGGGAACAACTGTCCAGTCGGGATGTTTTTTCTTGGTATTGACAGCAGCACGGATAACAGCGATGGTCTGCATCTTTGCGATCTCGGGATAGGTAACATCCAGACGTATTCCACGGTGCCCCATCATAGGGTTGAACTCTACGAGGCCTTCAATACGTGCCTTGATCTGCTCAACGGTCTTGCCCTTTGCTTTTGCAAGTTTCTCAATATCCTCGGCTGTCCTGGGAACAAACTCATGAAGAGGAGGATCCAGGAAACGGATGGTAACAGGGTTGCCTTCCATAGCTTCAAAGAGCTGCTCAAAGTCGCCCTGCTGAAGGGGTTCGATCTTCTCGAGTGCTGCTTCACGCTCTTCAACTGTATCAGAAACGATCATCTCACGGAATGCTTCGATCCTGTCCTCATCAAAAAACATATGCTCTGTACGGCAGAGGCCTATACCTTCTGCGCCGAGTTCCCTTGCTTTCTTGGCATCATGAGGAGTATCGGCATTGGTACGTACCTTGAGTGTTCTGTACTTGTCAGCCCATGCCATGATGCGTCCGAACTCGCCCGCTATCTGCGCGTCCACAGTAGGAACTGCGCCGTCATATATATTACCGGTGGTACCGTCGAAGGAGATCACATCACCTTCATGATATTCTTTACCTGCCAGCGTGAACTTCTTGTTTTCCTCATCCATGATGATGTCACCGCAGCCCGATACACAGCAGGCACCCATACCACGTGCAACAACAGCTGCATGACTGGTCATACCGCCGCGGACAGTCAGTATACCCTGGGAAACCTTCATACCCGTGATATCCTCGGGTGAAGTCTCGAGACGTACAAGTACGACTTTTTCTCCTCTTGCAGCCCACTCTTCAGCATCTGCAGCGGTGAACACGATCTTACCGCAGGCAGCACCGGGAGCCGCGCCAAGAGCCTTACCTATAAGGCGTGCACGGACTATCGCACTCTGGTCAAAGGTCGGATGCAGCAGCGTGTCAAGGTTACGGGGCTCTATCATTGCGACAGCTTCTTCCTCTGTCCTCATGCCCTCATCCACCAGATCGCATGCTATCTTGAGAGCAGCCTGAGCTGTACGCTTTCCGTTACGTGTCTGCAGCATGTAGAGCTTGCCGTGCTCAACGGTGAACTCCATATCCTGCATATCGCGGTAATGTGCTTCCAGTTTCTGACATACATCTTTAAACTGTTCAAATGCCTCGGGGAATTTCTCCTCCATCTCGGCTATCTTCATGGGTGTACGTACACCTGCGACCACGTCCTCGCCCTGTGCATTGGTAAGGAACTCACCGAAAAGTCCCTTCTCGCCGTTGGCGGGATTACGTGTGAAAGCAACACCGGTACCGCAGTCATCACCCATATTGCCAAATGCCATGGATTGAACATTTACGGCTGTTCCCCATGAATAAGGGATATCATTGTCTCTTCTGTATACATTTGCACGGGGATTGTCCCATGAACGGAACACGGCTTTGATAGCTCCTATCAGCTGTACCTGGGGATCTGTAGGGAAGTCTTCACCCAGCTTGTTCTTGTATTCTGCCTTGAACTGATTAGCCAGTTCCTTCAGATCATCGGCATCAAGCTCAACGTCCTGTTTAACACCCTTGCGGCTCTTCATCTTATCGATGAGCTGCTCAAAATATTTCTTTCCGACTTCCATTACCACGTCGGAATACATCTGTATGAATCTTCTGTAGCAGTCCCATGCCCAACGGGGATTCTGTGACTTTTCAGCAAGCACTGCCACAACGTCCTCATTGAGTCCCAGATTGAGGATGGTATCCATCATACCGGGCATTGAAGCTCTTGCTCCGGAACGTACGGAAACCAGAAGCGGATTCTCTTTATCACCGAACTTCTTGCCCGTGATCTCCTGAAGCTTGGCAACATACTCATTTACCTGCGCCATGATCTCGTCATTGATCTGACGACCGTCTTCATAATACTGGGTGCAGGCTTCTGTCGTGATCGTAAAGCCCTGAGGTACCGGCAGTCCGAGATTAGTCATCTCAGCCAGATTGGCTCCTTTACCCCCCAGTAATTCCCGCATGTCTGCGGAGCCTTCGCTAAAAAGATAAACCCATTTCTTTGCCATTTTCGGCCTCCTTCTCAACTATTTTAGCAATAAAAAAACGCTTGCTGATATTTTATCACACTTTGTGTGAACTTGCACTAAAAAATTATATCACGGCAGCAGCGAGATCATCTTCGCCGGTGCGCGGTAATTGTAATTGGATATCTTTATGCCCGTCTTGGGTGAGGAAGCATGAACCACCTGTCCGTTACCGATATAAATGGCAACGTGATTAATCCTGCCTCCTTTGGCGTAGAACACCAGATCTCCGGGTTTTAACTGTGAAGCCTTTATCTTCTTTCCGTAGCCCGCCTGGGTAGCCGCATGGTGCGGCAGGCTTACCCCGTATCTCTTATATATCTGCATGGTGAAGCCCGAACAGTCCACACCTTTTGTGAGTGATGTTCCTCCCCATACATAACGGTTTCCTATGAACTGTTTCGCATATTCGCACAGATCTACCCTTGCATCCGATACTCCTGCTCCGTAAAGGAGTTCCGTTATGGTTATCGCGGTAAAAAGCCTTTTTTCAACATTTACATACTGCGCAGACACATAGGCATCATCACCGTCAAGGTCAAGTTTTACCCAGCCGTCGTTCTCTTCGACTGCGATCAGCTCTTCTCCCTTTGCCACGGTGGTAACAACGGGGCAGTCCGTATTCGGCTGTTCCCTCACCCTCAGAGCATCGGTTATGACTGTCGCGATGGGCTTTGCTTCCTGGTTTGCCACCGCCAGCGCCGCAGCACCGTCCAGAAGGTATTCCATGCTGACATAGCCTTCGACCTTGCCGCTCTTTACATGCGCCCAGCCATCCTCGACACTCAGAATCTCACAGCCGTCCTTATTGGACATTTTTCCCACCAGTTTACCGTCCACCGGCTTCTCACGGATATTCAGATGATTGCTTACATTTGCAACACCGAGATTATAATAGCCGTAATACTTAGGCGGTTCATCCAGCGGTTCTGCACTCATGGCAGCTTCGTTTATGCCGCGCTCCGCCCCTGCGCAGACCAGAAGGTCTGTTTCCAGCGCTTCGTTTATATTCACATCTTCCGAGAATTCAACACTCTGATAAGAAAGAACACCGCCACCGTCAAGTTCAATCACTTCACCGGCTCCGGCAGCAAGACCGCCGCTCTCATTCTGCTCCTGTCCGTCTTCATCCTCTCCGCTTTCGCCTGCAGATGACATAAAACCCGGGAACAGCAAAAACAGGACCGCAACACACGATACGGCCAAAAGAAGGAGTTTTAATATAGTAATTCTCGCTTCTCTTCCTCGCATAGCATAGATTTTAATTGAAATAACTATATTCTGTCAACCACTACATATAGTCCGCGAACGCGTGCATGAACGCTATTTTTCTCCGCTTCCGAAATAGATTTCCAGTTCCTTTTGGTCCCTTTCAATCTGCATCCGAAGCTCGTCAATAGAGGAAAATCTCTTCTCAGGTCTGTGATAATGTAATAGTTCGATCATTATCTCTTCACCGTATATATCCCTGTCAAAGGACATGATATAAGTCTCGGCCCTCGGCAGTACACATCCTTCCACGGTAGGCCTTACCCCTATGTTGCAAAGGGCATGATATCTGCTTCCTCCGTACATGACTTCGGCAAAGTAGACTCCATAAGGAGGCAGCACTTTTTCAAAAGCTATCTCCGTATTCGCCGTCGGAAAACCGAGTTCACGTCCCAGCTTCTTTCCTTCCGTGACTGTTCCCAGCAGCGAATAGGGTCTTCCGAGACAGGCATCGGCCTCTTCCATGGCTCCGCCCTCGATCATCTGTCTTATCCTGCTTGAACTGATGGCGCTGCCTCCGAATACCATCTTGTCTATTTCTTTTGTTTCATAACCGTACTGCGTACGCAGTGCGTTTAGCAGCGCGAAATCGCCCTTACCGCCCGCTCCGAAGGATAAGTCGGCTCCTGCGATCACCAGTCTGGCATTAAGGCTTTTTACCAGAAACTCTTCAATAAAATCGTCCGGTCTGATAGCCGCACTTTCCCTGGTCAGCGGATATTCGATCAGCACATCGGCTCCCAGTTCCTCCAGCATGTATTCCTTTTCACTGTTGGTTGAAAGCTGTTTAAACCCGCCTTTTCCGAACAGCGCATCAGGAGAAGGATCAAAAGTAAACACGACAGCCTTTAGTCCGTCTTCCTTAGCAAGCATAAGCTCCCTTAAGAGCTTTCTGTGTCCCGCATGCACACCGTCAAATTTCCCGAGAGCCACGGCCGTGGGCTCATCAAGTATTATATCTTCTATACGTCGTATGATCTTCATTCTATTCACTCAAAAACAGATCGCATTTATACTCTTTTCCGTCAAATACATATACTGCGGCAAACTTTCCGCCACAGTCATACATCCGTACCCTGCAGTTCTTTTCCGCCGCATCGGCATCCGTCTCTTCCGGCCTTACCGCATTGCCGTTCTTAAGCTTCTTTTCGCCTTCTTCCCTGACTTTTACCGCCGGCAGATCCGAAAAAAAATCTTCAAGCGTAATGAGCCTGCCACCGAGTTCCTGCCCCGGATCATTTTTTGCAAGCTTTTCTATTTCATCCAGTTTAAGCGCCTCTTTTATTCCGAAGCTTCCGCTCTCTGTTCTTAAAAGACTCTTCATGGCTGCACCGCAGCCCAGCTTTTCTCCTATATCCCGGCACAGCGACCTTATATAGGTTCCGCTGCCGCAGTTTACCTTCATCGTCACAAGCGGGAGCTGTATCTTTTGTATCTCTATGTCATTTATTATGACTCTGCGGCTTTTACGTTCAACCGTCTTTCCTTCTCTTGCCAGTTCGTAAAGCCTTTTCCCTCCCTGTTTTATGGCGGAATACATGGGCGGTATCTGATCGATCTCTCCTATAAAGGAACTGACAGCCTCCCTTACACGTTCCTCATCCGGTATGTCATCACAGCTCTTTAGTATCTTTCCGCTCATATCCTCCGTATCGGTACTCACGCCAAGCTGCATCACACAGATATATTCTTTTGTTTTTTCGGTGAGAAGCTGTACGAGTCTTGTGGCCCGCCCCAGACAGACGACAAGAACGCCTTCGGCATCGGGATCAAGAGTTCCCGTATGCCCCGCCTTCTTCTGATGCAGTATTCCCCTCAGACGCGCTACCACATCAAATGAAGTATATCCTTTTTCTTTATAAACATTTATTATCCCGTTATACATCCAGCTGCAGTGCCGCCTCTTTCACCAGTTCTTCGACAAACTCTTCAATAGTCACACCCTCACGTTCACAGCCGGATGCCCTTACATGTCCGCCGCCTCCGAAATGTTCAGCAAGCTTCGCGACATTTATATTATCAGTTGATGCCCTCAGACTGGCCTTGAAAACTCCCGCTTTCTTTTCATAAACAAACATGGCACACTCCACCCCTTCGGTGATGCGCAGCTGGTTTACTATACCGTCGGTATCGTCCTTGGTCACACCCAGCTTATGCATACGTTCAAGAGTAAGCGTCCCGCTTATCAGCTTTCCGTTAAGATGCAGCTGTGATCCCAGCACCACTTCAGCTATAAGTCTGTTCTGTTTATAGGTCTTGAAATAGAAGGTCTCATCCATCATCCCGGCATAGTCGAAGCCGTACTCCAAAAGTCTGGCTGCGATCCTGTGCGTTTCAGCAGTGGTATTTGAAAAATGGAAGCCGCCGGTATCATGGGCGATCCCCATGCAGAGAAGATAAGCTATATCCCTGTCGATATATTCTTCCTTCATCATCTTATATATCACTTCGGCCGCTGCCGCTGTCTCCGGCTCCACATGATTTAGCATGGCACAGCCGTCTTTGTTGCTCACATGATGGTCTATGTTCAGCGTCTTCTTCGCGGCATCGAAATACTTTTCGGCATCCCCGGTGCGTTCCTTGTTGGTATCAGCCACTATAAAAACATCAAATGCTTCCCTGTCCGGGAAAGCGGAATCTATCAGTTCCCTGCCGGGAATATTGCGAAAGCCCGGCGCCGGTTTTTCCAAAAAAAGCTCTATCCTCTTATCGGGATATGCTTTTCTCAGATACATAAGAAGTGCCAGACAAGAACCTATACAGTCCCCGTCCGGCTTGATATGTCCGGTGATCCCTATGCTGCCGGCTTCTGCCGTTTCCTTTAAAAGATCAAAACCCATTAATCTTCTCCGCGTTTTTTCTGCATCTCATGATCTTTTGCACTCACACTGTCTATAAGCTGCGACATATGATTTCCGTAAGAGATCGAATGATCTGCATAAAACTTCAGTTCCGGAGTATTTCGGAGATTGAGACTTCTGGCCAGTTCGCGCTTAAGAAACCCTTCCGCGCTTTTAAGCCCTGCCAGCGCTCCGGCCTCCTCATCCTCTCCGCCGAGCGTACTGATATAGACCTTGCAGGTCTTCAGATCCGGAGCTACTTCGACATCCGTCACCGATGTGAACTCCGGTACTCTCGGGTCCTTGATCTCCGACCTTAAAAGCTCAGACAAAATCTTCTGGACCTCCGAATTGATCCTTATATTTTTAACACTGTTCTTTCTCACTTACCTGGGCACCTCTACCATTATGTATGCTTCAACGATATCAAGTTCCTGCATTCCGTCATATCCCTCGAATACAAGTCCGCACTCGTATCCGGCTTTTACTTCCTTGACATCATCCTTGAATCTCTTGAGTGAGGCAAGGCTTCCTTCATAAACCTGCTCGCCGCCTCTTGTGATACGTATCTTGCAGTCTCTCTTGAATTCACCGTCAAGCACATAGGAACCTGCGATATTTCCGATAGCCGAAGCCTTGAAGATCTGCCTTACCTCTGCATGTCCGATGATCTTCTCCTCGAACACGGGATCCAGCATCCCCTTCATCGCCGCCTCTATATCCTCTATTGCCTGATAGATGACCTTGTACAGCCTTACATCCACGCCTTCGCGCTCTGCCGTCTGTTTTGCCATTGCATCCGGGCGTACATTGAAACCTATGATTATCGCATTTGAGGCGCTTGCCAGTACCACATCGGATTCGTTGATGGCACCGACACCTCCGTGGATAACCTTTACCACGACTTCTTCGTTGGAAAGCTTCGTCAGTGACTGTTTCACAGCCTCCACGCTTCCCTGTACGTCCGCCTTGATTATCAGGTTCAGTTCCTTAAGATTGCCTTCCTGTATCTTGCTGAAGAGATCATCCAGACTCATCTTTGCCTTGGTATCCTCAAGCAGCTTTTCCTTGTTCTGAGCGATGAAAGTATCGGCAAAATTCTTTGCCTCCTTTTCATTCTGATGGCATATGAATATCTCGCCCGCATTGGGAACATCATCAAGTCCGAGTATCTCTACGGGAGTGGAAGGTCCAGCTTCCCTGACTCTGCGTCCCTTGTCGTCAACCATGGCTCTCACCTTGCCGTGAGCAGCTCCGGCTGAAATGAAATCTCCTACATGAAGTGTACCCTTCTGTACAAGTACAGTAGCTACAGGTCCTCTTCCCTTATCCAGCTCGGCCTCGATAACAAGTCCTCTGCCCCTTCTTCTGGGATTGGCCTTGAGTTCGAGCACATCTGCTGTAAGCAGTATCATCTCCAGCAGATCCTCTATACCCTCACCGGTCTTTGCGGAAACAGGTACAAAGATGGTGGAACCACCCCAGTCCTCGGAAATGAGCTCATACTCGGTAAGCTCCTGTTTTACCCTGTCTATGTTTGCACCGGGCTTATCTATCTTGTTTACAGCCACGATGATCTCGATACCTGCGGCTTTTGCATGGTTGATAGCCTCTACTGTCTGGGGCATGACACCGTCATCCGCAGCTACGACCAGTATGGCTATATCCGTGGAATTCGCACCTCTCATACGCATCGATGTGAAGGCTTCGTGCCCGGGAGTATCCAGGAAGGTTATCTCACGGTCATTTATCTTCACCATATATGCTCCGATATGCTGTGTGATACCGCCGGCTTCCTTATCGGTAACATTGGTCTTTCTGATGGCATCAAGCAGCGAAGTCTTACCGTGATCGACATGACCCATAACGCAGATAACGGGAGGTCTGGGAACCAGCTTGCTCTCATCCTCATCATCCTCTTTAAGGAGCTCGGCGATCACATCGACTTTCTCTTCCTTCTCGCACATGATCTCGTATTCGATGGCTATCTCTTCGGCCTTTTCAAAGCTGATCTCCTGGTTGACCGTCACCATCTCACCCTGCAGGAACAGTTTCTTTACTATCTCTGCGGGAACGACACGCATCTTGTCGGCAAGTTCTTTTATGGTAAGCTTTTCAGGCAGTACGATCACCTTTATATCGTCCTCGGGTGTCTCCTGCTTCTTCGCTACCGGTTTGATGAAACGGCCGGCATTGCTGTTCCTGCCATGTCCGATCCCGCCGTCCTCATCAAACATTGAGTCACGCCTGTCGCGTTTATCCCTGTCTTTATCTTTATTATTGTGCTTTCTTCCGCCTTTGTCTCCCGACTGCGGCTGGGGTGCTGCCGCTGTCTGCGGAACCGGTCTGCCGCCTCCGGGTCTTGACTGGTTGTTAAAGCTTCTCTGTTCGCCTCGTCCGCCCTGTCTGAAATTGGGTCGTGCCGGTCTTCCGCTGCCCTGTGTTCCCTGCTGCGCGGGTCTGGTCGGTGCCTGAGGTCTTACATTCTGCACGGGCTGCACTGCTTCACGGCTCGGAGCGGGTTTGTTCTCATTCTCCGCTTTCTCTTGCTCACGTGCTGCCGCAGCTATCTCACGCTGCTTTGCTTCCTCGGCATCCCTTATCCTTGCTTCCTCAGCCTCACGACGATTGGATATGGCTCCCGCACGGTCAAGCATGTTTTCCCTGGGTCTGATGGGGCCTCTGTTTACGGGGCCGCCGGCAGGCCTCGGACTTCCTCCGGTTCTTTGCGGCTGCGCATGGTTATTATTGTTTCCGCCGACAATGATTATGCTTCTCTTCTTTTTGGGCGGAAGCTGCTGATGAGGCTGCTGTACCTTTTTCTCCGGTGCCTGTGCAGCCTTGGGTGCTTCCTGCGCAGGCTTTTCCTGCACGGGCTTTTCTTCTGCCGGAGCTTTTTTCGGCTCGGCAGCTTCCGGCTTTTTCTCGGGAGCTGCTACCGGAGTCTCATCGGCTTCGCCGCTGCGTTTATACCCTTTAGCTTTCAGTTCTGCCGCGATCATGGTTTCTTCTTCATCACTGATATTACTGGAAGCTGTTTTTCCTTCCACACCATGTTTTGCCAGAAGTTCGATCACCAGGGCATTCTTGGGCGCATTTCCGTCCTCTCCCGTAAACTCCTTTGAAAATAAACTGATTCTTTTTGCCATAAAACCGCCTTACCTTTCCTCTAAAAGACTGATTATCTTATCTGCAAATCCCTGATCCGTAAGGGCTGCCACCGCTCTGTACTCCATTCCCAGCGCGTGTCCCAGTTCTTCTTTTTTTCCGAATATCCTGTATTCAACGCCGTAATACTCACACATATCCTTCCAGCCCTTCGTCGAGGCCTCGGATGAATCTTCTGTAATGAGCACAAGCGTGGCTTTTCCGCCTTTTACTGCTTCTTCCGTCTGAAAGCTTCCGCTTTTCAGCCTGCCGGCCCTCTTTGCCAGCCCGAGCAGCTTAAGAATCCTGTCCGTCTCCGTCACCGGCATAATCTTCCTCTGCATATTCATCGGTGTATTCACCGTCTTCGTCCTCATAGTAATCCTCGATCCTGAAGCCGTATGCATCGCGGGCCTGGGTCTCGGACTTGATATCTATCTTGTAATTTGTCAGCTTTGCCGCAAGTCTTGCATTCTGTCCTGCCTTGCCTATGGCAAGTGACAGCTGTGAATCGGGTACGACCACATTTGCCGTCTGTGCATCGGGATCGGCGAACACGTTCACTATCTTTGCCGGTGAAAGCGCATTCTGTATAAGCTCACCGGGGTTATCGCTGTAATTGATGATATCTATCTTCTCGCCGAAGAGCTCGCTCACTATTGCATTTACCCTGCTTCCGTTTACACCCACACACGCACCTACGGGGTCAACATTGGGGTTGTTGCTGCGGACTGCCATCTTGGTACGGCTGCCCGGCTCTCTGGCTATGTTCATTATCTCAACGGTACCGTCTTTTATCTCCGTCACTTCCGCTTCGAAAAGCCTCTTTACAAGCTCGGGATGAGAACGGCTCACGGTGATCTTCGCACCCTTGTTTGTATTGGTAACATCTATAACAAATACTTTGATACGGCCGCCCTGCTTAAGTCTCTCGCCGGGTACCAGCTCCGAATCGGGAAGGAGCGCATCAGTCTTTCCAAGGTTGATAGAATATCCTCTTCCGACACGTCTCTGCACCGTACCTGTGATAACGTCCCTCTTCTTCTCAAGGAACTGATTATATACAACATTTCTTTCTTCTTCACGTATCTTCTGCGTGATCACGTTCTTGGCGTTCTGTGTGGCGATACGTCCGAACTCCTTTGAATTGATCTCAACCTCAACGAAATCACCGGGCTTTACATCTTCCTTTATCTTTTTTGCATCATCAAGACTGATCTCTATAGCGGGATCCATAACATCATCTGCAAGTTCTATTACCTCTTTAGTGGCAATAACGTGCATCTCGCAGGTTTCCTCATTAAAATCAACATTTATGTTGTCTGCGGATTTAAAGTGATTTCTGCAGGCAGTGACCAGTGAGTTCTTGATCGCCTCTATAATGGCCGCTTTGCTGATATCCCTCTCCCTTTCAAGCACATCCAGGATCTCCATAAGTTCGCTATTCATCTTGATATTCCTCCGTTTTTTTCGGGACCGTAACGTCCGTTATCACATCCATAAGAAAGAGTAGGCTTGCGACCTACTCTTGTTACTCCTGCTATGTTATCACCAAATCCCCCATATTGCAAGCTTTTTTTGTCGTTCACACTGTAAAATATGCGATCACTGTACTGCCGGGCCGCAGTGCACCGGGTTCAGACGGCACAGCTAAACGCTCCCTTCTATTGTGCATTTGCATATCTGGCGTAGAAGGTCTTAGAGTACTGGGCTCTGAGGGCCTGAACGGAAGGTCCCTGGTTTCTGGGTTTCTCAAACTGGGTCAGTACTATGTAGGATGCATCTTCCACCGAGCCGGCACTTCTGAGTCCGTTAAGGACACCCCTGTAGCTGTTGGTCAGCTCGCCTCCGAGGAATTCCAGCTGCATGTTCAGGTTTCCTATGGAACGTCCGCTGCCTTTGGCGTGATTATACAGTCCCTGTTTTCTGGTCCAGTACGTCCACTGAGCCAGACCGTAGCCCGCACTGTCATGTACAAAATTGGTATAGCTTCCGTTATCTACCGCTGCGGTATATGCGGTGTCGTTCATTCCGAGCCTTCCCTCACAGGAATTCTGCAGATTGTTCTCGCGCAGCGAAGATTCGGCATAGAGATTGCCCATAAGTCCCGCGGCTCCGTAAGCATTGTTGCCGCACAGCGCCAGCAGACTGTTCCATATCAGCCTGTCATGATCATATTCCGGTTCGGGCTCGGGTTCTGCTTCCGCGGGCGGTTCCGGCTTCGGGGCGAGATCGACCACCGTCTTCTTCACTCCTCCGTATTCCCCCTTTCCGCGGATAATGACTATGATCTTACCGCCGCTCTTTACCACGCTGTCATACCTTACTATCTCATAATCATCCGTTGAAAGCTTTTTATTGTTCAGCCGGACCTTCAGTTCTTCGGGGTAGAAGTCACTGACCTTGCCGCCGTTGTTATCAGGTTTCTTTACCAGGCTCACCTCGGCATCTTTTATATTCTTTTTCTTATTGATCACCTTATAATTGGCGCTTACCGCTCCGCTAAAGTTTCCGCCCTCTTTTGCCTTAAGGCTTATCTTTATATCCGTGCCGACTACCGGCGCTATATCCGGCGACTCAAATACGGTCCCGTGTGACGACGCACCTTTTTTGAAACTCTCATAATCCCTGCCTGCCTTGAGTACCTTGCCGTAGCTGTCCTCGAAGATGAGGTTTGTCTTCTGGTATGCATACTTCTTGGAGGAATAGCTTACATCTCCGGCGATGAAAAGCGCATCTCCAAGTCCTGCCGGCAGTATATCGTAAGAAAGTTCATACTTTCCTTTATAATTGCCTTTTCCCTTTATTATCAGCGTCGCTTTTGCTCCGGCTTTTTTATTTCCCTTATAGCTTAAGCTGTAATCGGTACCGTAAGTAAGGTAAGTACCGTTACAGGATATGCTGATCGCCGGCTTCGTACCGTTCATGGTATATACTGCAGTATATCCGGCCAGCGGTTCTCCTTTTTCATCAATAAATGTCACGGACGGCGCAGCCGTCGACAGGTCTGTTTTATTCTTCTTTATTTTGAAAGTTACCGTCTTGTGTCCGTAGCATTTTGCCGAACCCGGCACCGCACTTATATGTACTCTCGCCGTTCCTGCTTCAGTATTGTTTTCATAACTTATAAGCACATCCGTCCCGCCAAAGAGTCCGGCAGGCTGCTTTCCTTTATAAAGCTCATATGCAGGTTCGATCGCATTCCCGGTATACTCACGGCTCTTTTTTCCGTCCGCAGCCTTAAGCTTAAGCCTGCTGATATTTATCATCCCCATACCGTCATATACGACTGCTTTTCCGGATACCGTTTCTTCGAAGTTGCTCTTTTCCTTTGCGCTTATGGTGACATCATAGACTCCCGTCCCCTCAAAGCCGTCATAATGTGTTCCGTAATCATATTTAAAAGCCGAAGCCGGCATCTTTATGCCGTTTAAGTAAACTGCAGGTTTAAGCTTAAGCGGCTTTTTCCCTGCTTTCCCGTAAGCGGTGATAACACATATGTCATTATCGGAAAGACTCTTTTTCCTGATCTTGAAATTCCGGATTATAGTCCCGCTGTACTGTCCCTTCAGTCTGATCTTCATATAGGGCGCCGTACTTTTTTTCATCGCAGCTTCGGTGGTATACAGCGTTTCATCATCACAGCTGCTGGCATTTTTATTGTTTTTGTAGCTGATGCTGTAATCACGTCCCGGCCACAGCCTTCTGGTTCCGTAATAAAGCCTGGGCTCGGGTCTTATGGCTTTACCGGTATAGGTATACCCTTCCTTATCCAGACCGGCTATCCAGTAACCCGGCTTACCGTTGTATTCGAGCATGTCAGTATCATAAACATTTACCTGCGGCTCATCGGGTTCATCATCCGAAACAGTCTGCGAGCTCACGGAGTCGGCGTTTTCATTTTCCGCATCTCCGCTTACATCTTCCCCGGAAACCGTGGAGTCCGATGATACAACGCCGTCCCCGGATATAACTCTGTCACCCGATATGCTTCCGCTCTCCGCAGTCGCGTGAGCATAGGCACAGGGTTCGCCAAGCGTGGTGATCAGCATCACCACCATCATAAACATATACAGCAGTCTTTTTTTTCCGTTCATCTTTTTACTCCGTTTCAAAATACTTATCAAGGACCGCGCCTGCAACCGGCGCCGCAACGGCACCTCCGCTGCCTCCGCCTTCAAGTATCACCGTAATGGCGACCTTCGGTTCATCTGCCGGCGCAAAGCCCGTAAACCATGCATGTGACAGCTTCTTATCGGAATCCGAATATTCCGCGGATCCTGTCTTGCCTGCCATACTGTAGGCTTTATCCTTTAATGTTTTCCCCGTACCGCTCTTTATCACTTCTTTCATCAGTCCGGTAAGGATCTCACATTCATTTTCGTTCATCACTTTCTTTAACTGCTTCGTTTTATAAGTCTTTATCACCCTCCCGTCCGAAGTCACCACCCTGTCGAGAAGATGTGGCTGCATGATATTGCCTCCGCCTGCTACAGCCGCCGTTATCATGTTCAGATGCAGCGGACTCATAAGTGTCTTTGACTGGCCTATGCAGATCTGCATCACGCTGTTTGTATCAAGCTCCTCCCCCAGTTCTATACGGCTTATGCTTGAGGGCATATCAAGCGGAAGCTTTTCGTTAAAGTAAAGTTCATCGGCACAGGCTGCAAATTTCTTCATATCGAGTGTAAGTCCTATATCGGCAAAGGCCGAGTTACAGGAATTTGCAAAAGCCGCCTTCAGATCCTGTTCACCGTGAACAGTCCCGTGAAAACAGGTAATCTCCGCCCCGTCCACGGACATTTTCCCGCTGCACTCATACTTATAATCATCATAATCGTCGGGATTTTCACGTATGTATTCAAGCGTCGTCAGCAGTTTAAAGGTTGAGCCCGGAGGATACATTCCCTGGGTTGCACGGTTTAAGAGCCTTCCGCTGTCATCTTCATTGATGAGTCTGTCCCACAGAAAATCTATATCCGCGGGATCAAAACCCGGATTGGACTGCATGCAGAGTATCCTTCCCGTTGCCACTTCCGTGACTATCACAGCCCCCCGTCTGTTCTGCATTGCATCATAGGCAGCCTTCTGCAGTCTCGTATCCAGGGTGGTATATACGTTGTTGCCTGCATCCTTCTTCCCGGCCAGATCGTTTTGCAGTTTATTGTACAGGCTTATGTCCGAGGTGAGCAGATACATGTTTGCCAGTGACTCTGCTCCCATACCGCCATGGCTTGCATATCCTACTGCGTGCGCGAATATCTGTCCGAAGGGATATACTCTTTCCGACACGCCGTCTGTCTCGGTATTATAAGCCAGTCTCTCGCCGTCGGACGAGATTATCATTCCTCTCTCGTTATCCGCGCCCAATATAGCCAGAAGTTTGCCGTTGTACGAATTCGGTACCACTTCTTCCCTGTGAAGGATAACAAAAGCTGCAATGTTTGCAAACATGCACAGATATAAAACCGCATAGAGCACATAGCAGAGCGATAACTCCCTGTTCTGTCTCACTCTCGTCTCGTCATCCTCTGCTTCTTCATCATCTCCGAAGAGCAGCCCGTATTTTTCCGGCTCTTCCTCTTCCAGTACGTCAAGGACCTCATCAAGGGTCTTGCCTTCTTCTTTTGCCTGCAGCTTAACACGGCGCAGTATCTTTCTGCGTTCGATGATCCTGCTTTCCTTCTCCTCGCCCTCATCATTATCCAGAAACCACACGCCCTGGAATATAGCAAACATCACTATGGAACAGAGAGCTGAAGTTCCTCCGTTACTGACAAGCGGCAGCGTTACTCCCGTAAGCGGAACAAATCTTGTTCCGCCCCCTATCGTCAGCAGCACCTGCGTACCGTAAGCGGCGGCAAGTCCGGCAGCAACTATACGGTAAAAACCGTCATGCAGTCTGCCCGAAAGCCTGAATATCGAAAGCACTATGTTCAGACAAAGAAGTATCAGCAAAAGTCCGAAAAACACGCCGAATTCCTCGGCTATGGCGGAAAAGATAAAATCATCTTCCACAAAAGGGATGGTCTTAGGCGAACCGTGTCCCAGCCCCATTCCCAGCCACCCTCCGGTAGCTATGCCAAATAACGACTGCGCCAGCTGATAGCCTTTATTATCTATATCAGCCCAGGGATCGAGCCAGGTATCCACCCTTACACGTACATGCGAAAAGCAGAGATAAGCAAGCGCCGCCGCCACAACGAGCAATGCTGCCCCGGCAAAGAGAAATCTTCTCTTTCCGCTGGATATATGGAGCATGGTAACATACATCACAAAGAATATAAACGCGCTGCCCAGATCCTTTGATGCCACAAGTATAAGTACATATACCGCTGCCAGACCTGCGGACAGATATACCCTTTTCATCTCGGTGGTCTTATACAAAAGTCCGGCCACAAAAAACGCAAATATAAGCTTTACCGCTTCCGAAGGCTGAAAGGTGATTCCGAGTACGTTGATGTTTATCTTTGCTCCGTATACCGTACTTCCGCCAAGAAGTACTATGAGCAGAAGCACCGCACCGGCTATCCCGTATACGGGCCATATGAGCTTAAGGAAACCCAGGTGTCTTATCATGGCCGGTATGACCAGAAACAGAGCCATCGAAGCAAGTATTATCATCAGCTGTTTCCTTGCATGCACACTGTTCAGCCTGGCCAGTTCAACAAAGCCCACCGAAAGCAGCATATTCATATTGCACAGCAGCAGCTCATCACAGTGCTTGTATATAAGATGCATCACTCTCTTGACTATGAACATCATAAAGAGTTCCGCCGCTCCGAGTCCCGCTATCAGATAGAGAGAATCTTCGTCTCCCCGGTCATATCTCGAAAGAGCCAGTCCTACCATTCCCGATATCAGAAAAAAGTACGTCAGCAATTCCATAAAGACAAAACCGGATTTTTTCTCTGTTCCGGCCTTTTTCCTCCACGTCAGAAAAGCCTCCAGAACATAAAGGCCCATCAGAAAGATATATACATATTTTAATATTTCAAGTATCGCTTTTATCAATTATCCTATTCCGCTCCACGCTTAAAGTGACCTCTTGTAAACTCAAAGCCGCACTCCACAGCCTCTCCCCAAAGGGCCCTTTCAAACATTTCAAGTATCGTCAGCATCTCTTCCCGGCTCTCCGTGGTAAACGCCAGGCCAAAGCCCGCATATCTCCCTTCCTCATAAAGCCCGTAAAACTCCTTATGCAGAGACGTCGGAACACAATTCAAAATTATATTATAACACAATCTGTGATCCATAAGAACCGGAAATCTGCGTCCCGCCATGTCGGTGATATATGTGCTGTCTTTGCTCCCGTCACAGCCTTCCACGGTCTTCTGTATACAGTTTGCACTGTACATGACCGGCATTCTTCCGTATACCGCCAGTTCGCCGCAGCCGGCAAAAGCAGCTTTTTCATATTCCTTCCGGTTCTGTTCGGGACAGAGTGTATAAGAGGCGCAATCCTTAAGTATCATGCCTGCGCTCAGATCATTCATGACATATAGTCCCGCATCGGCATGTATATACTCACGTGCAAAAAACTTTTGCGCCAGATACAGCCCGTCTATGCTTCCCACACAGACACCGTCCGCAGCCGCATGATATTTTTCCAGCATTTCCGTCAGATAAGGGATATCCTTCTGCCTTATGACCCCGGGCAAAGCCATATACAGTTCCGTACCTTTCACGATCCTGTTCCTGATATCCTCGTATCCGAACAATTCCGGCATGAGCACGATCCTGTCGGCAAAAGACTTTTCGGCTGCTGCTGACAGCTGTTCCTTTGTGTATACCGAAACAGAGATATATGGCTTCTTCTTTGCAGCAAAGACCTGCCCCTTCCCCTCATCCCCGCAGGCGGGCGGCAGGGTCCTCTTAAAGCCTCCCAGCAGCGAACTTTCAAGTTCCGACAGCGCCTTTCTTCTGAGCTCATTGAGAGCAGAGACCGGCATGAATATATCGTCATCCGTATCCGTTTCAACCGTTGCGGCCGTAAAGAACGTATCCCCTGTCTTTTTCAGTCTTTTTATTATCTCTTCGTCGGAAAGCGGTGCCTTTACGGCTTTCCCCGGTATATCGCCTTCCGCTTCGGTCACTGCCTCCCCACAGCTCGCGATCAGGCGCGACGCTTCCCCCACATGAGCGTAAAACTTCATATCTGCCTTAAGCTTTAATCTTTTATCCGCATATTTCAGTGCAATATCCTGTTTAAGTTCTTCAGGCACCTTTGTATAAGCGGGTGACGAAACAGACAGCATATCCGCTCCGTTATGTTTATGCAGATAGCCTTCCTGACGCTCGCTCCTGATATAGAGCGTATCCAGCTGCTTTCGTTCGCTTTCTTTAATCTCCATATGCCCGGTATCTAAATAACTGTCTATGCATCTGCGGTATATCTCGGCAGTTCCTGCCACATATTCCGGTGCTTTCATGCGCCCTTCTATCTTGAAGGAATCCACGCCGGCGTCTATCAGCTCGGGTATCGCATTAAGCGAGTTCATGTCCTTCATGCTGATCAGATAGCCGCACTTGCCGTTAGCGGCAGTGTATCTCTGTCTGCAGGGGCCGGCACACTTCCCCCTGTTTCCGCTCCTGCCTCCTGCCAGCGAACTCATAAGACATTTACCCGAATAGGAATAACACATGGCTCCGTGGATGAAGCATTCTATCTCCATCCCCGTATCCTTTAATCCTTTTATCTCCTTTATGGACAGTTCCCTGCCGGGTACCACCCTTGTAACGTTGTGTTTTTTCAGCCATTCACAGCCGCAGGAACTCAGTATGCTCATCTGGGTGCTTGCATGCAGCGGCAGCAGAGGGTAACGTTTTGAAAAATACTCAAGAAGACCGATATCCTGAACTATCACTCCGTCCAGCCCGTGTTCGTACAGCGGATCCATGACGGACGGCAGCAGATCAAGCTCACTGTTTCTCATCAGTATATTGCAGGCCAGATATATCTTTTTGCCAAACAGATGGGCATAGTCAAGAGCTTCACATATCTCTTCGCCGCTCAGATTTCTGGCATAAGCGCGTGCTGAAAAAAGAGCCGCTCCCAGATACACTGCATCCGCGCCTGCCGCAAAAGCCATATATACACTTTTACTCTCCCCTGCGGGGAGCAACAGTTCAGGTTTCTTTTTCATACATCAAAAACAGCCCGAAGGCTGTTTATTATCTTTTGTTCTTTATCATCTTGTCCTTGATCTCAGCCAGCTGTTTTTCTCCGCTTCGCACCTCGGACTGAAGCTCAACTATCTTTTTCTCACTTTCCTTCAGATTGCCCTGCAGTTTTTCCAGCTCTTTCTGAAGATTCTCTATACGCACTCCCCTGTTGACACATTCATGCTTCATCTCTTCCAGCTCGTTTATCTTTTCCTTCAGATGATCCGAAAGTTCCGAAGCCTTAAGCTTTTCCTTGAAATAATCGTCCGCAAAATTAAGTTCCAGTATACGGTGCTTTACATCTTCATTTGCAAGTCTGAAAGAATCCGCCTTGTCATACTCTGCGATCTTGTTGTTAATGTAGTTGGCCACCTGCTGCATATATTCTTCGCTCTCATAGCCGCTCATGGTCATTACTTTTCCGGCTATCAGAACTTTTATAACTTTTTTCTCAGCCATAAAAATGTTTCCTTTTCTCCCCCGGGAACAGTTGCGTTGATATTATACACTTATTCTGCGGGCTTTTCAAGCCCCAAATGGATATAAGCCGCATCGGAAGCCACTCTTCCCTTGCCTGTTCTGAGCAGCAGTCCGTTCTGCAGCAGGTACGGTTCATACACATCCTCTATCGTTCCCGCATCCTCCCCCAGTGAGGCCGCCAGTGCTTCCACACCTACGGGGCCGCCGCCGTAATTATCGATGATCATCATCAAAAGCCTTCTGTCTGAAGGGTCCAGTCCCAGTCTGTCCACATCCATAAGGTCCAGTGCATATTCCGCCACTTCCTTTGTGATCGTGCCGTCAAACTTTACCTGGGCAAAATCCCTTACTCTCTTCAGCATCCTGTTCGCAAGCCTCGGCGTACCGCGGCTCCTTCTGGCCATCTCTTCTGCTCCGTCCTCATCAAGCTTAACGGATAGTTTTTTCGCCGAATTAATTATTATCTTCTTCAGTTCGCTGACCGAATAGAATTCCAGTCTCTGCACCATGCCGAAGCGGTCTCTCAGCGGTGCGGTCAGCATGCCTGCCCTGGTAGTCGCACCTATGAGCGTAAAAGACGGCAGTTCCAGCCTTATAGACTTGGCACCGCTTCCCTTGCCTATCATTATGTCTATGGCAAAATCCTCCATGGCTGGATAGAGCACTTCCTCTACCTGCCTCGAGAGCCTGTGTATCTCATCGATAAAGAGTATGTCGCCTTCCTTGAGATTGTTCAGTATTGCCGCAAGCTCCCCCGGCTTTTCTATGGCCGGGCCGCTGGTTATCTTTATGCCCACTCCCATCTCATTGGCTATAATGCCTGCCAGTGTGGTCTTGCCCAGTCCGGGAGGTCCGTAAAACAGCGCATGATCCAGCGCTTCTCCTCTTTCTTTGGCTGCCTCTATAAAGACCTTCAGGTTATCCTTTATCTTCTCCTGACCTATATAGTCTTTTAAAAACTGCGGTCTCAGCGTATTTTCTATCTTCAGATCCTCTTCCGTAAAAGCAGTCTCTATCATTCTCTTCTGCATCCGACTAACCTCTTATCTCACATTTTCAGTTCCGCAAACTGCCGGCATCTTTCTTACAGATACCTTAGTGCAGCCTTAAGTACATCCTCACTGCCTTCGGCCCCTTCTTCCTTCGCTTTTATTGCTGCAGCCCTCGCCTCTTTTGCACTGTAGCCCAGTGCCGTCAGGGCTTCCACAGCTTCCACCACCGCTGCGTCTGTTGTTTCTTCTTTTATCTCGCTAATATCTGCAAGTCCTACGGCATCTTCCACGCTCACTCTGCCCTTCAGATCGACTATGA
Source organism: Lachnospiraceae bacterium (assembly GCA_024683645.1). Taxonomy (GTDB): domain Bacteria; phylum Bacillota; class Clostridia; order Lachnospirales; family Lachnospiraceae; genus NK4A136. The sequence continues at coordinate 26,382 of JAIKYA010000176.1, forward strand.
TCCTCTCGGCTGTCTTCTTTGCCACGCCCTGAGCCTTGCAGAGGGTCTTTATATCCTCTCCGAGTATGGCCATCCTTATTTCAGCTGCGGTAAGCTCGGAAAGCAGCGCCTGGGCAGCCTTGGGCCCGACCCCGCTCACTCCGGTCAGCTGTATGAACAGCTCCAGATCATCCTCCGAAGAGAAACCGTAAAGCTTGATCGCATCTTCCCTGACCGACGTGTAAGTATACACACATATCTCGCTTCCGTTCTTCGGGAGCATCATTATCCTTCCTGCCGGAAAGAAGACATTATAGCCTATCCCGCCTGCTTCAACTATTATCCTGTCGGATTTCTTTGCCGCAAGTATCCCTTTTATGTATGCGTACATCTCTATCCTCTTTTCAATCGTTTATATACATTATCCGCTATCAGAGCATTTATCAGCCCCGCAGCTTCTCCCGCGATACTCAGTATGGGCAGATAAAACATGAACATATATTCCGCCGCCTGCGCTCCCCCGGATATCAGCATTGCCATCATAAACTGGGTGATATTATGAGCCACGCCTCCGGCCGCACTTACACCGTATATGGAAAACCTTCCGTCCTTCTTAAGCTTATTCATAAAGGCCAGACTTACGGCCGCTCCGAAGAAGGAAAAGACCAGCATGCCCGGTGCCGCAAAAAGAACAGCAATGATAAAGGTTCTTATCAGGCTTATGAGAAGAGCACTCTTCATCCCCCTGTCGTATAGCACGTAGAGGATCACCACATTGGCCAGTCCCAGTTTCACTCCGGGAAAGCCGATGTTTACAGGCAGCAGCATTTCCACATAGCCTGCCAGTACTGCAAGCGCCAGGAGCATGCCCAGAATACTTATATCTTTTGCATTCCCCCTACCTTGCGATGGCATCGATGCCCTCCCTGCCGTTTCCTTCGCCTCTTATCACCAGGTGATGCGGAAGACAGATGATACTGCCGCCCTTCCTGCTTATCTTCATCCTCATGCAGTCACCGCCCGGACAGTCGCTGTCTGTAATGGACGCCGTACCGTTCTGTATGTTCAGCGTATTTCGTCCGTGCTCTGTTTCTATTTCATATACACCGTCATCTGCAAGGCTGTATTCGGCCAGCTTTCTTTCATTTTCATAAACGATCACATGATCTGCCCCGGTTCCGCCGAGTGTACTTATCAGCCCGAAGATCAATAAAACAACTGCCGACAGTGTGATCACTGCCAGCAGCATCTTGTCAGCCTTTTTCATTAATATAGTTGATCAGCCCTTCTGCTTTGATTATCTTCTGCATGAACTCGGGAAAAGCCTGTCCCTTATAGCTCTTTCCCGTTGTGTTATCGGTGATCAGACCGCTGTCAAAATCAATGCTGACCTCATCCCCTGCCTTTATCTCCCTGGCTGCTTCGGGGCACTCGATTATCGGAAGTCCTATATTAATGGAATTCCTGTAGAATATCCTTGCAAAGGTTTCCGCTATGACACAGGATATTCCTGCCGCTTTTATCGCGATCGGTGCATGCTCTCTTGATGAGCCGCAGCCGAAATTCTTATTTGCGACCATTATATCTCCGGGCCTGACATTGTTCACGAAGTCCTTATCTATATCCTCCATGCAGTGTGTAGCCAGTTCCTTCGGATCCGAGGAATTAAGGTATCTTGCAGGTATGATCACGTCCGTATCAACATTGTCTCCGTATTTAAATACTCTTCCTTTTGCTTCCATTATCGTTCTCTCCTTATCTTTTTACATCCTTCGTCTTTTTATTCCGGTGCCACTATCCTGCCTGCTATCGCAGATGCCGCAGCCACTGCGGGAGACGCAAGATAGATCTCGGAATTGATATGTCCCATACGGCCGACAAAGTTTCTGTTAGTTGTCGATACACACTTTTCCCCGTCACCGAGTATACCCATATATCCTCCGAGGCAGGGACCGCAGGTAGGCGTAGATACAACACAGCCTGCTTTTATAAAGGTCTTCAGATACCCCTTTTCCATACATTCAAGATAAATGGCCTGCGTCGCAGGTATCACGATGCAGCGCATACCTTTCGCAATATGCTTTCCTTCAAGTATCTCCGCTGCTATACGCATATCCTCCATGCGTCCGTTTGTACATGAGCCTATCACGACCTGATCTATCACTATATCACCCGCTTCATCAACGGTGTGCGTATTTTCGGGAAGATGAGGATACGAAACCGTAGGTTTGAGCTTATCCAGCTCTATCACATATTCTTCATCATATACCGCATCAGCATCGGCTTCATACACCTTATATTCACGTGTGGTATGCTCCTTAAGATACTCAACTGTCTTGTCGTCTACAGGGAAGATACCGTTTTTTCCTCCAGCTTCTATGGCCATATTGGCAATGGTAAAACGGTCATCCATTGACAGATACTTCAGCCCGTCTCCGACAAACTCCATAGACTTGTAAAGTGCACCGTCCACACCTATCATTCCTATGATATGCAGGATGATGTCCTTACCGCTTATCCATTTTGCAGGCTTGCCTGTGAGTACGAACTTTATTGCAGAAGGTACCTTAAACCATGCTTCGCCCGTAGCCATTCCGGCTGCCATATCCGTAGAACCTACGCCTGTGGAAAAAGCTCCGAGCGCACCGTAGGTACAGGTATGCGAATCCGCGCCGATTATCACGTCTCCCGGTACGGTCAGTCCTTTCTCGGGAAGCAGGGCATGTTCTATTCCCATCTCTCCTACTTCAAAATAATTGCTTATATTGTTTTCCTTTGCAAAGTTCCTGACACATCTGCAGTGTTCGGCACTCTTTATATCCTTATTGGGTACGAAATGATCGGGAACAAGTGCTATCTTATCCTTGTCAAATACTCCCTTTTTCTCAAATTTCTCCATCTCATGTATGGCCACCGGCGAGGTGATATCATTTCCCAACACCAGATTCAGTTTAGCCATGATCAGCTGTCCGGCTTCTACTTTCTCAAGTCCTGCGCCGGCTGCCAGGATCTTCTGAGTCATTGTCATTCCCATTTTTTTCTCCTCCGGGTTATATTATTGGCTTATTAAGCCTTATCTTTTACCGCATCCCCGTACTCTTTCAGGGATTCGGCCATTTTCCGTTCTTCTCTCGTCCTTTTCTGTTCCAGAAGCATCAGATCATAGATGCCGTTTGTAAGGGCCGCTATGTCATTTGCCATATCCTCGTTGTTCTGCACGAGTCTGTTTATGCACTCAGCCGCGTTCTCCAGACCAGTGTCCAGCCTGGCATTATTCTCTCTGCAGTCGCGTCCGTAGTCCCTGCATTCATCTGTCTCGTCTTTGGTGAGTCTCAGTATGTTCCTTATCTGTATGACCTGGAGCATCACCTCATCGGTCTTCTCGCTCATCTTTGAGGAAAGCTGCTTTATCTCATCAAGCGCTCCCGAAACCTGTATGTTTATTACTCCTGCCCTCGCCATATCAAGCGAGGTATTCATCGCATAAAGGTTTAACTGCGAAGCAACGGATTGCAGCAGTGTCATTTCATTATACATGCTCTCAAGCAGTGCATTCCCCGACTCGGTCACTCCGTCCAGCCGGTCAAAGCCTTCATTCATGCGCTCAAATGCAGTTTCATTTTCTTCCTTCAGCCTGTCATTTTTGCCAAGCGTGGCTGTCAGTTTTTTAGTCTCTTCGTAGACGAGATCCTTTTTTTGATTGATCTTATCCTGCAGCGGCAGAGTCTGTTCCAGATTTTTCTCCATCCTGCTGCTAATCTCACTGATGCTTTCCTGTCTGTCTCCTAGGCTCTTCACCTCATTTAAATACTTTTCCGACTGAAGCTTTGCTCCTTCCCTGCTCAGCCGGTTTTCGCGAAAAGCATTATCAAGATCTTCCCTTGCGTCACTCAGTTCCCTGCTGATATCACGTATATGTTCGGTCTGCTCACGCAGAGATTCAGCCAGAAGTCTCAGATCCCTTTCTCCGCCTTCAGTCGTCCGGTCTTTAAGCATAAGATAGCTTGCCCTGTCTACCGGCGCAAACATCGTATTTATCTTCCGTGTCACAAACAGCGATGCCGCGATCATGGGTATAAGATAGATCACAAGCAGTATAGCGGCACCGGTATAATACTTTTTCATATCGTCCACGATAAGCAGAAGTATCACGATACTCAATATATATACCACAAGAAAGGTGACGGCAAAACATGCCGTCACCAGCTGGTTTACCGGTTTGGCGAAAGAAGTTTTCTGATTTTTCATTCTTTTACGTACCATACATTCCACAAGACCGGCAGAAGATAAACACTTATCCTCTGCCGGTCTTTTATACTGATGATACACTGCCGGTCATCAGGTTTTAGTTATTGATAAGCTTGTCCTCATCACTCCAGCTGTAGAGGCTTCTGATCTCCTTGCCTACTACCTCTGCGGGATGCTCTGCAGCTTTCTTGCGAAGAGCATTGAAGTGAACCTGTCCGCTTGCCGAAGACATATCAAGCAGGAAGTCTTTTGCAAAAGTACCGTCCTGGATGTCCTTAAGCACCTGCTTCATAGCCTTCTTGGTGTCTTCTGTGATGATCTTGGGTCCGGTGATGTAATCGCCGTACTCAGCGGTATTGGAGATGGAGTATCTCATGCCTGCGAAACCTGACTGATAGATCAGATCAACAATGAGCTTCATCTCATGGATGCACTCAAAGTATGCGTTCCTGGGATCGTAGCCTGCTTCTACCAGAGTCTCGAAACCTGCCTGCATAAGTGCACATACACCGCCGCAGAGCACTGCCTGCTCACCGAAGAGGTCAGTCTCGGTCTCGGTTCTGAAGGTTGTTTCAAGGATACCTGCTCTTGCTCCGCCGATGCCTGCACCGTAAGCCAGAGCCTTCTCAAGAGCCTTGCCGGTCTCGTCCTGCTCAACAGCTACAAGGCAGGGAGTACCCTTGCCTGCCTGATACTCGCTTCTTACGGTATGGCCGGGTGCCTTGGGAGCTATCATCGTAACATCAACGCCCTTGGGAGCCTTGATAAGTCCGAAATGTACATTGAAACCATGTGCGAACATAAGCATGTTACCGGGCTCAAGATTAGGCTCGATATCTGCTTTGTAAAGAGCTGCCTGCTTCTCATCATTGATGAGGATCATGATGATGTCTGCCTTCTTTGCAGCCTCTGCTGCAGTATAAACCGTGAATCCCTGCTCTTCTGCACGCTTCCAGGACTTGGAGCCCTCATAGAGTCCGATGATAACGTTGATCCCCGACTCCTTTAAGTTAAGAGCATGCGCATGTCCCTGGCTGCCGTAACCGATTATAGCAACGGTCATCCCCTTGATAGCGTCAAGATTGCAGTCTTCCTGATAATAGATCTTTGCCATTTTGTTTTCCTCCTGGATAATTATAAAATGGGGAATATCCCCGGATTAACTGAATAAACTAGTCCAAATGAACTACATCCTTGCTGCCGCGGGTAAGTCCCGTTATACCAGTACGTGCAAGCTCAAGTATATTGTAATTACCGAGCAGCCCGAGGAATGCCTCTATCTTGGACTGGTTACCGGTAAGCTCGATGATCATGCTCTCTTCACTGACATCAATGATGTTTGCCCTGAAGATATTGGCGATCGAGATAACGCCTTCCCTGGTCTTATCGGTCACTTCCACCTTTATAAGGCAGAGTTCCCTGTATACCGACTCATCCGGCTCAAGAACCTTTATATTCCTGACGTCCACGAGCTTCTCGACCTGCTTCTCTATCTGGTCAAGTATCTCGTCATCACCGGAAGTGATAATCGTGATCCTTGAATATCTGGGATCCGAGGTCACTCCGGCTGTGATAGATTCTATATTATATCCTCTTCTGGAAAAAAGCCCCGATATACGGCTCAGTACACCGTAGGTATTATCCGCAAGAAGCTGAAATACTTTTCTGTTCATTTTATTCCTCCGCCCGGGATGATTCGCAAAACATTAATAAATATATCACATTCGCCGTAAAAGTCAAATAGCATCTGCTCAGCGGTATAATTCCGCTGCCGACAGAATATACGAGGAATTCTCTTGATTTAATGTTCAAATTAATGCATTATCTCGATAATCGACAGTAATATGTCCTGTTTCGAGCATTTTACTGTTCAAAAATCCGGAAACTTGCGATGAGCAACACCATTATCAACTCAGTAACTTTTTATCACTTCGCTAAACCTCGGAAGAGCAAGAGCCACATATCCATACTCGGGACAATTTATGATCCCTTTTTTGATCAGACCGTCTCTGTATCTTGAAAATGTCCCGCTGCTGATAGACATTTTTTTGCATATATCACCTGTTTTGATCTGTTCGTCTGACATCAGACGAAGGATCTCTTTTTCTTTTTTTGTAAGAGAAGTCCATATTTTCCTGTAGACGAAATCATCCAGCAGACTGTCGTATTCATCCAGGATCTTATTCATTCCCCTGTTCCTGTTATTCCAATATGACACGCCCAAGGCCTGAAAGGCAAAAGCGTATCCTTTGGTCATTGCAGCCAGTCCGGCTGCTTTATCTTCCTCAATGTCAAATATCTCTTTGTACTGTCTGGTAATCTGCAGCAGACTTAAAGGTCCGGTAGTGATCTTAGGCGTTCTTAAAAGAAAAGTAAGCGAAGGATCATTCTGAATGGCACTGAGATTCTCAAACAATCCCGTCATTATAAGATATACAGGATAATCCTGCCTGACAAATATCTGGAACTGACTTGCAAAGATCTTCATGTTTTCATCATGAACAACTTCATCTATTGTCAGAAGAACTTTTATCTTTTTTCTGAACAGCCCTTTAAAACACTTGTCGATTATACCGACATAATCCGTTGATCTTTCTTCAGCATCGATACCTATACCGAATCCGCCGGCAGATACATTAAACCCTTTATTAAGCATAACGTGTCCGGGTTTACTCATATCCTGAAGACGTATCGCAAAATTCCCAAGAAGATCCATGGTAGGATTCAGGTTTATAACGATCCACTTATTGTCCGCCGCTAATTCTTTAGCTATGGTGGTCATTAATACCGTTTTCCCGCTCCCTCGGATCCCCTCGATCATAAAAACCTGACTTACAGGATTTTGAGCATTAAAATCATTAATTATCCTGTCAGTATCCTCATATCGCGAGATCAGTCTGTTGGGCTGTTTTCCGAATGTGATTGTAAAAGGGTTTTCTTTTCCCATTACTTCCTCCGTTATCCTCTGCTACAGAAATCTTACCATAACCCATCGCGAATTGCAAATCTCAACATAGCTTATCATAACTTTCGATAAAGCGCAGAACTCATCATAACTTATCATAACTTTATCTTATCTGAATTTAGTCCCGGATCCGCTGTTTTTAAGTTCCTGCTTGTTTTTGTACATATTATCGTCGGCGCGCTGCTGGCATTTAAGGAAGCTGTCCTTATCACCCATGAATCTGTCGTAGCCTATGCCCATGGAGATCAGATACGGCTTATTCTCCTTTTCGCATCTGCCATAAACCTTTTTCCGTATATCCTCGATCAGCTCCTTCAGTTCATCTTCGCGGGACACATGGGTTATCATGATAAACTCATCTCCGCCGTATCGTCCGAGAAATACAGGATAATTGCGGATGCGTACCGCATCCATCAGTGCTGCCGAGATAAGTACCAGTGCCTTATCTCCTTCCGCATGGCCGCAGATATCATTGATCTTCTTAAAATCATTGATATCCATCATCACCACGTAGTCCTGTCTTCCCTCCATACGAAGATTCGAGTACTGCGAAGTGTATCGCTTCAGCTGCGCCCTGTTATTCAGTTTGGTCAGAGGATCCGTTGATATCTGGCTGTCCATAGACTGTATATAGAAGATGATCATAAAGATAGTCGCACTGAAGCAGAAAATAGGCAGCGCCGGCATGATCAGCATCTGCGCAAGACCGCCCATCACCACGATCAGGGGGAAAAAGCCGATATAGAGATGTTTTTTCTTTTCTACCTTATTCTCTTCCTTTACGGCGGCTTTTACCGCATAGATTATCACCGCTATCAGATAGATATACGGAACCGTAACGAGAAATCCGTCAAATACCCGGGTATTCTTCATATCCTCTCCTATGAGGATATGCGGATCTATCATATAGGTTATTATCAGCACCAGAGTTGAAAGGGCAAACGGAAGACTGAGGAGTAACCTGAGCGCCGGCTTGTTTCTGTCCGGTATCTGCTCGACAGCCAGCACGTACAAAAGCCAGGTATATATAATCCCGGTCATGATCACGAAATTGGAAAGATTGGTAAGAAGTACCGTGATGGTATTTACAGCCAATACCCCTGAATCAACGCCTGCCCATATGGCATCGGAAATAAAGTATGCCATAAAAGCGACCAGCGCGTGGTCATACTTGAGCTGTTTCTCCTGCCTGTCAATACTCATACGGTCATTGGCAAGCATGATGCCAAAGATTATGGCTCCGACTATATTTGATGAAGCATAATAAATAAAATACTCGGACAAATCCCACCTCTTAAAAGTATCCGTTTTTACCGGATCCCTCATCTGCTCCGTATCAATCCTTTTTTTTGATCTGTATATTGGTCAGAGCACACTGGTCACCGCTGAGTGCCATATAGATCTTCGGTGTCTCGACATCTATCCTGGTAATGCTTTTTAATGTTATGCCTTCATTTATCGTAAGTACCGTGACGGTGTTATCTTTTTTCTGAACCTTCACCACACATTCAACGCCTGCCTTCTGCTTTGCCTTCCAGACATCCCAGCCGTCAAATTCCTCATCCTTGTTTACCGATATTTTGGAAACCACACCCTCGTGCATCTCCCAGCCTTCACCGTCCATTCGCGTCAGGGCAAATTCCTTAAATCCCGGCCCGCCCATCATGCCGTCCTCAGAATAGTACAGGATCACGAAAGGACAGTGCCACAGAAGCCTTGCCGTAGGAAGGCTCATGCTGTGAAGATTTATCTCCATATTCCCGCTTATTTCCACACCCTGCGAAGCTGCCGTCCTCCAGCCGTCTATCTGTACATTGGGTATGTCTCCTTCGGGTCCGTCTATAAAGCTTATCTCTTCGGCTATCCTCGGAATATAGTCTTTGCCAACCAGTTCCTCGTTCTTTTCTATCTGAACATCATAGATACGGCAGTGTTCACCTGTGAGTCCGAGATATGCATATCTCGTACTGTCGGGAAGTGCAAATATCACCTGTTCCCTTTCATCGCCGTCGCAGATGGTTATCATGACATGATCCCGGTATTTTACCGCCTCCAGTTCATAAGCGGAGCCCTTTGCTCCCAGCACGGTACTTTTTTCATCTTTGGTCTTTGTTACCTTTGACTTTCTGACACCTTCATCATTAACGCTTAAGTCATGATCTATCTCTCCGTAAACATAATAGATCATTTCCTTGTCCTTGCCGTCTTTTTCGTGGGTACGTCCGTCCAGAGAATCAAAAATAAGGAACGTCGGTCCCCAGTTCCCCGTTCTGTAATTTTCCGAAGGTTCACAGCGAAGACTTATCTTTGTGATCGCGGGATCCAGCATGATGCCCTCCGACACGGCTGACCTGCGCTCCTCGGATACCACTTCGTTCCTTCCGGCAAGGCCTTTCATCTCGTCACGTTCCTGCATCATATACTCTTCATCCATGTCCAGAAGATGCAGCATCATCCTGGCAAATTTCGGATCGAACTGAGTCTCAATACCCTTTACGAGTTCCTCCCTTACCATCTGCTGGGGGATAGTCTCCCTGTAACTTCTCTTGGATGTCATCGCATCATAGGCATCGGCAACCGCGATTATCCGAGCTATCTCGGGTATATCATCACCCTTGAGCCCCTCCGGATAGCCTCTTCCGTCATATCTTTCATGATGATAATTTGCTCCGATGCTCAGATAGGGTGATTCGCTTATACTTGACAGTATCTGTCTGCCGATAACGGGATGACGCTTGATCTGTGCGTATTCCTCGTCCGTGAGTTTTCCGTTTTTGTTTATGATATGGTCATCTATGCCTATCTTTCCGACATCATGGAGCAGCCCGGCATAGTATACTTCTTCACATTCCTCTTCGCTCTTTCCTGCCAGTCTTGCGATCTTTTCCGAATATTCCGCCACACGTGCGGAATGGCCTCTGGTATATGAATCCTTGGCATCTATTGCGCTGGCCAGCGCTTCCGCAGTCTGTTTGAACATGTGGTCCATCTTCTCTTTTTCTTCGCGGAAATATTCAACTTCCTTGTCATTAAGTTCGAGAAGACGGCGGCTCATATCCAGCAGAGCGAAGACATAAACTATCTCTATGGTAGCCACCATTGTGATATTTATGAGAGATATACCGTAGGTAAAGAACTGCACTATACCGGCCAGAAGCGGCAGACAGGAGAACAGAAACAGAGAGACCGATATGCCCCTGCTTATCCTGTTTATGTACTGGATGATCACGCTCAGCTGGATGATCACCGACGCATAAAGGAAGACAAAACTTACCAGTACTCCGGGCCCTCTGTGGTATATATTTGCCTCGTCAATGTAGTAATAGAAACCGGTAAACTGTGATACTATCAGCATCACGATACCTGCAAGCAGTATAAAGCTTACAGCCTTAAGTCTTCTCGGTTTTTTCTTTAGCCCTCCCTCATCGGTATAAAGATCTTCAAGGTAGAAATTGAAGATCAGCGTTACAAACAGGGTCATGAAGAATACGACAAAATTGGAGGCCCTGACCATCACATAACCCAGACTGCTGGTATCTCCCCTGTATATATACGCATAGCGGTCCGCAATCAGCAGCAGCATTGCTCCGATCTCAAGAGAGAAAAGTATGATCCTGCGTTTGACACTGGTGTTGACCATCAGCCACACGAAAAACGCAGTCAGTCCGCACATACCGCTCAGCATAAGCATGAGATTAAGCTGATATGTTCTGATCAGTTCAAACATTTTTTTTGTCTTCTCCTCATAATACAGTTATAAATATCAGTACCGTCAAAACCAACAACATTTTATTATATCACAGATCATCCGCTTTCACCACAGTATTCAGATTCTGATCTCGCCGCTTAAGATAGCTTTATAGTCTGCCAGATTTCTGCGAAGGAGCGCTGGCGTATCCAGCCCGTAAGGACATTTGCTCTTACACAGTCCGCAGTCGATACACTCCTCTATCTTTAACATAAGTCCCTGCCATTCTTCCGAAAGGAAATTAGCCGAAGGGGCCCTCCTTATCAGCTGTGCCATCCTTGCACAGTTGTTTATCTGTATCCCGACGCTGCATGGCATGCAATACCCGCAGCCACGGCAGAAATCTCCCATAAGGCTTTTTCTGTCTTCCTCTATAAACTGCCTTATCCGGTCTGTCATATTTATATCTCTGTCAAAATATGACAGCCACTGATCAAGTTCCGTCTCCCTCTGGACTCCCCATATAGGCAGGGCATCGTACTCCGACATAAATGCCATGCAGGCATCCGAATTAGTGAGTAATCCTCCTGCTATGGCTTTCATGGCTATAAAGCCCATACCGGCATTTACGCTATCCCTGACAAGCTGTATCTCCCTGTCTGTAGCCAGATAGGAAAAAGGAAACTGCAGGGTTTCATAAAGCCCGCTCTTTACGATCTCCTCGGCAACGGCTATCAGATGAGCCGTGATACCTATGTGCCTTATCTTCCCCGCTTCCTTTGCCTTAAGCATCTCCTCATACATGCCCGTTCCGTCTCCGGGTTTAAAACACTGCGGAACACAGTGGAACTGATATATATCAAGATAGTCCGTCTTAAGATTCTTAAGCGTGGTATCCAGATCCTCCCTGAATTTCTCGGGAGTCTTTGCCTGCGTCTTTGAAGCTATGAATATTTTTTCCCTCATTCCTTCAAAGGCCGCGCCCAGCTTCTCTTCGGAATCCGAATAAGCTCTGGCCGTATCAAAAAAGGTCATGCCTCCGTCATAGGCTTTTCTCAGAAGTTTTACTGCATATGCCTTATCCACACGCTGTATCGGCAATGCCCCGAAGGCATTCTGCGGTGTCTCTATCCCTGTTTTCCCAAGTGTTATCCTTCTCATCGATACCTCCTCTAAACATTACCCTCATACACATATTTAAGTCTGCGTCTTGCCACAGCTGCCAGTTCATACACCCTGCCGGTCTTTGTCGGCTGCCGGTCCGAATACCTGCTTCTCGGAAAAAACCTCGTGATATGCAGCGGTATTTCCTTTCCGGCCTTAAGTTCCTGCTCATGAACCCACTCCGAGAGCTCCTCCATTTCTTCATCGCTGTCATTTTCGCCGGGTATTATCAGCGTGGTCAGTTCCACATGGCAAAACTCCGCGGCCCTTGTTATAAAGCTCTTAACTGCTTCAAAATCCCCTTTAAGCACATCCCTGTAATACTTATCATTAAAACACTTAAGATCTATATTCATGGCATCGACGTAAGCAGCGAGCTCTTCGAGCACATTCAGTCCAACAGAACCATTTGTCACCAGCACGTTTATAAGTCCTGCCTCCTGCACCAGCTTTGCCGCATCCCGCACATACTCGTATGAAACCAGCGGCTCGTTATAAGTATAGGCCACTCCGATATTCCCTTTATCCTTATACTTAAGAGCCAGCTCACAGAGCGTTTCCGGCGCCACATACTCCGCATACGGCTTATCCCTTCCGTCAGCCATCGATATATCAACATTCTGACAGAACGGACATTTCAGATTGCAGCCGTAACTCCCAACCGAAAGTATCATACTCCC
>JAIKYA010000044.1 GCA_024683645.1 Lachnospiraceae bacterium
AAACAAAGATCTGGCCAAATTCGCAGACCAGATCAATTCGCTTTCCGACAAGTGGGACAGATAAAATTATTACTTTTTCATCTTAAGGGGGGGATCCGCGGGATACCCTCCTTTTAGTTTCTGCATACCGCGCTGTACGGCATCCTTGGAATCCTTCCAGTCGGCATCTTTATTGCGGTAATCAAATTTCTCGATAAGCCAGTTCACGTCTTCCTGGAGCCGGTCCAGATTACGTTCCATCAGAGGGAGCAGCATGGAGTAAAACTCATCCAGTTCCGTGCCGGAAAGTCTTCTGTCGGCACCGTTGCAGAGATCGCCGAAATGTGAAAGACAGAAACCCTTGCTTTCCTTTATACGTTTGCGGAAGCTCTCGTCATCCCTGTACAGGATGAAAAATGTATCGAGATATCTTTCGTATATCTCTCTGAAGTGATCACAGATATAGCAGCTGCGTTCCTTGCGGTCGACCCAGTCTACAAGAGGATTGCTTATGCTGCGGCCTTTGAGCTTGTCTGCAAGGCTCATTTTGCCCTTTCCGGGTGCAAAGTGTTTTACTTCGGAGGCGAACTCCTCACGTATCTTCATATAATGGGTCTTTAAGATCCAGCCGTTACCCAGGGTATTGCCGTAGTCGAACATCTTTTTGAAGTGCTCCCGGCAGAAGCCCTTTTTATCCGTAACTTCCCTGACATCACTCTCCATATATGAGGCGCAGGAACCTAAAGCAAAATCAAGGCTGTCCTGTTCGAGCGCTCTTTCCACAAAACAGAAGGGACATTCGTCGCCTGCGTTCACGGCATCATTCAAGGGAATGGTATATAACTGTTCTTTCATTTCATCCTCCCGTCGCTTTTTAGGACAGTATAACATAATCCGCCGGGGTTTGCAGTAAAAAGAATAATCTGTTATAATGCGGGAATGTGAAAAAATGATCCGCTGCCGTGTCCGGAAAGCTGCGACGGGATCCGATAAAGGAGAGATAAGAATGGATACTTATATCGAATATATGGTTAAGAGAAAGAGCGGCCCTAAGGAGATGGCGATAAGATACCTCTGCATGTTTTTGATCATACTTTCTGTAGTGGCGGCAGTAATGCTGATGTATCCCCCCGTGCTGATCATCACTGTAGGGCTGTGGGCGGCTTACAGATATCTTGTTTATCCGCTTACAGATATTGAATACGAGTACCTGTATGTGGACAGATCACTTACAGTCGATAAGATAATGGCAAAAGAAAAGAGAAAGACCGTTGCGACTTATGAGATCGACAGGCTGGAGATACTGGCACCCATGGGATCACACAGACTTGATGAATTTAAGAGCAGGGATCTGAAGACGGCAGATTACAGCAGCGGTACCGAAATACCCGAGGATGCCGAAGATATGCGCTATGTGATGATATATGAGGGTGGACTGAAAATTGTACTTGATTTAACAAAAGAATTTGTTAAAATAATACAAAACAATTCACCGAGAAAGGTATTCTTTGATTAAGGGGCTAAGAAAGGAGAGAGTATGGGAACTATCATAGGTGACGGCATTACTTTTGACGACGTGCTTCTGGTACCTGCATATTCGCAGATCATACCCAATCAGGTAGATCTTACGACCAAGCTTACGAAAGAGATAACACTTAACATTCCCATGATGAGTGCAGGTATGGACACAGTTACCGAGCACCGCATGGCTATAGCAATGGCAAGACAGGGCGGGATCGGCATAATCCATAAGAATATGAGTATTGAAGAACAGGCGGATGAGGTTGATAAAGTAAAACGTTCCGAGAATGGAGTTATCACCGATCCGTTTTCTCTTTCCCCTGATCATACACTTGCCGATGCGGATTCACTGATGGCAAAGTACAGGATAAGCGGTGTTCCCATCACGGAAGGCAGAAAGCTTGTAGGTATCATTACCAACAGAGATCTTAAATTCGAAACCGATTTTTCAAAGAAAATAAGAGAATCAATGACCAGTGAAAACCTGGTTACGGCAAAGGAAGGCATCACGCTGGAGGAGGCAAAGAAGATACTTGCGGATTCACGCAAGGAGAAACTTCCCATAGTTGATGACGACTTTTCACTCAAGGGGCTGATCACCATAAAGGATATCGAGAAGGCTATCAAATATCCTCTCGCTGCAAAAGACAAGATGGGCAGACTCCTCTGCGGCGCTGCTGTTGGCATCACCGCAAACATACTCGACCGTGTAGAAGCGCTTGTGAAAGCCGGTGTGGATGTTGTCGTACTTGATTCCGCTCACGGTCATTCCGAGAACGTGCTTAAGAGCGTACGCATGGTAAAGGAGAGATTCCCCAAGGTACAGCTGATAGCAGGTAATGTGGCTACCGGCGAAGGAACAAAAGCACTGATCGAAGCCGGTGTTGATGCCGTTAAGGTCGGTATAGGACCCGGTTCCATCTGTACCACCAGAGTCGTTGCAGGTATAGGTGTACCCCAGGTTACAGCCATAATGGAAGCTTATGCGGTTGCAAAGGAATATGACATACCTATCATCGCTGACGGCGGTATCAAGTATTCGGGTGATCTGACCAAGGCCATAGCAGCCGGCGGCAGCGTATGCATGATGGGTTCCATCTTCGCAGGCTGTGATGAGAGCCCCGGAACCTTCGAACTCTTCCAGGGACGTAAGTATAAAGTATACCGTGGCATGGGATCCATCTCGGCCATGGAGAACGGCAGCAAGGACAGATATTTCCAGGAGAACGCAAAGAAGCTCGTTCCCGAAGGCGTGGAAGGACGCGTTTCCTACAAGGGCACCGTTGAAGATACCGTATTCCAGCTGATGGGCGGCCTCAGAAGCGGTATGGGATATTGCGGTACAGGCTCCATCAAAGAACTCCAGGAGAACGGCAGATTCATAAAGATCTCCGCGGCATCCCTCAAAGAGAGCCATCCTCACGACATACATATTACCAAGGAAGCGCCGAACTACAGCGTTGAGGACGACTGATAGGGTATTCGCCGGACGGTCATCACTTGCATATATGTCCGTCACCGGACCCGCTTCCGCTTGGGTTCAGCTCGCAACGGACGCTAAACTCGCTTTGCTCGTTAAGCGCCGGCGGCTTCACACAGTCCGGATGCCGGACATATAATGCAGTGATGACCGCCGTTTTAAAGGAATGATAGTTATATAAAAGTATTACGATTTTTTATAGCACAGGAGGGCTTCCTGTGCTATAATATTTTTTGCTGTATGGTCTTTAATGGAGAAGTGGCTACATGAGGGGGAACAGAGCTTATCTTATAATCATGGGGATAATAATAGCGCTGCTTCTGGTGCTGCTTGTTGCCGTCATGATCGACCGTAATATGTATCTGAGCAGACGGGAGATGGAGAAGGCTGAAGAAGAACTCCGGGATGAAGAAAGAAAGAAGACCATAGCGGCTCTGTTTGAAGATGACGGACCGGCAGATGATGAAGTGAACGCGGAAGAGGAAGAAGATATTACGGAAGCTGAACCGGAAAGAAGGGAGATAGAGTTTCGGGGAAAGAAAGTGATCGGTGCCGTTCCGGATATGGAGGGCGAGATACTCAAGGCTGATAACGAGCCGGAGAATATCATTTTTGTGGGCGATTCAAGAACGGTCGGTATGAAATGGGCTGTCGGAAAGAATAAGTATAAGTGGATAGCCGAAAGCGGAATGGGCTATGGCTGGCTGACCGGTACTGCCGGACCGATGCTGGCGGTGAGTGCAAATGCCGGAGTAAAGATGGTGTTCAATCTGGGAGTTAATGATCCGGGGAACGGCGAGAGATATGCGGAGTATATAAACAAAAAGGCGGAGAAGTGGTGTAAGGCCGGGGTTACGATCTATTATGTGTCGGTTAATCCTGTGATAGACGGCTGCAGCAATGCCACGAATGAAAAAGTCGACGCCTGCAATGAAGTGCTAAAAAAGACACTGGATGAGCAGGTGAGATGGATAGATACGAATACCTATCTGTTTGACAGGGGCTTTAACACCAGAGACGGGCTTCACTACGATGAGGATACTTACAGAGCGATATACGGATATATCTTAAAAAGTATAGAAGAGGATGAAGCGGAAGATGCACAGACTGAATGATAACATACAGGAACTGGTAGAACTGTATTTAAAAGATTATGAAGGCGGGAAGGATATCGACAGGGTTGACACCTTCGACCATCCCGATAAGGATAAGATAATAGATATACTGGATAAGCTGAGAAGGATGGTTTTCCCGGGGTATTTTAAAAATCCCATGTTTAAGGTCTATACTGTGAGAAATCACATCTCCATGCAGCTTGAAGACGTGGTGTTCCATCTGATAAAGCAGATAGTGATCGTGCTTAAATATTCGGAGAATTACAGGGATAAGACTTCTGAAGAACTTGAAAATGTTGCCGAAGAGCTTGCTTTTGAATTCTTAAAGAAACTCCCGCAGATAAGGGAATATATAGAGACGGATGTACAGGCTGCTTTTGACGGCGATCCTGCAGCTTTCTACAAGGATGAAGTGATTTTTTCCTATCCGGGTCTGTATGCGATCGTGGTAAACAGGATAGCGCACGAACTGTACCTTCTCGGCGTACCGCTGATACCGCGTATAATGACGGAGCACGCCCACTCGGTAACGGGAATTGATATCAACCCGGGTGCGACTATAGGAAAATATTTCTTTATCGATCACGGCACAGGCATCGTGGTCGGAGAAACTACGGTGATAGGCGATAATGTAAAGATATATCAGGGAGTTACCCTTGGCGCTATCTCCACAAAAGGCGGCAGAAGCCTTAACAATAAAAAACGTCATCCTACCATAGAGGATGATGTGACGATATACTCCGGAGCCTCGATACTGGGCGGCGAGACCGTGATAGGCAGGGGAGCGGTGATCGGAGGCAACTGCTTCATCACACATTCGGTACCTGCGGGTGCCAAGGTGAGCATACGTAATCAGGAGCTGCTCTACGATTACGGTAAAGGAAAACATAAAGAGGAGCTGGATGATGATGACAACTGGTACTACATCATCTGAAAAAACAAGAGAAAGAAGATTTCAGCACTGGCAGGTGGTGGCCTTCTTTCTGCTTATATATGATCTGATAAGTCTGAATGCGGCATATTTTCTGGCACTGTGGTTTAGGTTTGACTGTCGTATCTCGCAGATAGAGCCCGAGTATTGGCAGGCCTATCTGATGTTTGGCGTGGCCTATTCCGTTCTTGCTGTTTTGGTATATCATTTCTGCGGGCTATACCGGAGCGTCTGGCGTTTTGCCAGCTTCATGGAAATGGAACGTATAGTCCTCGGCTGTCTTATCTCTTTTGTGATACAGGCAGTGGGGATAAGCATCTGCGTGAGTCTGGTATCGGATGAATACTGGCGCATGCCTTATTCCTATTATTTTATGGGCTTTATGATGCAGTTCTTTTTCTCCATGACTGCACGTTTTTCCTACAGGTTTTTTCTGCTGTTTAAGGAAAGGCATGTGAGCGGCAGGATGGAGATACATCCTGTCATGGTGATAGGTGCGGGCAGCGCGGGCAGAGCCATCATAAGGGAAGTGAACCATTTGGGCGGAGGCAACGACCGTGTGGTCTGCATCATCGATGATGATAAGAACAAGTGGAAAAGGAATATAGACGGCATACCCATTATCGGCGGACGTGATGAGATAATGGCTGCCTGCAGCAGATATAAGATAGAAAAGATCTATATAGCCATACCTTCCGCTACTCCGGGAGAGCTTAAGGATATACTGGGAGTATGCAAGGAAACGGACTGCGCGCTTAAGCTTCTCCGCAACATGTACCAGATGGTAGATGAGGACAGGATAAGCGTACGTGATCTGAAGGACGTATCCATTGAGGACCTGCTGGGCAGGGATCCCATAAGGGTAGATATGAAGGAGATATATGAGAGCCTGAGCGGAAGAGTGATAATGGTCACGGGCGGTGGCGGATCGATAGGTTCCGAGCTCTGCAGACAGGTGGCAAAGCATGAGCCGAAAGAGCTGATCATTTTTGACATATATGAGAACAATGCCTATGAGATACAGCAGGAACTGAAACGGCTGCACCCGGATCTGAAACTCACCGTACTTATCGGATCGGTGAGGGATGCCGGCAGACTTGAATATGTTTTTGAAAAATACAGACCTGAAGTGGTCTATCATGCGGCTGCTCATAAGCATGTGCCGCTCATGGAAGAAAGTCCCCACGAGTCGATCAAGAACAATGTGTTCGGTACATATAATACCGCGCTTATGGCGAAGAAATACGGTTGCAGGCGCTTTGTGCTGATAAGCACGGATAAGGCAGTCAACCCCACGAATATCATGGGCGCCAGCAAAAGGCTCTGCGAGATGGTCGTGCAGTGCTTTGCAAAGGAAGAGGGAGAGACGGAATTTGCGGCAGTCCGTTTCGGCAATGTGCTGGGATCCAACGGCAGCGTGGTGCCTCTTTTCAGGGAGCAGATAGCCCAGGGCGGACCTGTGACCGTGACCCATCCGGATATCATCAGGTATTTTATGACGATCCCGGAGGCTGTAAGCCTTGTGCTGCAGGCAGGCAGTTATGCCAAAGGCGGCGAGATATTTGTCCTTGATATGGGAAGCCCCGTAAAGATAGATACGCTTGCAAGAAACCTTATAAGGCTTTCGGGACTAAAGCCGGATGAGGATATAAAGATCAGTTATACGGGACTGCGCCCGGGAGAAAAGATGTATGAAGAAAAGCTGATGGATGAGGAGGGGCTTCAGACCACGCCCAATCATCTGATTCATATAGGAAGGCCCATAGAGATCGATACGGAAAAGTTTAAGGCAGAGCTTGAAGAACTGAAGAGCGCGGCTTTTGATGAAGAAGGAGATATAAAGAGTGCGGTGGCTAAGATGGTCACGACATACAAGCCTTAAGAAAAGCATACGGAGGACAGGTGATGGAAAGAAAGATAATATTCTCTCCGCCAGATATAACGGAGGATGAGATAGATGCGGTAGCGGAAGCGCTCAGGAGCGGATGGATAACGACAGGTCCGCGTACCAAGGAGCTTGAAAAAGAGATAGCCGCGTATGTGGGAACGGAAAAAGCCGTGTGTCTGAATTCCGCGACTGCGGCAGAAGAGTGCAACTTAAGAGCGCTCGGCATAGGTGAAGGTGATGAGGTGATAGTGCCGGCATATACTTATACGGCAAGTGCTTCGGCAGCTATCCATGTGGGAGCAAAGGTAGTGTTTTGTGATGTGCAGAAGGACAGCCTGGAGCCTGATTACGAACAGATGGAAGGACTGATCGGTCCGAAGACCAAAGCTGTGGTACCTGTGGATATAGCCGGTATTCCCTGCGATTATAAAAAAGTATACGATGTCGTTGAAAACAAACGCGGTATCTTTGTGCCGGGAGGAAATAACGACACAGGTCGTGCGGTGCAGAAAGCACTGGGACGCGTAGCGGTAGTAGCGGATGCAGCCCATTCTTTCGGAGCGGAAAGAGGCGGAGTAAAATGCGGAAGCCTGGCGGATTTCAGTTCCTTCTCTTTTCATGCAGTCAAGAACTTTACTACGGCAGAGGGCGGAGCGGCCGTGTGGAAGGATATAGACGGTATCGATAACGGGGAACTGTACAGATTTTACCAGCTCTTATCTCTACACGGACAGTCAAAAGATGCTCTGGCGAAAGATAAGCTGGGCGGCTGGGAATATGATATTTTAGAGCCTTTTTACAAATGTAATATGACGGACGTATGCGCTGCCATAGGTCTGGTGCAGATGAAGCGCTATGCCGGGCTGCTCGCAAGACGGCGTGAGATAATAGAAAAATATGATAAGGTCATGGACGGACTGGGAGTGGAGCATCTGACACACTACTGTGCGGATTACACTTCTTCGGGTCATCTTTATATAACAAGGATACCGGGAGCCGGAGATGAGCGCAGACGCGAGCTTATCACGAAAATGGCTGAATTCGGCATTCCCTGCAATGTGCATTACAAGCCGCTGCCGATGATGAGCGCATATAAGAAGCTGGGCTTTGATATAAAGGATTATCCCAACGCTTACGCACATTATGAAAATGCGGTAACACTGCCGCTGCATACGAAGCTTACGGATGAAGATGTCGATTATATCTGTGAATGCTTCGGGAAGGTGCTTGCTTCATGAGAGAGTGGGATAAGCTGCCGGCAAGGATGAGGACGCCCGAAGTAAGGGAGTATTATGACATACTGGCCGGGAAGGAGTGGGAACTTAAGATAAAGCGGGCTTTTGACGTGCTTATGAGTTCGCTTCTTCTGGTGTTTCTGTTTATACCCATGTGTGTTATCGCGCTCATGATAGCGCTCGATTCTCCGGGAGGAGTATTCTTCAGGCAGCTGAGGATCACCGAGTACGGAAGGAAATTTAAGATACATAAATTCCGCACCATGGCAAAGGATGCGGCAGGCAGTTCCGTGACAGTTGCCGGGGATATGAGAGTCACTAAGATAGGCAGGACACTCAGAAAGTACAGGCTTGACGAACTTCCGCAGCTTATAGACGTGCTCTTCGGCGATATGAGTTTTGTCGGGACCAGACCGGAAGTACCTAAGTATGTGAAGGAATATACTCCGGAAATGTATGCGACACTTTTAATGAAGGCGGGGATCACCTCTAAGGCAAGCATACAGTACAAGGACGAAGAGAAGCTGCTGGACGGTGCTGAGGATGTTGATGCGGTATATACCGGGGAGATACTCCCGGCTAAGATGAAGTATAATCTGGAGGCTCTTAAAAGCTTCAGCCTTGCGGATGATCTGATGACGATGATAAAGACTGTGCTGGCGGTGCTTGGGTGAACGATTTTTGATTTTGCCCGGAAGGATACAAAGAGGCCGGGATGACGCGGGGGGATTGATGGAGAAGAAAAAAAAGCTTATAGCATTACTTACAAATAATGATGATGATGTATACTGCTTCAGAAAAGAGCTGATAGAGGCGATCATAGCTGCGGGCTATGAGATGCTCATATCCTGTCCTTACGGTGAAAAGTTCGAACTGATGAAGGACATACCTTATATATACGACGATCCGTATATTGACCGGAGAGGGACCAACCCGCTTAAAGATGCGCAGCTGATGGCACATTACCACAGGCTGTTTAAAAAGTACAGGCCGGCAGTGGTCCTTACTTATACTGCAAAGCCCGGAGTATATGCGAGCTTTGCTGCCCACGCCCTGGGAATCCCTGTGATAAACAATGTAACAGGCTTCGGTTCGGTGCTTAAAGAAGGAAAACTTAAGCGCGGTATCATAATGAGGCTTTTTCAGGCTGCCTACAGACAGAGCAATTGCATAATGTTCCAGA
Organism: Lachnospiraceae bacterium; assembly: GCA_024683645.1. Classification (GTDB taxonomy): domain Bacteria; phylum Bacillota; class Clostridia; order Lachnospirales; family Lachnospiraceae; genus NK4A136. The sequence goes on from JAIKYA010000044.1 coordinate 9,333, forward strand.
ATGCTGTAAACATGCGTATGGCAAAGAAGATGAGGATGGTTCACGGAAAAAGCAGACTTATACCGGGATCGGGAGTAGCGCTTGAACGTTTCCGCCTGCTTGACTATCCTGAAGGCGGAGACGGAAAAGAAGGAGATAAGGTCGTATTTAATTATATCGGCCGTATCCTTAAGGACAAAGGTGTGGATGATTATATCGCCTGCGCAAAGGCAATACATGCTGTATACCCGCAGACCGAGTTTAATATGCTGGGCTTTATCGAGCCTACGGAAGCTCATTATGAAAAAGACCTTGCGGAGCTTGAGAAAGAAGGTGTGATAAGATATCACGGTTCACAGAAGGATGTAACACCGTACATTGCAAGGGCTCATGCGATCATACATCCGTCGGTATACGGAGAAGGGATGAGCAATGTGCTGCTGGAGAATGCTGCATCGGGCAGACCGGTGATAACGACCGATAATCCCGGCTGCAGGGAGACCTGCGCTGACGGAGTGAGCGGCTTTATCTATCCCAAAGGAAACAGGGAAGCACTGATACTTGC
>JAIKYA010000047.1 GCA_024683645.1 Lachnospiraceae bacterium
CCCCTCTTTCTTTCTTCTTTCCATGCTTCCATCACCACTGTCCTTATCTATGACTCTGGTAGTTCTTTCAGATTCCACGGCGGAAAGTGTTTCTTTTATTACTTCATCTATCGTAACCGCATCGGATTCAAAACCTCCGGTCAGCGGATAACAGCCAAGTGTACGGAATCTGATCTTTTTGATCATCACCTCTTCACCGGGCTTAAGCTTCATACGGTCGTCATCTACCATTATCAGCTGTCCGTCCCTTTCGACGCAGGGACGCTCGGCTGCATAATACAAAGGAACTATAGGGATATTCTCACGCTGTATATACAGCCAGATATCTTTTTCGGTCCAGTTGGATAAAGGAAAAACGCGTATACTCTCTCCCTTATGGATCTTTGTGTTATACAGCTTCCACATCTCGGGTCTCTGATTTTTAGGATCCCATCCCTGGGCGCTGTTTCTGAATGAAAAGATACGCTCCTTCGCTCTGGATTTTTCCTCATCTCTTCTTCCGCCACCGAACGCAGCTGTATATCCTCCTTCAGTCAATGCCTGTTTTAATGCCTGCGTTTTCATGATATCTGTATATGATGATCCGTGATCAAAAGGATTTATTCCCTGACGTACTCCTTCTTCATTTATATGTACGAGCATTTCTATTCCGTATCTCTGTGCCGTTTCATCACGGAACTTTATCATTTCTTTGAACTTCCATGTCGTATCTATGTGCAGAAAAGGAAACGGCGGTTTCTCAGGATAAAATGCTTTCATTGCCAGATGAAGCATTACCGAGCTGTCTTTACCGATAGAATAAAGCATCACCGGCTTTTCACATTCTGCGGCAACTTCACGCATTATGTATATAGCCTCCGCTTCAAGTGCTTCAAGCTGTGTCATTTTGTTTCCCATATCTTTATCACCTCAATATTTATTTGCTTCGTTAGTATCAGTTATAAATACTATCTTTTTCCCATCTGCTCTGTCGATCTCCCATTCGGTGATATTATTATCGGTTTTAGCGTGCATATCCGCACGTACGCCGCCAAACTCTGCAGGCAGCCTTAAAAATATCGCGCCGACAGGGCATTCCTTTATACATGATGCGCAGCTCCAGCAATCTTCTTCATTCTTAAGGTAAGCCTTACCCTCCGTATTCTTTCTTATCAGATTGCCGGGGCATACATCCATGCACCGCCCGCATCCTATACATTTTGTTTTATCTGTGATCGCACCCATATACTGACCTATACCTTTACAAGATTTCTTTTTGTTATTGTTATCTTCCCGTCTTTCATTACCGAATTGATGTAGCATTCATATTCATCACTCTTTTTCGGATGATCCGCATTCTCCTGAAAACAATGCCATCTTGTCTCTTCCCTGGCCTTCAGATGAGCTATAAGTACTCTTGATACCATCAGTCTGTCCCTGAGCTCATAGAGCTCAAGCAGATCATGCATGTCATCTATCCGCGCATATTCAAGGAGCCCTGTTACACTTCTTATCCTCTCATCAGCGATCTCCAGACCATGTCCGGTATACCTGTAATCAGTCTTTATTCCTCCTGCATACTCATCCATTATCTTCTGCATTGTTCGTTCAAGTTCTCTTACGCTGTAAAAAGCCGTATTCTTTCCGAGTGCTTCTTTTCTGCCAAGCGCCGTCTCATATTCCTTCCTTATCTTTTCAGCCTGTTCTGTCAGTTTTCTTTCGTCAACAGCAGTATCCCCTTCACTGTCTATATATTCCTTTATCCCCTCGGCTGCGATCACTCCTTCAGCGAATGCTCCGGTCACATACTTTTGCGGAGCACCACCTGCAACATCTCCGGCAGCAAACAGACCTTTTACAGTAGTCATCCTGTTTCTTTCTACCCAGAAACCGCTCGCGGTATGTCCTCCCGTCACATAGGGTTCTGTCCCTTCGATCTCAACATCCTTTAATGACGGTCCTTCAGTGGCTGCCCATTTAAGCGTCTGCATCGGTGCCATATTCAGATATGCCTTATACAGCTCATTTTCTTTTTCTTCATCTATTCCTGTTGTCTTAAGATAACAGGGGCCTCTTCCTTCGCTGTTTTCCTTTACTGTTCCCCACAGTCTTTGGGAGGTGGACAGTCCGTATCTGTCTTCATATATCTCACCCAGAGAATTAACCTGCTTAGCTCCTGCCCCCTGTGCTAATGTTCCTGTAGGTGCAATGGTATCCTTACATCTTAATGCTATGAATCTCATTTCAAATGTGGTCATCTCTGCACCTGTAAGGATACCCATACGCAATCCCGCCCCCGTGTTAAAAGGACTGTACCACATCTGATGTGCCGCACCTTCAGGATTATTGGGTCTGTAAAGACCGGCAGCTCCTCCTGTCGCCATCAATACCGCTTTTGCCCTGAATTCATAAAACTTTTCGTCATTGATGCCAAATCCATATGCGCCGCGTACCTTACCGTCACAGCTCAGATCCGTTATGTTGATGTGTTCGAATACTTTGACCTTCTTCTGCTTACGCAGCTCATTTTCCAGAATAGGTTTGATATTCTCTCCGTTTATCTTAAGATTTCTCCAGCCTCTGGAAACATACTTACCATCCTTATCTTTAAGGATGGTAAGTCCTCTTCTTTCCATATCATGCGTAACTTCGTTTAGCCTTTCGGATATATCCAGCAAGAGATCTTCTCTCACTATTCCGTCAGCGTCACCGGCCGCATATTTTACATAGTCCATCGGCTGATGACCGTCTGTTATATACGCATTCAAAGCATTTACACCGGCAGCAAGACAGCCGCTCCTCTTTACGGCCGCCTTTTCAACTACTGCTATGCTGTATTCACTGCTCTCGCTCAGACGTATAGCAGCATAGCATCCGGCGGTACCTCCTCCTATTATCAGAACATCACTTTCTATGATCTTTTTTTCCAAAACTCTTTCTCCCTTGTCTGATCTATGCAGCCACGCTTAAATGACGACGGACTCCGTCTTGAGCGAAAGATTGTTTACAAGCTCTATCTTTCCGTCTTTTATAACAAACATCCTGTATATAAATACCTCTACCGTTTCTCCTATCTCAACCGCAGGATCATTTATGCTCCTGTATGCTGAGATCAGATTATCATGCAGTCTTACCCTTACCTCCAGATTACTGCCCCTGAATATGATATCCTCAACCTTTGCTTCTTCCGCAGAGCTTGAATACTGAACCTTCTCATCCTTTTTATATATACTTACAAATTCAGGGCGTATTATAGCGTCGACCTCTTCTCCGCTGCGCTCAAAGAATTTAAATCTCTCAAAAATCCTGATCGGCAGCGAATTTCCTATAAACTGCGCTACAAAGGGCGTAGCAGGATGTGTATACAGTTCTTTAGGTGTACCGGCCTGCTCTACACGTCCCTGATTAGTAACTATGATATCGTCAGCAACTTCTATTGCTTCATCCTGATCATGTGTTACAAATATACTCGTTATCTTAAGTTTGGTGATCATCTCTCTGAGCCAGGTTCGCAATTCCGATCGCACTTTTGCATCTATTGCCGCAAACGGTTCGTCCAGAAGAAGTATACCCGGATTAGGAGCCAGTGCTCTCGCAAAAGCTACCCTCTGTCTCTGTCCGCCCGAGAGCTGACTTGGAAAACGCTTACCGAGTCCCTCACAGCTAATCAGTTTAAGCAGCTCATTTACCTTTTCCTTTATCTGCTTTTCAGGTACCTTCTTGATCCTCAGGCCAAAAGCAATATTGTCATACACCGTCATATATCTGAACAGGGCATAGCTCTGAAAAACAAAACCTATACCTCTTTCGCTTCCCGGAATATCGTTTACTTTTTTCCCATCGATCCAAATCTCTCCGGAATCAGGATTTTCAAGTCCCGCTATCATCCGAAGGATCGTCGTTTTTCCGCTGCCCGAAGGTCCGAGCAGCGCCACAAGTCTCCCTTTAGGAATAGCTATATCAACATCCTTTGTAGCATGGAAGTCTTTGAAGTGTTTATTTATTTTTTTCAGTTCTACAAATGCTCCGGTGTTTGTATTACTATCACTCATACTGATATCCTCAACTTCCTATTTTTTTTTATCAAGATCTTTTCTGCCTTTATGTTCAAGTATCAGACGCAATATCAGGACTATGATCGCCATTACGACCAGAATGGATGATGCGGCAAAGGCTCCCGTAAAGTCATATCCCTGATAAAGCAGTTCAATATATAACGGTAATGTATTCGTCTTTCCTCTCAGATGCCCCGACAGTACCGAAACAGCGCCAAACTCTCCCATTGCCCTTGCAGTACACAGAACAACACCATACAGTAATGCCCACTTGATATGCGGAAGTGTAACTTTTCTGAATATCGTAAATGTACCTGCTCCCATCAGGGCAGCTGCTTCTTCTTCGTCCGTACCCTGAGCCGTAAGTACCGGTATCAGCTCTCTCGAAATAAACGGAAAAGTAACAAATATCGTAGCAAGAACGATACCCGGCACTGCAAAAATGATCTTAATGCCTAACGGATCGAGGTATTTATATAAGACTCCCTGTCTTCCGAATGTCAGTACATATATCAGACCTGCTATGATCGGTGATACCGTTACCGGAAGATCTACGAATGTGGATAATATCTTTTTCCCTTTAAATGCATACTTGGTGATACACCAGGCTGCCGCAAGACCAAAGATGGTATTTACAATTACTGATATCAATGTAGCCTCTATGGTAAGCCATGTGGCTTTTAAGGCGTATTCATCACTTATTCCCTTTATATATCCGCTTATCCCATCACGAAATGCTGTAGCTATTATGTATATAAGCGGTAAAATGAGGAATACAGCAAGAAAAACGAAAGATATTATTATCAGAACCCATTTTAATATACCGCTGTCTTTTCTTATATCCATTTGTCTGCTCCTCTTCCCGCCTTACGCCTTTCCGTTAACTCTTCGAGATACACTTGCCTGGATCAGTGCGTTCAC
>JAIKYA010000008.1 GCA_024683645.1 Lachnospiraceae bacterium
CAAAGGTCCGGAGAGCAGCCTGATATTATCTTCCTGATGCTGGAATCTGTCGTTGATGTGGATATTTTCGAATCTTACGGCGTGACGTTTTCCGAGAATCCCGATCCGTTCCTCGATGAGGCTGCAACTTCCGCAACGGTATCACCCACCAGGGGCGGTCTGACGGCAAGAGCAGAGTTTGAGGCGCTGACCGGCCTGTCGGATGCATGGTATCCGGAAGGAACTGTTGAGTATACCACCTTTTTCGGCGGTAATCCGAGGCATATCTATTCAGTCGTGGAAGCCGTACAGAAACACGGGTATACAGCGAAAGCCATTCATCAGAATATTGAGACATTCTTTAACAGAAATATTGTCTATGCAAGCATGGGATTTGATGATTTTATCACGCAGGAAGATTATGAGGTAAAAAAGGAAGACCTCAATGAAGATAATTTTATGAAGTGCGATCACCTGCTGGGACAACTAAAAGAGGAACTCGAAAAAGATTCGCCCGCCATGCTATGGAGCATCACGATAGAAACGCATGGTCCTTATGCCGGGAAATACACGGATACAAAGATCCATGCTGATTCGGAACTTCTTTCGGGAGAAGAGATTGCAGAACTTGAAGGATATCTCCAGGGCGTATATAATACAGACAAAATGCTCTCGCAACTGTCGGCGTATTTAAAAGAAAGAAAGCGACCGACGATCCTGGTTGCCTTTGGCGATCACTGGCCGGGATTAAATGCCATCAATACACTCGGAGTCGGAGCCGATAACCCGCTGATCACCTTTGATACGGTGTGCACGGGTCTGTACTATCCGGGAGACGGCAGTGATTATGAAAAACTCCCTATGCCGGAGAGACTGAGTATGAACTATCTGCCGACATATGTACTTCATGCGGCGGGAATAGGCGATGAACCCTTCTATGAGTATCTGACGGGACTGCGGCAAAAGGAGCCGGTATTCCAGACCAGTTACCTGGATCAGGACAGGATTAACTCCTACGAGGATTACAAGATGCTGCAATATGACATCCTCTTCGGAGAGGGATACGCGGGAGAATAGATCAGAAAACACAGCCCCTTTACAGGGAATCTGTATTTGTTAAACAGTAAGGCGAAATTATGGCTGGACGAAGATATGTGATTAACGGAGAAGGTATCACCCTGGATGAATCAATGGGGGTTCACAGATTTGCAAAAGAGGTTCTCAAACGTGTGGACAAAATACTGTCTGATCATTCAACGGACAAGGACCATCCGCAGGTATATCTGCTTGTTCCGAAAGACCGGAGCCTGAAGGAAGAATATCAGAATATCCGGGTCTCCCGTATGGGCCGTGCCGGAAAAACAACCATTACGAAAAACATCTGGTATCATTTCTGCTTCCCAAGTGGTGTCAGGAAACTGCGAGGCATTGGCGTGGATCTGACGCTTGCCATACCTCTCGGTAATTGCGATATTGTGGCGGTCTATGACTGCATCACGGAACATTTTCCCCAGCTTTGCAGAAGTGTGAAAAGCAAACTGATGCGTAAGTTTTATATAATGCGTGTTAAAAAAGCGGTATGTTGCGCCAAAACGATCGTTACGACATCGAACTACAGTAAAGACGAGATTCTGAAGATGTATCAGACGGATGCAGATAAGATCAAAGTGATCTGCTGCGGCTGGGAACACATGGAGAATGTTCAAAGTGATACAACTATTCTGGAACGGTTGCAACTGCAGGAAAACGGATACTATTTTGCACTTGGTTCGAGAGCTTATCACAAAAATACCGGGTGGATCATTGAAGAAGCAAGGTGTAATCCTGATCAGACATTTGTGATCACGGGAAAGAGTTATGAAAATAACGATACGGATACGGTTCCGCCCAATGTCATCTTTACCGGATATCTGAAGGATGAAGAAATCAAAGCGCTGATGAAAAACTGCCGAGCTTTTTTACAACCGTCCTATGAAGAAGGGTTTGGGATTCCGCCTCTGGAGGCAATGAGTTTTAAGCGGAAGATCATTCTTTCGGATAGGGCGTGCCTGCCGGAAATCTACGGCAACAGTGCCAGTTATATCGATCCTGACAGAACCGATTATGATTTGGAAAAACTGCTGGCAATGCCCGTATCGGGAGGACAGCAGGTATTGGAAGAATACAGCTGGGACAGAGCAGCGAGACAGTTTTATGAATTGCTCTGTGATCAGGAAACTTAAACGATCATTTTTGACTCATTTTGACTCATTTTTGACTTATTTATGGAAAAGAAAAAAATAGCATTTATCAATCAAAGATATGGACTTGAGGTAAATGGCGGATCAGAATTCTATACCAGGCGAATGGCGGAAAAACTGACAGACCGCTACCGGGTGGAAGTGTTGACCAGCAAGGCGTTGTCCTATGAGGACTGGGCGGATCACTATACCCGGGATGAAGAGACGATCCGGGGAGTCCTTGTCAGAAGGTTCCCTGTCAGTCATAGACGACAGGTGTTTCTTATGCGTCTGCTAGGGAAAATGATTACCGGTCTTCATCTCAATACAAAATTTCTGTGTGATCTCTGGGTCAGGGCTCAGGGACCGGCTCTGCCCGGTCTTTTGGATTATATCCGCAAACACGGGGACGAATATGAGGCACTTGTTTTTGTTACCTATCTGTATTACCCGACAGTATTCGGCATGAGATGCGCCGGAAAAAATACCATACTGATTCCGACGGCACATGATGAACCCTATCTGTATTTCAAAAGTCACAAAGACTTATTTACATCAGCCGGGGCGATTCTGTATCTGACGGATGAAGAAAAGCAGCTTGTGCAAAATACCTTTCATAATCAATCCATACCTTCTTTTACTGCGGGACTTGGTGTAGATCTGCCACTGAAAGTTGATCAGGAGCGGTTTAGAAGCAAATACGGAATAGACGGTGACTATATGATTTACACCGGCAGGATCGATGTGAGCAAAGGCTGCGATCTTATGATCGAAGCATATCAGCAATATTGCACAGATGCAAAAAGAAACGGCCAAAAACCGGTAACGCTTGTCTTGCTGGGGCAGCAGTTTATGGACCTGCCGGAAAGTGATCAGATAAGGTATCTGGGATTTGTGTCGGAAGAAGACAAGTTTGATGCTGTCGGCGGGGCTGAATTTCTATGGCTGCCGTCTCAGTTTGAAAGCCTTTCTATCTCAGTTCTGGAGGCAATGGCGCTGGGAGTGCCGGTGCTTGTGAACGGAAATTGCAAGGTACTGAAAGGGCACTGCGAAAAAAGCAGAGCCGGACTATATTATACGGACCGGGACAGCTGCCTGCGGGAACTTGAGAAACTGACCACGGATGAGACAAGTCGAAAAGTCATGGGTAATAACGGAAAAAACTATATCGACGAACATTACACATGGGATGTGATCCTGGATACATTCATAAAGGCAGTGGATGCCGTATAACTTTACAAGAGTATCTATATGTGGTATGATAGAAATGCTGTACCACAATGGAGGGCGTAGTATGCCCATTTGCGGCTGTGGGGGTAATTGAGCAAATATCCCGAGACAGCGAGAGTGTATAGAGAATAAGAATGAAAACGATCAAAGAACTATATGAATACAGAACCATGATGGGCTCTCTGATCCAGAGAGAGCTGCGTGGCCGGTATAAAGGATCTGTCCTTGGTTTTGCATGGACGTTTATCAATCCGTTTCTGCAGCTCGTGGTTTATACTATCGTATTTTCCCATATCA
>JAIKYA010000010.1 GCA_024683645.1 Lachnospiraceae bacterium
CATGAAAAACGCACTGATAACCGGCATAAACGGACAGGACGGCTCATTTCTTGCCGAACTGCTCCTGGAGAAGGGCTACAATGTATACGGAATACTCCGGAGAAAATCCGTTGTTGATTATGGGAACGTGGAGCATATAAAGGATAAGCTCAACTTTATATACGCCGATATGACAGACCCGGTAAGCCTTATAAATGCCATGAAGATATCACAGGCTGATGAAGTATACAATCTTGCTGCCCAGTCTTTTGTGGCGACCAGCTGGGAGCAGCCCATAGCTACAGCGAATATCGATGCTATAGGCGTTACGAACATGCTGGAAGCCATACGTATAGTAAAGCCCGAGTGCCGTTTCTATCAGGCTTCGACTTCCGAGATGTTCGGAAAGGTGCAGGCTATCCCCCAGGATGAGAACACCCCTTTCTATCCCAGAAGTCCTTACGGAGTAGCAAAGCTTTACGGACACTGGATAACCAAGAACTACAGGGAGAGCTTCGGACTCTTTGCCTGCAGCGGTATACTCTTCAATCACGAGGGCGAGAGAAGGGGCAAGGAATTCGTGACGAGAAAGATCACCGATACGGTAGCCAGGATAAAGCTGGGTGTTGCCGATGTGCTTGAACTCGGAAACATGGATGCAAAGCGTGACTGGGGCCATTCAAAGGATTATGTCAGAGCCATGTGGCTGATGCTGCAGCAGGATGAGCCGGATGATTACGTAGTGGCGACCGGTGAGACCAGAACGGTAAGGGATTTTGTAAAGATCGCTTTTGAAAAGGTCGGCATAAAGATAGAGTTTTCCGGCGAAGGCGTGGATGAGGTAGGTAAGGATGAAAACGGAAGGGTACTGGTAAGGGTAAATCCCAGATTCTTCCGCCCCGCCGAGGTGGAACTGCTGATAGGAAATCCTGCGAAGGCCGAGGAAAAGCTTGGCTGGAAGAGGGAGATAAGCTTTAACGAGATGGTTGAGCGCATGATAGAGAAGGATCTGGCGCTGGTTGGCAGAGAGATAGCACTTGCCGGAAAGAAGAACTGATGAAAAAAGCACTGGTGATAGGCGCTGCGGGCTTTGTCGGCAAGTATCTGATAAGGCATCTGCATGACGATCTCGGGAAAGAGGTATATGCGACCAAGCTTCCGCATGAAGAGATGGAGGATGTTCCTGCGGAAATATCCGATCTCGACATACTTTCCAAAGACAGTATCACTGAGCTTCTCTTCAGCATAAGACCTGATGAGATATATCATCTGGCGGCACAGAGTTCCGTGAGCGTAGCCTGGAAAAATCCGCAGCTGACAATAGACGTGAATATCAAAGGCGCCGTGAATGTTATGGATGCCCTGAGAGAGCTTTTCTATAAGCCCAGAGTGGTGATAGTGGGTTCGGGGGAGGAGTACGGCCATATAAAGAGCGGTGACGTTCCCATAGCCGAAGATACTCTTCTTTCGCCGGGAAATATCTATGCTGCGACAAAAGCCTGCCAGAACATGATAGCATCCATATATGCGGAAGCATACGATCTGGAACTGGTGCTGGTCCGGGCGTTCAATCATATAGGGCCGGGACAGCTCCCTGTATTTGTTGCGGCTGATTTCTGCAAGCAGGTGGCCGAGATCGAAAAAGGCTTAAGGGAGCCCGTGATGTATGTGGGCAATCTCTCCGCAAGAAGGGATTTTACCGATGTCAGGGACGTTGTAAGGGCATATGCCCTTCTGGCCGAAATGGGCGAGAGCGGTGAAACCTATAACGTGGGAAGCGGTCATGCCATAGAGATAAGGCAGATGCTGGATCTGATAATATCGAGATCCACAGCGGACATAAAGGTGGAGACCGACCCCGCAAAACTGCGTCCGGTGGATGTGCCGGTGATCGAGGCGGATATCTCAAAGATCGGCAGGGTGTGCGGATGGAAACCGCAGATACCCTTGGAGCAGACTATAGACGAGATACTTAATGAGTGGAGAAACAGATGATAGAGGAAAACAACAGAGAACTGTTTGATAATGAAGGGGTGACACGTTCGAGAAGGACCATACATACCCCGTCATCCTTTGCCAGAAAACATCTTCTTTATCTTCAGGAGACAGGAAAGCTTCAGAGCCTGAAGAGCCATACCAGTGAGAGGGAGGGGCTGGAGTCCTTTCTTTTTCTTGTGGTCGAGCGGGGCAGCGGTACACTGACCTATGAGGGCAGGGAGTATCAGCTTAAGGCCGGTGATGCGGCACTTATCGACTGCAGGAACCACTATTCCCACAGGGCAGCGGAGAGCGAACAGTGGGAACTCTTATGGGCACATTTTGACGGTGCCAGGGCTGAAGCGATAATACCTGTAATATATAAGGAGAACGGTGCTTCTCCGGTATTTGAATTCGGTGACAATGTTCAGGACGCGCTGCTCATAATGGATGAGCTCCTGCGCTTAAAAGAAAACAGGGGACTTTCGGAAGAGCTGAGAGCCGATAATATACTCGGAAAGATACTTATCCTTTGCCTTAAAAAGACCGAGAAAAGCCGGACGGACAACCTTTCCGCAGACAGGGTAAGGGAGTACCTGAACGGGGACGAGGCGGTATTCTCGGGGAACGGCGCGCTTAAGAGTATGATGAAGGCCCGTTTCGGAAAAGACTATGACGAGATCGATGCAGCCTTTAAGGATAAATACGGAATAGACATGGCAGCATATCTTGAGAACAGGAAACTGAATAAAGCCAAGGAACTCCTGCGTTTCACGATCAGACCGATATCCGAGATAGCGGAGGATCTGGGGATGAGTGACGAGGAGAGCTTTTGCAGGCTGTTTTCGGAAAAGGAAGAAATGCTTCCGGATGAGTACAGAAAAAAATGGGCCCAGTGGGTCAAAGGATAAAAACAGGTAAGGTGGGTGAAATTATGAAAACAACAGCATTGATACTTGCGGGTGGAAAAGGGGAAAGATTCTGGCCCAGGAGCAGAAAACACTGCCCCAAACAGTTTCTGTGCCTCACAGGTGACGGTAAGACCATGATACAGCATACCGTGGAGCGGATCAGTTCCCTGGTGGATCCCGAGGATATATATATCGCAACGAACAAGAGCTACAGGGCACTGGTAAAGGAACAGCTTCCCGAGATACCCGAGGAGAACATACTGTGTGAGCCTGTGGGCAGAAATACCGCACCGGGCATAGGTTTCGGCGCTGTCCATATCAGGAAGAAGTACGGTGATGCGATGATGCTGGTGCTTCCCAGTGATCATCTCATAAAATACAAGAATATGTATCTGGGAGTCCTTCAGTCAGCTATCAAAGTGGCCGAGGAAGCCGGTAACCTGGTTACCATAGGCATCACTCCCACGGCAGCAGAGACGGGATACGGATATATACGCTTCAGCCCGCATGATATGCTCGGGGGAGCATTCAAGGTGGAGCGCTTTGTCGAAAAACCCGATGTGGCAACGGCAAAAAAATATCTTGAAACAGAGGAGTATCTCTGGAATTCGGGTATGTTCGTATGGAAGGCATCAACCATACTTGCCTCCATACAGGAACATCTTCCCGAGATATATGACAGACTTTTAAAGATAGAGGCTTCCATAGGAACCCCGGATGAGGAAAGCATATTGAATGCTGCTTTTGACAGCATGCCTTCAGAGTCCATAGATTACGGTGTGCTTGAAAAAGAAGACAGTATTTATGTCATTCCCGGAACCTTCGGCTGGGACGATGTCGGAAGCTGGCTGTCTGTAGCCCGCATGAGGCAGCTGAATGATTCGGGCAATGTAGTGAGCGGAAACGTGATGACCGTAAACGTGAAAAACTGCATAGTAGAAGGTGCCGAGAAGCTGATCGCGGCTGTGGGCGTGGAAGATCTGATAATAGTGGATACAAAGGATGCCACGCTTATCTGCGATAAAAACAGCGCGGCAGATATAAAGAAGATCGTTGAGAATTTGAAGATCTGCAACAGAGAGGAATATCTCTAAGTCATGAAGAAGAACGATAACGATCTGCAGGATACGCTGAATCTTATAAATCTTGATGAGACAGGGGTGCTTCCCGTGGATGATCCCGTCTTTCAGGGAGAAGTATCCGTTGATACGATGCTGCTTACGGATATCTCAAAAAGCGTGGCTGAGATCGATATGTATGATGATGCGGCTTATACGGGAGAACCGCAGAAGACGGAGACGTTACAGCAGGAGGATACGCCGGATGCCTCAGCCGAAGGGGCGGGTGCGGAGACGGCCACCCTCGAAATGATCGATCTGGATACGTCTACGCTGAACATACCTACCGTAGAGTTTGACGAGGAAGAGCTTTCCGTTATCGGTGAGGCGGATACGGACGAGCGGGATAGCAATATCGAAAATCCTGATATGGCTGAGCCGGAGATCACGGAAGAGTTTTCGGGCGATGATGATGAGGCTTTCGCTGAAGAAAGCGCAGAGGCGGAAGAAGAGATCCCGGAACTGCCCGGTGATGCTACCAGTGATATCTCGGGTGAAGAGCTCATAGATATAGAAAAGATACTGAGCCGCAGGAAAAAGAGCGGAAAAAAGAAGAAGCCGGAAGCGGCGGCTCCGGCTGCCGTGCGAAACAGCAAAAGCGGTGGCGGCAGAGACGGGGGCGGAAAGTCTTCGGCCGGAAAAAAACAGAAAAAAAAGACTCCTGTGGACAGAAAAAAGCTGTTCGGCATACTCGTTGCCGTAGCGGCGGTATTTGTGATCATTGCCGCAGTGATGGTTTTGTTGCAGAAAAAGCCGGCCGCAGAGGGTGAAAAGCCGGATATGTATGCAGCAGGTCAGGGACTCAGAGAGATAGGCATAGCGGGAGAAGGCGTGCTGGTAGCTCTGGCGGATGCCGAGCTTGCCGCACAGGTGGCAGACAAGGAAGGACAGCCGGAGAATACCGTACCGGCAGAAGATGACAGACGTGTAGATGTTATCTTTACTTCGGTAGAGCAGGATCTGAAGATCAAATTCGTTGACAGTAACAGCCGCAGGCTTGTGGGCGGCACGGAATTTGAAGTAAAGCTCGTATCGACTTCGGGCAAGCCCGATCTGGAATTTGCGGACGATGATAAGGACGGGATTATATATAAAACAGGGCTTGCTGCAGGTGATTACAGAGTGGAGATAGCCGATAAGGAAGGCATAACCATCGGCAGCACATCTTCGACTGTGACGATAAAGGAACATATAGAATATAAGAAGATAGACATAGTAGAAGAAGTAAAGACCGAAAAGGAAGTCAATGTGGCCGTAGAGGATACGGCAGGAGGAAACGAAGAAGCCGAAGGCGGAGCGGAACCCGAACCGGAAGTATCCGACCAGGATACGGTAGAATGGGTAGAGTCGACCAGGACCGAAGTGGAAGGCAGCGGCGGTTACGAGAAGGTCGAGCGTGAAAAGATAACCGAACCCGCATATGTAAGCAGGACGGAAGTTGATCTCAGATACAGGGCCGGGGCAGCGCAGGATGAGGTGGTAACCTATCCGCTCGAAACCCCTACTCCGGAGCCTGACACCGGAGATCCCGTAGTAGTTGAAGACGGGCCTACGCCTACGGAATCGCCGGAGGATACACCGACACCCACGCCGGATCCCGATGCGACACCTACACCGACGCCCACCCCCACACCTTCAGATAAAGTGACGGGGACACCGACGCCGGCTCCTACGGAAAACGGAACGCCCACGCCTGAGGACGAGGATAAGAAAGACAAGGATCCGTCAAAGGACAAGAAGACAAAGCTTAAGGATAAAGACGGCAGACAGCTGTATGTAAAAGAGGAAGACGGCAAATACAGGGAAGCTGTTTACGCCGATTATTACAAAGATGTGGAACTGTATGTCCATAATGAACCCGAATATGTATATACCGGCTGGCAGACGATAAACGGAAACACCTACTTCTTTGACAAGAACGGGAAAAAGGTGACCGGCGAGCAGGTGATACAGGGAGTGAAATATGAGTTCAACGCCGAAGGCATACTGATCCAGGATAAGAACGGCATACTCGGCATAGACGTATCAAAGTGGAACGGCTCCATTAACTGGTCGGAAGTAAAGAATTCCGGGATAAACTATGTTATAATAAGATGCGGCTACAGGGGATCGAGTACCGGTGTGCTGGTCGAGGATTCTCTCTTTAAGAGCAATATACAGGGAGCCAAGGCTGCCGGCCTTAAGGTGGGAGTGTATTTCTTCACTCAGGCTGTGAATGAGGTGGAGGCAGTCGAGGAAGCTTCAATGTGCCTGGAGCTGGCAGGCAAATACGGACTCAGTTACCCGGTATTTCTGGATGTGGAATATACTACGGGGAAAAACGGCAGAGCCGACTCGCTTGACAAGGCCGCACGGACCGCGGTGACCAAGGCGTTCTGCGAGACCATAAAGAACGGCGGCATGACCCCGGGAGTCTATTCATCAAAGACCTGGTTTGATGACAAGCTGGATTACGGAGCACTCAGCGGCTATAAGATATGGGTGGCGCATTATACAAGCAAGACCGATTTTGCAAAACGTTACGATCTGTGGCAGTACAGCTCGAAAGGCGGAGTAAGCGGTATCGAAGGCAAGGTCGATATGAATTACAGTTATCTCGGATACTGAAAAAGGGAGGATAAAGAAATGAGAACATATCTGGTTACCGGAGGAGCGGGTTTCATAGGATCAAACTATATTCATTATATGTTTGACAAGTACGGCGATGATATACGTATAATAAACGTTGATGCCCTGACATACGCGGGGAATCCGGAGAACCTGAAATCCGTTGAGAACAGGGAAAATTATACGTTTATAAAAGCAGATATATGTGACAGGGAGACAATATCCCGTATATTTGCGGAAAACGATATAGACAGGGTAGTCCATTTTGCTGCCGAGAGTCATGTGGACAGGAGCATCAAGGATCCGGGAGTCTTTGTCCGGACCAATGTACTGGGAACCGCAGTGATGCTGGACTGCGCGAGGGCAGCCTGGGAGAGAGACGGCGTATACCCCGAAGGCAAGAAGTTTCTGCATGTTTCCACCGATGAGGTGTACGGCTCCCTTCCCGAAGGAGACGGTTATTTCTACGAGACTACACCCTATGCGCCGCATTCGCCTTATTCCGCCAGCAAAGCGGGATCGGACATGCTGGTGAAGGCTTATATGGATACATACCATTTCCCGGCGAACATCACCAACTGTTCCAATAATTACGGACCTTACCAGTTTCCCGAAAAGCTGATACCGCTCATGATAAACAATGCGCTCAGCGGCAAAAAGCTTCCCGTATACGGTGACGGAAAGAACGTGAGAGACTGGCTCTATGTTGCCGATCATGCCAAGGCCATCGATATGGTGCAGGAAAAAGGCAGGCTTTTCGAAACCTATAATGTAGGCGGGCATAATGAGAAGCAGAATATAGAGATAGTGACGATCATAATAGATACGCTGCTTGAGATCCTGCCCGATTCGGATCCCAGAAAGGCCAATGTTTCCCGTGATCTGATCACCTATGTGGAAGACCGGAAGGGACATGACAGGCGTTATGCCATAGCTCCGGACAAGATAAAGAAGGAGATAGGCTGGGAACCGGACACTATGTTTAAAGAAGGTATAAAGCTCACGATCAGGTGGTATCTTGAGAACGAAGAGTGGATGAAGAATGTGACCAGCGGCGACTATCAGAAGTATTACGAGGAGATGTATAAGAATAAATAATATTTTATGATGAGGAAGACTCTCCGGGGCTGAAATGATCAGGATGCGGAGCAGGACTCCTCAGAATAAGCTGTGAGACGTGCCGGCATAGGCAGAGCACGGGATCCAAACAGGAGGTTTTTGCATGAAAGGTATAATTCTTGCAGGTGGCAGCGGTACCAGGCTGTATCCGCTGACCAAAGCGGTATCGAAACAGATAATGCCGGTTTACGACAAGCCGATGATATATTATCCGCTGTCGATACTGATGCTGGCAGGCATAAGGGAAGTGCTCGTGATATCAACACCCAGAGACCTGCCGGTCTTTGAAGAACTGCTGGGAGACGGCAGCCAGCTGGGCATGCGTTTTGAGTATGCGGTGCAGGAGACCCCCAGAGGGCTTGCGGATGCATTTATAATAGGCGCGGACTTTATAGGAAAGGACAGTGTCTGCCTGGTACTGGGAGATAATATCTTCTACGGGCAGAGCTTTTCAAAAGTGCTTAAAAAGGTGGCGGCAAAGGAAAAGGGCGCGACCATATTCGGCTATTATGTAAAAGATCCGCGTGAATACGGTGTGGTGGAATTTGACAGTGACGGAAAAGCTGTCTCCATCGAGGAAAAACCGGAAAAACCGAAGAGCAATTATGCGGTGCCGGGACTGTATTTTTACGATAACGATGTGGTAGAGATAGCTAAGAATGTCAAACCCTCTGCCAGAGGCGAGATAGAGATAACCAGCATAAACAATGAATATCTTTCAAGAGGGGAACTTTCCGTGGAGCCTCTCGGACGCGGTTTTGCCTGGCTGGATACGGGCAATCCCGATGCGCTCCTGGATGCGGCGGATTTCGTGGCAGCTTTTCAGAAGAGACAGGGACTGTATATTTCCTGTATCGAAGAGATAGCCTACAAGAGGGGATTTATAGACAGGGATCAGCTGCTTAAGCTGGCCGAGCCTCTGAAGAAGACACCTTACGGACAGTATCTTGTGGATGTATCTAACGGTTTATAAATGGACAGACGTGTCAGAAACCTTACATTGATCGCGGTGATCAGCATATTCATTCTTACTTTTGCGCTGATACTGTATCTCAACAGGGATAAGGCTGCGAAACCGGCTGTGGTGCCTGCGGCGGAGCCGGGCGAGGAGACGGCTGAAAGTACGGGTTACAGGGATTTTCTGAAGGATGACAGTTTTTTTGATAATGAGGAATACAGGCCGGTAGTCGTAAAAGAGGAGCAGAGGCTCCCGAGGCTCTACCTTACCGCAACAAGTATAGCTCATGACATGAGACTGTCGGTGACGGATGAGGACGGCAGGGTTGTAAGCGGCATAAGCTTTTATGTTGATATAGAACCTGAAGGTGAATATAAGGATCTGGATAAGGACGGTCTGATATATGTTCCCGAGCTTAAGGCAGGGGACTACTACGTTACGCTGAGGGAAACCGAAGGCTACGAAGTACCGAAGGACCCCATGCGCGTGACGGTAAAGGAGCAGCTGGAGTATACGGTCATAGAAGACATCGCACTCTATGTAAAAAGTGAAGACGAAATAGATGCCGAGGTCGAAGATACCGAGGTGCGGGAAGCGGCGGATGATGCCGATGAGACTGAACACACCGATAAGTGGGAAGGAACGGATGCAGCTTTCGGCGTGGATGTTTCCAAGTATCAGAAGGAAATAGACTGGAAGAAGGCTGCGGCTGCAGGAGTGCAGTTTGCCATAGTCAGATGCGGTTACCGGGGCTCGAGCAGCGGTGCTCTTGTAGAGGATCCCTATTTTAAAAAGAATATGGAGGGAGCCGCGGCCGCGGGTGTGCAGCTTGGAGTATATTTTTTCACCCAGGCGGTCAATGAGACGGAAGCAGTTGAAGAGGCTTCAATGGCAGCAATGCTGTGTAAGGATTATGAGCTTGATTATCCCATTTTCATAGATGTGGAAAGTGCGGGAGGCCGCGCGGATAATCTGGATACGGATACCAGGACTGCAGTGATAAAAGCGTTCTGCGAGACTGTACAGAGCGCGGGTTATCACGGCGGTATATATGCTTCAAGGTCCTGGTTTGAAAAAAAGATACATGATGAAGAGATAGAAGACTATGTGCGCTGGCTCGCTGAATGGAGGGCAACGCCGAAGTACAAAGGCAATTTCAGCCTGTGGCAGTACACCTCGAGCGGCCATATAGACGGAATAAATAACAGGGTGGATCTGGATCTGGTCTGGAACGGAGGTAAAGGAGAAAACAATGGGGCAGATTGAAGTTCAGGATTGCGGAATAGAAGGGGTAAAACTGATAAGCCCGCAGGTTTTTGATGACCGGCGCGGGTATTTTATGGAGACCTATCAGTATGAGCAGTTCAAGGCAGCGGGTATAGATACCGTGTTTGTACAGGACAACCAGTCAGCATCCGTAAGGGGAGTCCTGCGGGGCCTGCATTTTCAGATAGAACATCCCCAGGATAAGCTGGTGAGGGTGATCAGGGGCGAAGTATTTGATGTGGCCGTGGATATGCGAAAAGGATCGTCCACATACGGGAAATGGTTCGGAGCAGTGCTTTCGGAAGAAAATAAAAAGCAGCTCTTTGTCCCGAAGAATTTTGCCCACGGTTTTCTGGTGCTAAGCGACTATGCTGAGTTCTGCTACAAATGCAGCGATTTTTATCACCCCGGGGATGAGGGCGGTATCATGTATAACGATCCCGCGATCGGCATAGAGTGGCCGATCGATAAGGACATGGAGATCATTCTGTCTGACCGGGATAAAAAATGGGGGCATCTTGGAGACATCGCATAAAAGAAAGCTGATATGGAGACTGGCCAAGAATGATTTCAAAAAGCGCTATGCAGGCTCCTATATGGGAGCGTTGTGGGCGCTGGCCCAGCCTCTTGTCACTGTCGGAATGTATTACATCGTATTCGGGCGGATCTTTCCGGACCAGAGGCAGTCGGGGGATGTGCCCTTTGTTCTGTTTCTTACGGCAGGACTTGTCCCGTGGTTCTTCTTTACCGAGGCACTGACCTACGGGACAAATGCACTTCTTGATTATAATTATCTGGTTAAAAAAGTGGTCTTTGATGTAAATGTGCTGCCGCTGATAAAGGTGATAGCGGCGGTGTTCATCCATGCTTTTTTTGCACTGGTCCTGGTGGTACTCGGCTGTGTTTATGACTGTCCGCCCGGAATTTATACGCTGCAGCTTGTGTACTACAGTTTCTGTCTGTTTATGCTGGTGCTGGGAATGTGCTATCTCACTTCGGGTGTTGTCGTTTTTTTCAGGGATCTGACCCAGATCATCGTGATACTTCTGCAGCTGGGAATGTGGGCTACGCCGATAATGTGGGATATGGATGCGCTGAAGAGTGAGACGGTAAGAAATCTTCTCAGGATAAATCCGCTGGTTTATATCATAAGAGGTTACCGTGATGCGATCTACGGCGGAGTGTGGTTTAACGGTTCATTAGCTTACACGCTTTATTTCTGGGCGGTAACGGCACTTGTCTTCCTTGCGGGAAGAGTACTTTTCAAGAGGCTCAGGCCCCATTTTGCGGATGTGTTGTAGTATGAATAGAGAAGAGCTTAAAAACGGATATTCCATCGAAGTAAAAGATGTCCATAAGATATACAAGCTGTACAACCGCAGATCTGACAGGCTGAAGGATGCTCTGGGACTGTGGCCGAAGGACAGGCTTTATACGGAGAATCATGCCCTTGACGGGGTCAGCTTTAAGGTGGGCCGGGGCGAGACAGTGGGCATTATAGGGACCAACGGTTCCGGTAAATCCACGATATTAAAGATCATAACGGGAGTGATCACTCCGTCTTCCGGAGAGGTAAAGGTAGAGGGCCGCATATCGGCGCTTCTCGAACTCGGTGCCGGCTTCAATATGGAGTACAACGGTATAGAGAACGTCTATCTGAACGGCACCATGATGGGGTATTCGGATAAGGAGATAGAGGCAAAGCTCCCTGATATACTTGAGTTTGCCGATATAGGCGAGTACGTTTACCAGCCGGTAAAGACCTATTCCAGCGGTATGTTCGTAAGACTCGCTTTTGCGCTGGCCATTAATATCGATCCGGAGATACTGATAGTGGATGAGGCACTTTCGGTCGGAGACGTGTTTTTTCAGGCCAAGTGTTTTCATAAGTTTGAGGAATTTAAAAAAGCGGGAAAGACCATAGTATTCGTGAGCCATGATCTCTCAAGCATAGCCAAGTACTGTGACAGGGTGGTGCTGCTAAACAAAGGAAAACTCATCGGAGACGGCGGTACAAAGGAGATGATAGATGCCTACAAGCAGGTCCTGGTCGGACTCTACGGTGAAGGCGCAAATAACGGAGGAAGGAAAAACTCCGAGTCCGATGCGGTGCTCGATTACGGAAACGGACAGGCACATATAGAAGAGATCTATGTGACCGATGACAAAGACAGAAGGATCAGCGCGATACTTAAAGGTACGGAGTACTGTGTTCATATGAAGGTGGCTTTTCTGGAAGATACGGAAGCACCGATATTCGCTTTTTCGATAAAGGACGTAAAGGGTACCGAGATCTGCGGTACCAATACGATGCTGGAAAAAGCCTGGATGAAGCCGGTAGCAAAAGGCGAAGTGAAGGAGATAAGCTTTACCCAGCGCATGATGCTCCAGGGCGGGGAATATCTGCTCTCATTCGGGGTGACGGGTTTTAAGAATGGCTGCTTTGAGGTATATCACAGACTCTACGATGCTATAAACATAAGCTGCGTATCGGATAAGGATACCGTGGGATATTTCGACATGGATACAAAGGTGAGGGTTGATGGATAAGGAATATATAGGAAAAGTATGTCTGGATCTCTCGATGTATTCCGGCAGGGATCTGTACAGCGACGGGGATGTGGAAGACGAGCTTATTCAGATCGTAAAGGACAACGATGAGGCATCCTTCAGGGACATAATAGAGAAGAATACTAAATGGCCCATACTTTACCATCTGTCGGTTCAGCGCGGCAATATCGTGGAATGGCTCCCGCTTGAAGGAAAGAAAGTACTCGAAGTCGGGAGCGGCTGCGGCGCGGTGACGGGCGTCCTTTCGGAAAAAGCTGACAGCGTTACCTGTATCGAACTCTCAAAAAAGCGTTCGATGATAAATGCTTACAGGCATAAAGAAAAGGAAAACATAGAGATCCATGTCGGCAACTTTCAGGATATAGAGGATAAGCTGGACCGGGATTTCGATTATATAATGCTGATAGGCGTGCTGGAATATGCGGACTCATATATCGGCGGCAGCCGGCCGCAGGAGCAGTTCCTGAAATGTCTGAAGTCACATCTGAAGGCGGACGGCACGATAGTCGTGGCCATAGAGAACAGATACGGACTGAAATACTTTGCCGGGGCCGGAGAGGATCATACGGGAAGGTATTTTGACGGCATAGAGAATTATCCGGTGAGAAAGGGAGTAAGGACCTTCGGCATAGAGGGTCTTAAGCGCATTGCCGGAAATGCCGGATTTGAGAAGATCAGTGAATACTATCCTTATCCTGATTACAAATTTACGGGCATGATCTTCAGCCCGCGGAGGCTCCCTGAAAAAGGAGAGCTCAAGAATAATATCTGCAATTACGACAGGGAGAGAATGCTTATCTTTGATGAGACGAAAGCCTTTGACGGGATAGCGGAAGACGGGAATTTCAGGACCTTTTCCAACTCGTATCTGCTGCTTTTAAACGGTGAGAGCGATGTGGATTATATAAAGTATTCATCGGATCGGGCGCCCGAATATGCCATATCCACGAGAATATGCCATGACGGGGCGGGGCTCAGGGTAGAGAAGAGACCGCTGTATAAGGAAGGTGCCGCTCATATAAAAAAGCTGATAGAGCGGAGAGAATTGCTGGAAAAGCAGTATGCGGCTTCCGGACTTGAGATAAATAAGGGCAGACTTGAATATGAAGGTGATATGCCTGTTGCGGTATTTGAATACCTTGACGGTAAGAATCTGGAGAGCCGTGTTGAAAGACGTCTTTCGGAAGGCAGTGAGGATGCCTTCTGTGAACTGTTCGAAGAGTATCTGAAGAGGATAACGCCTTCGGATGTGAAGGCTCCCGTGTGCCGGGATATGATCTTTTCAAACATAATATGCGATAACGACAGATGGACGCTGATAGATTATGAATGGACGGATAAAGACGGGGGCACTCCGGAGGAGGCGGCGCTGCGGACCCTTTACTGTTACGGGCTCGAACATCCCGGAA
>JAIKYA010000019.1 GCA_024683645.1 Lachnospiraceae bacterium
GCCGCTTTTTTCGCTTTATAGGAAATTCCTCTGGAATTTCCATAAAGCAAAAAGCCCTCCGGGCGGGATGCGCACTCGCGCGAGAGGAAAATGTTGCCTTCGGCAACCGCGCGAGGCGTCGGCGTTCCGCAAGCGGAACGCATTGTTCTCGGGATGAAGATGTCAGGGACAATATATTGCAGAGACGGAGGGATGGAGAAGAACGACGGATTGGTGAAAATATATAAAATGGCGACAGGAATATCATAAAAAATACATAAGAACGACGATATAAAAAAAGCTTGCAAACGGGCTTGAACCGTAGTATGCTAAAAACTGAGCACGAAAAATAGAATAAAGAAATGTGTACCACCGGACGGAGCTGCAACTCCGACCGGCAGGGTATGGTAAAGCGACTACCACACGATACAGGATGATCCTGCGGCACACGTCTTTTATTTTATCGCAATTGGAACTTGTTTACAAGTGATATTTGTTGATTAATAAGGGCTTCAGCGGTGATCTACTGTTTATTTCTGATTTTGATAAGCAGGCTTTGTGTGGTAACACACATGAGCCTGTTTTTTTCGTGCTTAAAAACCTGAACCCGGTTTCATTTGTAATGAGGCTGGGAAGCCAAAGCTGTAAAGTAACTGAATAATAAGGAGAATATGAAAAAAGGCGTAAAGATACTCATATGCTCCGGCAGCATAGAAGAATCGCAATATACAAAAAGCATTATTGAGAAGCAGAAACTTGCAGCGGGTGCAGAGCTGGTCGTCAGGTCTGCACTTCAGTTTGTATCTGAGATAAACGGCAGGGTTTTTGAATATGATATAGCTCTGGTGGCGCTTAAGAATGAGGGGTTAAATAATCCCGGAGTGTCCATCAACAGGATTGCACCCGGTTGTGTACTGATTTATATAGCTTCGCTGGAAGAATATACTCCGGATATATATGAGACGACTCACTGCTATCTGGTTCTCAAAGACCAGCAGGAGGAGTACCTGAAGAGAGCGTTGGAAAAAGCATACTCGATAGCCGGTAGCAGCAGATATATCAAGATCACCCGGGATTACGAACGGATGAATATTAAGATTCAAAGCATACGTTATATCACCAGAGTAAACAGAAAGGTCCGAGTGGTTTCGGATAGTGTCTATGACGTTAACAAGAGTCTGAGATTAATGCTTGAAGAGCTTCCGGAGGCTTTTGTGCGCTGTCATGAAGGATATGTTGTCAATCTCGAATATGTGGAAAAAACGGAAGGCAGGAACCTGATCCTGAAAAGCGGTGAAGCAGTACCACTGGGCAGAGCATATAAAGAGAGCTTCCATGCAGCGTTCTTATCGCATACGCAGAAAATACGAGGAAGAGCACACTGAACATGCTGATTGTGCATGAAAAGCACCCGAATATGCAAGGATAAGTGTGACACAGGCACGGTATTGGTAAAATACCTCTGTTATGGAGGATATAAAGGTAACAGATATCCACAGCCACTTGATATGGGGGGTGGATGACGGTTCAAGATCGCTTGACATGAGCCTTGAAATGATAAGAATGGGCGCAGCACAGGGAGTGAGCAGGATATTCTGTACACCCCATTTTTCTTCGCAGTTTCACGCTTATACCAACGAAAACATAAAAAGGAAATTTGAAATACTCAGGGAGAAGGCTGCCGGAGAGTGTGAGCTGTATCTTGGTCAGGAGATTTTCGCAGGGAGCGAGGTGCCTGATATGCTCCGCGAGGGCAGGCTTCTGACTATGGCGAACAGCAGGTATGTGCTGGTTGAGTTCTATCCTTGGGAAAACTTCTACAACATGGTCAAGCTGGTAAGGGAGATGGTGATGGATTCCTACCGACCCATACTGGCCCATATAGAGAGATATAAGGAGCTAAGCGACCTCGGTAAGGTGGAGGCATTGATAGAACAGGGAGCATATATGCAGATGAACCTGTCGGATATCAGCGGGAAGTTCCTGGATAAGACGGCAGCCTACTGCCGGAACGCCCTTGAGAACGGGCTGATACATTTCCTCGGTACGGATATGCACGATACCGCAAAGCGCACACCCAGGCTTACGGAGGCGCTTAAGTGGATGGATAAAAAGCTGGATGAGGATTATGTCCGGGATATATGCACTCGCAATGCAGACAAGATCATTAATGATCAGAGATTATAAGGAAAAGCAGGAAGAGATATGTCACAGGTAGAAACAATAATCGATCGTGAGGATGAAGACGAGATAGATCTGCTCGAATTGCTGATGGCGATAAAGCAGCATCTGTTTGCAGTGATCCTGAGCGCGCTGATCTGCGGCGGGGCGGCACTGCTGATAGCCATATATCTGGTAAAGCCGATCTACTCTTCGGAGTCGACCATGCTGGTAATACCCAAGGAGACAGCCCTTTCGTCACTGGCGGACATACAGATGGGAACTTCGCTTACCAAGGACTATCAGGTGCTCATAACCAGCCGGCCGGTGCTGGAGGAGGTCCTTTTCAATCTCAACATAAACATGAATTATACCGCCCTGAAGGGCATGATCAATATCAGTAATCCCAGCAACACACGAATTATAGCCGTCAAGGTGAATTATACAGACCCGGTGATAGCCATGCAGCTGGTCAATGAGCTGGCCAGGGTATCCAGTCTGTACATAGGCGACAAGATGGAAGTGGTACCGCCGAAGATTATAGAAGAGGGCATAGTCCCGACCAGACGCAGCAGCCCTTCCTATAAGAAGTATCTGATGATAGGTGCGGCTATAGGAATACTGCTTTCCTGCGGTGTGATAGTGCTGCTGACCATCATGAACGATACCATCAATACAGAGAACGATGTGGCCAGGTATCTTGACATACCGATGCTGGCAGGTGTTCCCGACCGTAAGGACTTCATAAACAAACAGAACAAATCCAGGAAGAAGTCGAAGAAGGATACCGGCTGGGGCGATAAAAAAGAGGCAAAAACAGAAGCAGCTAAAGACAAAAAGAAAAAGGGTTAAAGCCGGAAATGAAAAATACTGTTGTGATGACTGACATCCGTAAGAACGACAGGATGTATCAGGAAGCTATCAAAAATCTCCGTACGAGCATCCTGTTCTCGGGTGTAAATACAAAGATCATACTGATGACCAGCTCTTTTCCCAACGAGGGAAAGAGCGATGTGTCTTTCCAGCTCTCCAGGGAGCTTGGGAATATCAGCAAGAAGGTGCTGTACCTGGATGCGGATATAAGGAAGTCCACACTTGTCAGCAGATACAGCGTGGAAGGCAAGATAAAAGGCCTTTCACACTATCTGAGCGGTCAGGCACCGATGGACGAGGTGATATACGGAACCAATTATGAGAACATGGACATCATATTTGCCGGCTCTCTCGTTCCCAATCCCACAGAACTGCTGGAGACGGAACTTATGAAAGAGATGCTCGAGAAGCTGCGTGAAGAGTATGACTATATAATAGTAGATACTCCTCCTCTGGCTTCCATGTCAGATGCCCTGATCGTGGGCAAGTGGTGCGACGGATCCATCATAGTGATAGAGAGCGGCAGGGTGAGCTACCGCATAGTCCAGAGGGTGAAGCAGAAGCTGACCGATTCGGGCTGCAAGGTACTGGGCGCAGTGCTCAACAAGATAGACACTACCGACTATCACTATTACGGTTATTATGGTAAGAAGTACGGTTACTATGGCAAAAAGTACGGGTATTACGGCAAGAATTACGGCTACTACGGACCGGATACCACAGAAGAGGAAAGCACGGATAAATGAAGCGCTTAAAGACAGCTGTCAAGATCATAGTATTGGTACTCCTCGGGGGAGCTATATGCTTCCTTCTTTTTTATGCGGAAAAGACAGCCGGAGTGGACACAGGGTACAGCTATGAGTCTGCGGGGAAAACTGTCTATAAGAAATCAGTCGATATCAGGAGCAATCGCATAGAATATGGCGGGGAAAGATATAAGTATAACGACCATCTGTCCAACTATATCTTCATGGGTATAGATAAGAGGGAGCTGGAGGAGACTCAGAAGGGTGCGGCTGATGCAGGACAGTCGGATGCGCTGTTCCTGGTTTCGATGGACAGAATGACAGGCAGGACGACATTGATATCCATACCGCGAGATACCATGACTATGATAGTGGCCTATACTACAGCACAGAATCCGATGCTTTTATATGATCATCTGAGCATACAGTATGGATACGGCGACGGCCGCCACGGCAGCTGCAACCTGACCAGAGACGCAGTCTCATCATTAATGTATTCTTTACCCATACAGGGATACTGTGCGGTGTCACTGGATGCCCTGGCTGTGATGGCGGATGCCCTTGGCGGCATAGAAGTGACTATACCCAACGACTCCCTTGCTTTCAGGGACAGTGATTTTACAGCCGGAACCACGGTTACCTTGGACAGTGAAAATACGGAATTCTTCCTGCGTGTCAGGGATACCGAGACAGAGAACAGTGCCCTATACAGACTCGAGAGGCAGCAGATATTTCTGGATGCGCTGCTGGCACGTGTAAGGGAGCTGTACGAGGAAGATGAGAATTCTGTGTTTGAGCTCTACGAAGTACTACAACCTTATGTTGTGAGCAATATAGAGAGTACTACCTATATTAATCTGATGCGCGGCATGACGGAGCGCGACGACTTCCTAAGGTGGACGGTACCCGGAGAGGGCGTGGCTACGGATACCTACGATGAATATCATGTTGATGAAGATGCCCTGCTGTCAAAGCTGCTGAAGACGATGTGCGTAAAGTACTAAAGATAGAAATGTTGATTATGCATGAGAAAATGCCGACCATGCAAGAATATGATAAATTGTGAAAAATCTGTGATAGATTGTTATCAATCCTGCGGGAAAGTGTTTTTCGAATGGGAGAAAAGTAATATTAATCATGGAGGTAAAAAGGAGAAATGAAAAAGAAAAGCAGAATGGCGTCACTGTTCCTGGCTGTAGTAGTGGCAGTGACAAGCGTAATGCCTGTATTCGCATATGGCAGCAAGCAGGCAGAACCGATCAAAGAGGGCGAGTCCGAGGTAGTACTTGATGAAAGCACAAGTGCCAACGTAGTGATCAACGGCGAGCCTACCGAAGTAGTCATCAATTCAGGTGACAGTGTGGTATCTGATGCTCCGATTGTAGTACCTGTAAAGGCTATCGAGAGCGCACTTAATGATCTGGCAAACAAGAAATCCGTAAAGCTCCCTGTTGCATCACAGGTTGGTAGCAAGTTCAAGGGCTACAAGGTGATCATCAACGGTAAGGCAAAGATAGTGAAGAAGCTTACAGCTAAGCAGCTGAAGAAGCTCCAGAAGAAGAACGGTAAGGTCGAGATGTCACCTGTATTTACTCTGATCAAGTTCAAGGTGATCATCAATAAGAAATCTGTAGGCGACGTAACTATCAAGAAGCGTACATACAAGAGCCTGAGCTACGACAGGCCTCTCAATATGACAATAGTTTCTGCAGGTATCAGGAATGCACTGCCTGAGGGATACAAGCTGGTAGGCTATACAGCAAACGGTCAGGCTATAGGTGTAGATGAGTACATCCGTTCCGTACCTGACGGCAAGAAGACCATTAAGCTTGACATTGTTGTTGAAGAGCAGAAGAGTACTGTCAGCGGAAATGCAATCGCTAAGTAATTACAGATAACATAATTTTTCAACTCTCTTGATCCGGATCTACGGTATCAAGATCGGATCATTGATCAGCCCGC
>JAIKYA010000020.1 GCA_024683645.1 Lachnospiraceae bacterium
AAAAAAGATATCGACCCCTATGGGGCCGAGAGTACTGATAATATGTGTGATCCGAGGATACGGTGACGGCAGATACATCCACTCGGTGAAATGAGAAAAGACCACTATAATTATGGCCACGCCACGCAGCATCATAGATACCGAGCGGTCTACTGCTGCCGTTTTTTTATCATTTGCTCTCATGATATCCTGTCTCGGTGTTAACGCTCCATACGTTAGCTTTGTCCTTACGTCCGGAAAGTATGTTGCTCACAGCCTCGAAGGAAGTGCACATTGAATGATCCAGATTGTTATATCGATGCTGGCCGTTACGTCCCACACAGTACAGATTGTCTATGGAACTTAAGTAGTCCCTGAGTTCATCCATATGCTCATAGGTATCAAAGTATGCGGGGTATGCTTTCTTCACCTTCTCTTCATGATAGTCGAGCACATCCTTTTTGTTCTCGATCAGCCCGAGGTGTATCATATCCCTTATGGCAAACTTCGCGAATTCCTCTTCACTCATCTCCCACCACTCATCGCCTTCCTGGCAGAAATACTCAAGTCCTATCCATACGGTATTCTCAAGGTCTGCGACCATATAAGGCGACCAGTTGTTATATATCTGGAAACGCCCCATCTCTATGCCTTTGTCGTGCACATATACCCAGTTGTCCGGGATGATATCCGAGATGGTACGCATCTTTGTCTTGTTCTTAAGAAGAAGCCTCGGCACGAGCACACCAAGTGTGATGTAGTCCCTGTAAGGCAGGCCTTCCGCTATCTTTCTCATATTCTCAGGCACGTCGTTCATGCCGTGTACCAGATCCTTGACCGGCATTGATGATATGAAGATATCACCTTCTATGGTCCTGGTCCCTTCAGGCGTCTCCACTGTCACCGAAGTGATGATGTTATCGGCATTCTTGTTTATCGCAACCACATGATGATTCTTGAGTATCCTGCCGCCCTTCTTCTCTATCTCCGCTGCTGTCACGTCCCAGAGCTGGCCGGGGCCGAGCTTGGGATATTTGAATTCCTCGATCAGCGAAGTCTCAACCTTGCGGTTCTTTTTGCCCGGAAGGAGTTTGCCGAACATATCCTTGAGTATCGCAAGTATGGAAAGTCCCTTTACGCGCTGGCTGCCCCAGTCGGGAGCGATCACCGAAGGATGACGGCCCCAGAGATTCTCCGTATAGCGCTCAAAAAACATACTGTACAGCTTCTTTCCGAAACGGTTTATATAGAAATCCTCAAGGGATTTTTCCTTACGCTTGTGAAGCACGCTGAAAAGATATGAAAACCCGACCTGTATGGTCGTGAAAAAGCCCATGTTTGCTATGGTCTCGAACTTCAGCGAAATAGGATAATCAAAAAACTTTCTCTTGAAAAAGATACGTGAGACCCTGCGGCGCATCAGCATCACGCGGTCGGTCTTGCCGGGATTGGGGCCGCCTTCCTTAAGAGGTACCTTTACTCTCAACTGCTTGTAATCCGAAGCGGGACGTCCCTGCATGGGAAGCATCTTATCCCACCATTCGTTTACTTCATCTACCTTGGAAAAGAAGCGGTGACCGCCCATATCCATGCGGTTCCCTTTATACTCAACGGTCTTGCAGATGCCGCCCATGTGCTCGCTTTCTTCCAGCACCACTACTTCCGTATCGCTGCTCCTGTCAAGTAATTCGTAGGCTGCCGTAAGTCCTGCGGGACCTGCGCCGATTATCACTGCTTTTTTCATCAGATACCTCCGCGATTCCGGGTATACCCGGTCGTTTCTCACCAAACATATATTATATCACATACCGCCCTTTATGTCACGGCCGGAAGATTTCCCTGATCGCCAGGAACAGACGGGGATTTGCATCGTAAAGATTGATGGCATCCCCGCTCGAAACAAATACCAGCAGGCTGTAAACAAGCCCTGCAACTATGAATACACTCATGAGCTGCACCGTCTGCTTTGCACTCCTTTCGCCGCCTGCAAGCTTAAGCCATACGATAAAAGCCGCGAATAATATACCCGGTGCCATGTCGCAGGTGTAACGGTAAAGCACCCCTGCGGAATTTACGTCAAAGGCCGCGATGATGACGGCAGGTATAAGGAAGATAAAGTACAGGGCTTTCTGAGAGCCGCTCAGCTTCTTATATACGCCGAAAAGCGGCGCGAATACAGCCAGGGTAAAGGGTATGGCCGCAAATATACCGCCGAAGGTAAACTCCGTAAGATTCCTGCCCATATAGGCAGAGGTCAGTATGCTGCTCTTAAGATAAGGAAAATCCGCGGTATACACAGGCGGCTGGAACAGGAAGCACCACAGCCCGCGTATGAGCCTGTCAAAGTTGAAACCTCTGTGGTTCATATCGTTTGAAGTAAGCGAATAGGTGGCGCCGAAATCAAAGATCGAGCCAAAGCGGGCATGGTTGTAGAGGCATACCGGTATGGCCATTATCACCCAGGGCAGGCAGATCGCCAGCAGCGAGGGTATCGTTTTCCTGCTCATGCCGTATTTTCTGATAAGGCATATGAGCATGAAGACAAAAACCGGAAGCGCGTACAGAAGCATCTGCGGTCTGCAGCCTGCGGTAGCCGCGAGGCAGAAGGAGCCCAGACAGATGCAGAACTTATATCTGAATTTCCTGCTGCCGTACGCTTTCATATACAGCGCGCAGCCTGCGGTAAGGAAGGCCGTGGATGCAAGAACAGGAATGTTGTATATATCGGGCCTTGATATCAGGAATACATTATTTGCAAAAAAGCAGGCAGCCAGAACCAGCGCAAGATAGATATGATAAGGAAGCTTCCCGGCAGTAAAACGATGCGCTGCTTCCCATATGAGTGCAAACAGCGACAGCACCAGAAGCACATAGAAAGCAAAAGCAGCAGCCGCATTTGACAGTCCGTTTCCGCTTATAAGGTAATAGGGATAGTAAAGCAGCAGCTCCGGAAGTATACCGAAATACACGTAATATGAGCCTTTGTAGTACGCGTAATCCGCTCTGTAATCTATGCCTTCCGCGAGCAGCGCACTCGTATCGTAGGGATTCTCCACAGCCTTGAGCCTTTCATCCGGCGGATAAAAATACAGATCCACGTGGCCGTCTTTCAGCGCTCCGGCAAGCTCGCGATACTGCGCATGGTGCGTATAAACACCGGAGACAAGCTTCGGATTGCTCCTGCTCATCCCGTAGCCGGCTGCTATCACCAATAGGAAAAGCACTGCTGTGCAGAGCTTCTGCCATCCGGAACTTCTGTTTATAACGGGTAGATCTTTCATAAAGAATGACGCCGCCAAAAACAGCAGTATCAAAAATACCGCAAGAAATCTCGCGAACTTAAAGTCCATCGGCACTTCAACATTTATGCTTATCCTGCCCACATAAAGCTTAGCACCTTCGGGTATGGTGAAGTGTGCATAGATCTCATGCACCTTACCGTAAGGGTAGATATTGAAAACCGCTGAAGAGCTGCACTTTGTGTTTATCTCCGTATCACTTAGCGGATATAGATACCTGTCACCTTCATCATTCAGTTCCGGCCTGACTTTTACTGATGAACCTCCTGCCAGCACAACTCCGTATACAGCGAAATTCTTTACCTCCCTGTCCGCTGTAAAAACGGGTGTATCATATTCCGTAAAACCTTCTATATTAAGGCTCGACGCTATCTCGCATTCTTCGCAGCCTAAAGACCTGTAATGACTGTATTGAAAAACGGTGATCTCAAGAACCAACGAGATCACCAGACATATGAGCACGCACAGG
>JAIKYA010000027.1 GCA_024683645.1 Lachnospiraceae bacterium
GCATTTATCCCGTCATCCGACGCATTTATCTCAATGTTTCCGCCGTTGATCTCTATCTGTGTGCCTTCTATTCCTTCAGCAGCAGTCATTACGATATCTCCGTCTTCGATCTTTACTGTCGTTGTTGCATGTATACCGTCATCAGCTGCCTTGATATTTATGGTACCTCCGGCTATATAAATGCTTCCCGTGGTATCATCTTCGTTATCCTC
This sequence comes from Lachnospiraceae bacterium, assembly GCA_024683645.1. GTDB lineage: Bacteria > Bacillota > Clostridia > Lachnospirales > Lachnospiraceae > NK4A136. The sequence continues at coordinate 213 of JAIKYA010000027.1, forward strand.
GGCATGCAGACCATCGTTACATGCAGTGATATCAACTTTTCCGTCGGCTACCAGTATCTCATCATGAGCTTCTATGGCACTGCCGCTGCAGGCTATCTCCCAGTTCCCACCGGTAAGCTTTATATCATCTTTACCGGAAATTCCGTTGTCTGAAGAGTTGATCGACAATACGCCCGTACCGTTGAGTACCAGGTCATCCTTTGAAAAGATAACAGCATCGGTATTGGTATCACCGTCGGAAGAAAAGCTCCCGCTCACCGTAAGCTCGTTATCATCCGATATTGTGGTAATAAACACTTTATCTGCGCTCTTTACGTATATACACGGGCTGTCGATATTGCTGAGCTTAAGCCCGTCCAGTACCAGCTGTACTTTGTCCTTATCATCTGCATCAACCAAGACCGTCACATCATCAGCTTCACCGCTAAGCACGTATACTCCTTCCGAATCTATCTTTATATTAGTTCCGTCAGAAACATCGATGTACTCTGCATCGCTAAGATCGGGAGTCTGCTGCATATCCCTGTCGGTAAACAGATCATCTGTATCTATCTCACTGTTCTTTTCTGAACCTGTGCCGCTGTTACCGCTGCCCAGCTGTTCCAAAGAAACATCAGAGCTTTCTGCCTGCTTCACGGATGCCAGGTTTTTTGTATTATCGGTATCAGCCTGTCCGCATGCCGTTAATAATACTGTTGCGGAAAGTATTGCGATTATCATTCTTTTCTTCATAGCTTTGTCCTCCTTTTTGAGTTATCATCAATTACCTGTTTACAGCGCTTCCTGAGGTTCAATCATACGTCCCAGGCTGATATCCAGATTACCGTTAAGTGTCCTTAACTCATCCAGAAATTCACGGGATGAAGCGTTTTCTTTCATTACAACACTCAATGTAAGTTTATAAAGGCTTCCCATATTTGTTGTCCGTACATCATCGTAACTGTATTCTTTCAGATACTTTTTAAACGTATCCTCAAATCTGTTTTCATAATCCAGGCTTTCAGGCACTGAGATCTTGAGCAGTTTCACTCCCTTACTTTCTGCACCGAAATGAGCATACTTCAAAATAAGATTTACTCCGGAAACCACCAGTGAGAATATCAGCGCTATCCCAACGTATCCCATTCCTGCAGCAAGTCCAACTGCCATTGCCAGGAATATTCCTGTTATTTCCTGCCCACGCCCCGGAGCCGAACGGAAACGCACCAGACTGAATGCTCCCGCTACTGCAACTCCGGCTCCAAGATTCCCGTTAACGAGAATGATCACCAGTTCCACTATCGCCGGAAGAAGCACCAGCGTTGTCACAAAGCTTTTGGAATATCGGTTTTTGATCATATAGCTTCCTGCTATGATAAGTCCGCACAGGAATGCGGCTATCGTAATGATCACAAACTCACTTCCGCTGAAAACACTGCCTGATATTATTGATGAAAAAAATTTATTAAACATAAGCCATCTCTCCTTTCATTCTTCTGTTTCTCCATTCACCTGACTGCGACCCGGTTTCTGTTATCGGAATCCTGACCGGAGTGCTCTTCATCATATCCGCATATCCTGCTCCGTATTTCGAAAATGATGTAGGAAAAACTTTCAGTTTACTGAGCTTCTCAGACAGGCTGCGAGGAAAAGCATTGCTCACCTTTATCTCCATAAGATACTGTCCCTGTTGCAATAATGGTTTTCCTTTTTTTACATGTCTTAAATCCCTGCATTCGGCATTCCACTCGATATTACTGTCAAAAGTAATACGGAAGTTTTTATCCTCCGTTCCTGCCATGGCGATACGCTCATAACAGATGCTCATTGCCGGTATCAGCTCACCATACAGTTGCCGGAAGGCTTCGATTTCTTTCGCTATCTGGCTTGTACCTATATCGCCTTTATCCCCCGAAAGATACCCGTACATATCTTTGTATTTTCCCGATATCCGTCTTTTATATACAACCCCTGCATACTTCTTTTTGATCTCTATAAATGCGTTTGTATCATCCCCTGCCGTTCCGTATGTCCTCAGCCTCAGTTTTTCTTTATACAGCGGTTTTTCCATCGAAGTACGGATCAGTCTGTGATCCGGGGTATCATAATATATATTGTTGATCCGGGATAAACCGTATTCGTCTGTTCTCGCCATGCTTTCAAGAAATGTCATCAGCTCCCGATACTGCATTTCATTCAACAGGTACTTGATCTCTTTTCTCTGAAACACCTCTCTATAATTGCTCATATACATCACTTCCTTTCAGGTATATCTCCTGTTTATGATGCAATGATACATTGTCAATCTTAAACGAAAATTAAAAACACCGTAAAAGATAAAATCTTTTACGGTGTTCATGAAATATTGTAAATACACCTATTTACGCAACGTTACCCTGAATATGGTTTCCCCGTTTTCGGAATAAGCCTTTATATCCCCATTATGGTTTCTGGCTATACGCCTGGCGATCGCAAGTCCTAATCCATAACGGTTCTCGCTTCTTCCTCTTGCTTTATCCCCCCGGTAGAATCGTTCAAAGATTCTTTCTTCATCCTCTTTCGGTATAGGGTCCCCCGTATTTATCACCCGGATATCTATTATCCCTTTCCCTGCAGATGCCAAAATCTTTACAGTACTGTCCTTATAACTGTGACGGACTGCATTATCCAGCAGCGTAGCAGCCATCTGCTCGATCTCTTCTTTATTGCACTTACATGTCAGTCCCTCTTCTATATCCGTATAAACGGATACTCCCTGTTCAAAAGCAACAGCTTCATATGCCATACAGCTCTTTTCAAGGATACGCGACAGATCCTCTTCTTTGAAAGAAACTATATCTTCTCCGCTTTCAAGACGTGACAGGTTCAAAAGCCCCGTGATCAGCTTATTCATACGATCTGATTCATAACGTATATTCTCGATATACTTCGGATCGTTATTTGAGTTCTGTATCTCATCAGCCGATGCCATGATCACTGCAAGCGGTGTCTTTAACTCATGCGATGCATCTGCCACAAACTCTTTTTGACGTTCAAAGGCTTCTTCCGCCGGCTTAGTGATCCACTTCGTTATAAGGCGTGATATGATCACTATCGAGACTTCCGCGAGTACCGTCAGCAGCAGCGATTCCGCCAGTAAAGCCCACAACTTCTGTTTTGTTTCCTTATTATTCATGATCACTATGGATTCATTACTGTTATACTTATATGAATAACTGCTGAAATACAGATTCGCTGCATACTT
>JAIKYA010000037.1 GCA_024683645.1 Lachnospiraceae bacterium
CTTTTTTCCATTTTTCTTTCCATCCTCTCGTAGTCTGTCTGCTCATTCCTGTTACATGATAAAACTGCTATAGGATGATACGAGCTTAAACCTGCCCATTCACAGCCTGGCAGTGTTTTGTCGTCACCCCCCTCTGAAAAACACTCTAGCATAATGCTTTTTTTATTTCAAGTCCTCAGTCCCCCATGCTCCGGGCCGCTCAATCCTTTTTATCCGGCCCTGGCCGCTTCTTTTTGGAGATATCCGCTTCTTTTTCTTATGTCCGTATGCAGGTCCGGAAATCATGCAGCTTATGAAAGCCTCTTCTTCATCTCCGGATGCTTGACGTAATAATCCCTCTTGTCTTCATACATCCTCATATCAGCAATCCTGAGTGCCTCTCTCACATCACGTGAATCCGGCTCTACACAACCGCCTATCGCAAAGGACACCCTCTCATATCCTTCGGAAACCCCGCGCAGTTCTTCTATGCCTTTGAGCAGCTCATCTCCGCTGACACCGGGCAGCATTATCACAAACTCATCGCCGCCTGCCCTGAATATGCACTCTGCAGGATATATCTCCTGTATAGCCTTCGCAGCATCACGCAGAAGTGCATCCCCTCTGCCGTGTCCCAGTTCATCGTTTATGTTCTTGAGACCGTTCAGATCCAAAAAGATCACTCCTATACTGCTTCCGGCATCCGCTTCTCCCCTGCTCATCTTCTCCACAAGATTATTCATCTCATTACGGTTCTGAACACCGGTGAGCATATCTCTTGAACTCAGTATTTTCAGTCTGTCCAGAAGCAGATGGTTGTTTATTTCGGAGCCCAGTATAAAAGTGGTAAGCTCCAGCGTATCCTTTATCTCAGGCGTCTTCTCAGCAGCAAAATTGACTGCCCAGATATAGCCTAAAAGTTCATCCTGTGATTTAAGCGGGAACAGGACTATATTCCTGGCTCCCGATGCCTTCATGGACTCATACCACTCGGGATCGCGCTCTTTTACCAGTTCCATATCCCTCTCATCCTTGGCAATGATACAGTTGCTGCTTCCTATCAGTTCTTCCCATTTTTCCGCTATCTCATAGAATCCCGGCATTCCTGGTCTCGGTATATCTCCGTCAGGATCAACGACAGACGAATTCTCCGCAAAGTCCATACACAGTACCGAAGTAGTCTTTTCATATCCGTCAGTTAGTAGTATACAGGTCTGCTCTGCCTTGCACAGCTGTCGTATATCCTTTATCACTTCCTGCATTGCTGCCTGAAAATTACCTGTTCCCCTCAGTTTGATACAGGTCTCCAGCACAGCCGAAGCCAGCTCCGGATCTATATCCGACATACGTCTGGTATCGGCCCTGAAATTCACTTCCATCGTATAAGTGCAGTAATGGATATTACCCTCGGAAGGCCCCAACGGGAGAAAGGTCATATTGAACCATACGGGCATATTGGAGGGCTTTACATAGGAATGCAGGCACTTTTTCTGCACCGCACTGCGAAAGCAGTAATCTTCGAAGTTAAGATCTCTTGGTACATAATCCGTATATATGCTGCCCGGTATAAACTTATCGGATCTCATACTGTAATCACCGGCCGGTTTTTCTATAGCATCGATATAAGCTTTGTTCCCTGCGACTATGCGCAGTTCTCCCATAGAGCCGTCCTCAAGTACCTGCACCGACATCACACTTGTAGCCGCTTCGACAGCATCCGCGACTTTCTGAAAATCCGTAACCATTTTTCCATCCTCCTCATCGTCTGCTTTCTGATCATATATAGGAATACACTCAGCTTCCGCTGAATTTGATTTATTATAGTAAGCGCTATAAATCATTGCGCTTACTATAACGCTCCGCGAGGATGCGCACGGATTTTGTAAGGAAACATGCCGCTTTCAGCGGCCAAAATCCGGCGCAGCAAACGCCAAAACGAAAAGAGTTTTGGCGTTTGCTATACATACTAAATCTGCCGACAGGCCTTACGGTTTTTCAAGGCCGGTATAGTTCCAGTCCGGATAAAGCATATTGTTTTCATTCGCAGGATCACCGGCGTATACCCTCCAGCTCTTCCTGAACGGCAGCACTCCTATATAAAGCCTGTCACCGTTTGACAGCTTAGGATCAAAATCCGCTCCCAGCTTTTCGGCAAGCTTCTTATGGAACTCTCCATCCTTTTCATATATCAGCGCTACATCAAAGATATACCACTGCCCCTGATCTTCCGCCACTTTCGTTACGGCCGAAGTGGATGCGACTTCTTTTACGGCATTCTTTACTGCCTCTATCTTTTCGTAATCAGCTTCAGTCTGATCCACCGGCTCTTCCGCAGGCCCGATGCTCTTCCTGATACCGAAATATAATGCTATTATGATCGCTGCCATAAGCAGCAGAAATAATAATCTTTTCAATGCTTTCCGCTC
>JAIKYA010000082.1 GCA_024683645.1 Lachnospiraceae bacterium
GCGGAATTCATCGGTATAAATAACGGTCTGATCACCGTTTTCGTCATAGTAGCATTTCCATATACCCAGATGGGTACTGGTATTCACCGCTTCAAGCTCATCATTGCTGACTTTCAGATCATCCTTGAGCTTAGCGATCTCCCGCTCCAGTTCTTCGATCTTCTCTTCTTTTTCCTGAATAACTGCCTGATTCTTTGTTCCAAACATCCGTAACCCTCCATACAAGTAAGTGCTCATAACCCAATAGTTATATATATTTTATCATATATATACAAAAATACAACGCGGGTTTTACGATATTTCGGCGTTTTTCTGCCGATTTTTGTTCTAAATCAGAAGCAGTACGTATGTTATAATACTATCAATGTTTTGGAGGAAGATGATCATGGAAAAAGAAACCAGGAAAAAAGGCAGGGCCGGTAAAATTATACGCGGTCTGTTGATAACCCTTGCAATACTGATAGCCCTCGGTGTTGCATACACGATGCATATGCATTACGATATAGAGCCCCATGAATTCTATGATGTGGAAACCCTGAAAAGCGAGGGCCGCGAAACCGGCTCTTCTTCAGTGGTCTACATGACAAAAGACATCAGTCCCGCAGGTCTTCAGAAGATGTACGAAACTCTCGGTTCTCCTGCTTCCGGAAAAGTTGCCATAAAGCTCTCTACCGGCGAGGCAGGCAATCCCAACTATCTTGATCCCAACCTGATCAAAGACCTGGTGCAGAGCGTAGACGGCACCATCATCGAATGCAATACGGCTTATTCGGGCTCCAAACGCGCCGAGACCGCAATGCATATGCAGGTGGCTGAAGATCATGGTTTTACTGCCATCGCAGATGTGGACATCATGGATAAAGACGGCTATATGGTGATCCCCGTGACCGGCGGCAAGAATCTTAAGGAAAACTGGGTCGGCAAAGACCTGGCAGATTATGATTATGTTATAGTTCTCAGCCATTTCAAAGGTCATCCCATGGGTGGCTTCGGCGGCGCCCTCAAAAATATCTCCATCGGTATCGCTTCCAGCGAAGGCAAGACCAGGATACATACAGGCGGTCTGTTCAGCAAGCCTCCCATCGATCTCGGAGCCATGATCACCAACCAGGATATTTTCACCGAATCCATGGCTGAAGCAGCCAAATCCGTATACGATTATGAAGATCACGGAAAGAAGATGATCTTCATCAGCGTCATGAACCGTATGTCCGTCGACTGCGACTGCGTATCAACGCCTGCCGAAGTGGATATGCACGATATAGGCATACTTGCATCCACCGACCCCGTCGCGCTGGATCAGGCCTGCATAGACCTGGTGTTCAGAGCTGCCGACGGCGGTTCACTGCAGAACCGTATACTTGAAAAGAACGGTCTTCACATCCTGAAACATGCCGAAGAAATTGGCTTCGGTAACAGGGCCTATGAGCTGATAGATACAGATACGGAAGAGATGGCCGATGCAGGAACTGATTAAAAGAGAATTCATATACGTCTGGTATTATTTTACCGTTCAGTTCCATCAGATCTTCCTTTACTGGCTGATCGGTATGATCGTCGGTTCCGTTGTTTCTGTATTCTTTAAAGACAAGATACACGGACTGATGCGGAATATGAAAAGCGACGGCAGCAGCCTTCCCGGCATCATTTTTGCATCAGTACTGGGCGTAGCTTCACCTCTGTGCATGTACGGAACCATACCGATCGCTGCCTCTTTCTCAAAAAGCGACATAAAGGATGAATGGCTTGCTTCATTTATGATGAGTTCCATACTGCTCAATCCCCAGCTTATCGTTTACAGTGCAGCCCTTGGTGTCAAAGTCCTGCTGATCAGGATCATAAGCTGTTTCTTATGCGGTATCACCGCCGGTCTTGTCATAAGATTTTTCTTCAGTAAAAAAAGCTTTTTCGATTTTAAAAGTTTCGACGAACCGAAGAATAAGGATACGGATCCGAATCTGTTTGTCCGTTTTCTCAAAAACCTTTTCAGAAACTTTAAGGCAACGGGGCTTTATTTTTTCATGGGCATACTGCTGTCGGCCCTTTTCCAGCGCTATATCCCGCAGGATGCCTTCACTTTCATGTTCGGCGGTAACGAAGCCTGGGGCGTGCTGATGGCATCCACGATAGGCGTACCCCTTTACGTCTGCGGCGGAGGGACCATTCCTATCTTAAAAACCTGGCTTAGTAACGGCATGAGCCTCGGCAGCGCCGCTGCTTTCATGGTCACCGGACCGGCTACAAAGATAACCAATCTGGGCGCTCTTAAAACGGTGCTGGGCATAAAGCATTTCCTCTTCTACTGGATCTTCGTGATCCTTTATTCCTGCATCTGCGGAGTGATCATAAACATACTGCCCCTGTAAAAAATACAGCTCTCAGGCCCGGCAGCGGATATTTTTTCAAAAAAGGAAAAATATACGGCTTATTTTTGCGATCTTTGGATGTATAATTGTGAGTACAAGCCGTAGAATTAACTCATACCAAGCAAAACCACCATAAGGAAACCCCTTATGACATATTTACGGAGGTGAGGTTATGAGGATAAGGGACAGCGACGGCAAAGTTAAAATGAGGAGGAGGGTATAGTAATGATCATAGGCTTTGTTATCTGGAGCATCCTGGCTCTCTGCTTTATCGGAATCGGTATATGGGCGTGGAATTCAAAAACTGCCGTGGGATTTTTCGCAGGAGTGACGCCGCCGAAGGTGAAAGACGTAAAGAAATACAATCATTCGGTTTCGATCCTTTGGATAGTATATGCGATCCTGTTTGAGATCTTCGGTATACCGTTTCTTTTCCTTGAACAGAATTCCGCAGGGTTTGTGTTACCGGTAGCGGGGACGGTGATCATCAGTCTGGGACTGGCAATTGCTTACAGCTTCATCGAAGCCAAAAACCGGTAAACAGGGAATACAAGATGTAGTGATTGAGAGGTATTCCCGTTTATGGTATCATGTTAGTCAGTGTAAATTATACATTTTTTATGAGGAGGAAAAAATTATGCCTACAGAATTAGCTTTAATCATTGGTATTGTTGCCGCAGTGATCTTTCTACTGATCATCATCGGTATGGGATACGTAAAAGCTCCCACCGACCAGGCAGTCATCATTTCGGGTCTCAAGAAGGAACCCAAGTTCATCATAGGACGCAGCTCCGTGAGAATACCTTTCCTGCAGAGACTTGACCGTCTGTCACTGAAGATGCTGTCCATAGATGTACGTACATCCAAGACCATACCTACTCTGGACTACATCAACATCATGGTAGACTCGGTCGCTATAGTTAAGATCGGAACTACACAGCAGCTGATCAAGGCCGCTGCAGAGAACTTCCTTAACAAGGATTCAAGCTACATCAATCAGATGGTAGTCAACGTACTTGAAGGTAACCTGCGTGAGATCATCGGCGCCATGAAGCTGGTTGACATCATGAACGACCGTAAAACTTTCGCAGCAATGGTTCAGGAAAACGCAGCACTGGATATGGCTAAGATGGGACTTGAGATCGTTTCCTTCAATATCCAGAACATCGACGATGCAGGCCTTGGTGTAATTGAGAACCTCGGTATTGCAAACACCGTAGCCATCCGTCAGAACGCTGAGATCTCCAGAGCAAACGCAGAGAAAGAGATCGCTGTTGCACAGGCTTCCGCAAGGAAAGAAGCAAACGACGCTCAGATCTCCGCTGAGACCCAGATAGCTCAGAAGAACAACGAACTGGATATCAGAAAGTCAGAACTGAAAGTTACCGCAGATATCAAGCGTGCAGAAGCTGATGCAGCTTACGAGATACAGAAACAGGAACAGGCCAAGGTCATCGAAGCTGAGACAGTCAACGTACAGATCGCTAAGGCAGAAAGAGAAGCAGAACTGAAACAGCGCGAAGTCATCGTCCGTCAGCAGGAACTCTCGGCACAGATCGAAAGACAGGCCGATGCAGAGAAGTACAAAGCTGAGAAGGAAGCAGAAGCTAAACTGGTTCAGCGCCAGAGACAGGCAGAAGCTGAGAAGTACGAGCAGGAAAAAGCAGCTGAAGCTCAGAAGGCAAAGGCTGATGCAGCAAGATACGCAGCAGAGCAGGAAGCAGCCGGTATCACCGCAAAGGGTGTTGCAGAGGCTGAGGCTATCAGGGCTAAGGGTCTTGCAGAAGCAGAAGCAATGGAGAAGAAGGCCGACGCTTACAAGAAGTACAACGGTGCAGCCGTTATCGAGATGATGGTAAACATCCTGCCCCAGATGGCAGCAGAAGTTTCCAAACCTCTCTCCGCTATCGATAAGGTAAATATCTACGGTGGCGGTACGGACGGCAGCGGA
>JAIKYA010000105.1 GCA_024683645.1 Lachnospiraceae bacterium
AAATCCCAAGTACCAAAGCAAGATAAAGCTTATTCCGGTTTTCCCTGTCACAAAAATCAAAGTATTTTTTTAACGTCTTAAACATTACGCCACCTCCGAATCCTTAGCTGAAATATGGGCTTCCCACATATCGCGATATAACTGCGAATAACGAAGCAACTCCTCCTGGGTTCCGATCGTTTCAATACTGCCATCGTTTATCAGTATGATCTGATCAGCCGATGTGATCGTTGACAGCCTGTGTGCGATCACTATGAGCGTTTTACCTTTGACCAGCTTCGCCACACTGCTTTGAACGATCGCTTCGTTTTCCGGATCCGTATATGCTGTAGCTTCATCCAGTATCACGACCGGAGCATCTTTAAGCATTGCCCTTGCGATGCTTATCCTCTGCCTCTCTCCACCGGAAAGATGTCCTCCGGCACCACCCGCTATGGTATCGTAGCCCTTTTCAAGATTCATTATAAAGTCATGGCACCCGCAGGCCTTTGCAGCAGCAACAACATCCTCATCACTTGCTCCCGGACGCCCCATACGGATATTCTCCATTACTGTTTCATCAAACAGATAATTATCCTGTGAAACATAAGCAATGTTCTTATTATATTCAGAAAGAGGTATATCCTTTATATCTACACCACCATAACTGATGCTGCCGCTATCCGTATCCCAGAAAGAAGCGATAAGCTTGGCGATCGTTGACTTTCCCGAGCCGGATGGCCCCACCAGCGCATTCACCGTTCCTTCCCTGATCTGCAGGTCTATCCCATGAAGCACCTCTTTGTCCTTATATCCGAAATGGACATCATGAAATTCGATCGTATTTCCCTGTGGTTTATGGATCATCTTATCCGGGCGCTCCATCTCTCTTTTTTCAAGTATTGCGGTCGCTTCGGCAATAATGGTCCCCATCTTGCCCATATTATCAACATGTCCGGCGATCACCATAAAAGGAGACACCAACCCCAGCGATAATATGATCATCAATAAGGCATCCGCTCCGTCTACACGCCCCGTAATATAAAACCATGCAGTAAAAGGAAGAAGCGATAAGAGCTGTGCCGGTAAGAAGGACATCGCCAGGTTCTGCCACAGGTTGCATCGCCTCATCCATTCAACAAAGCAGTCTGCACCTTCCTTTGCTGCAATGCGGAATTTCTCATAAGAAGATCTGGTTTTTCCGAAAGCCTTTATCACTTCGATACCGTTGATATATTCGACTGCCGTATCATTTAAAACCTTTGTTTTATCGATGGTATTCTGATAACTCTCATTTGCGCCTATCATCATAAGGCTGTAAAAAAACAAGCCCACAGGTACACTTATCAGCGCCAGAAGCGCCAGCCGCCAGTTAACTGAAACCATGATGGTAAATATCCCGATGGGAACTACCGCGTTTGATATCACTTCCGGGATAATATGAGCCAGCGTGGTCTCAATTGAATCCACACGCTCAACAATGATATTCTTGTACGACCCTGAAGCTGCATCCAGTACATCCCCCAGTGGCATCTTACTAAGCTTTTTCGTCAGCCTCCTTCTGATCTCTGCCAATACACCAAAGGTAGCCTTGTGTGATAATGTTGTAGAGATCGTATGAAAGATCTTATTGACAAGCCAGCATATCGTGATCATGCCGCATTGTGCAAGATAAAAACTCATATCCCGTTCACCGTCGATCATAGCCCTTACCAGCTTAGCCACAAAGCAATACGGCAGGAACCCGGCCAGCACACTTATAATTGCCATGAGTACACTGAATAAATATGCGCTTTTGTTCATTCCGGCAAATTCCAGGATCCAGCTTAGCGTCCCTCTTTTCTTCTCCTTTTGATCCATTTTCTTCTCCCTCCTTGTTTTATATGCCTTATTTTGATTAGTTTTATCTAACCTACATGTAAAAAAAAATGCAGTCACACGTTTTCTTCCGCGTCCGCCTGCATATATATAGTAAGCGCAATTCATCATTGCGCGTACTATATCAGTTTCAAGCCAAAAAAATTTTTTCCCAACCGGCTATATTGTATTCATCCAGATGTTTTGCATACCTGATCGCTTCTTTTCTTGTAAGATCATGTTTTACAGTCAGAAAGACCGCGTGAACATTCATTGTCACCAGAATATGCAGTTCCTCCGCCGGGATCTTTTTGACCCCAATCCCGTTTTTTTTCAGCTCCTTCATATATCTCTTCGTTGATCTTTCCGAAAGAGTTGCCAGTTCATGTTCATAGTCTTCAAATCTGGTTCCCTGAGATCTGCATACCAAAAGCTTAAATGCCTGATAATGATCATAGATATAACGGATCACCCAGAGAGAATCATCGCTTTCTTCCCATTCGCTCCCCGAAAACGATCCGTCAACTTCTCTTATATCCCTTTCAGCAATATCCAGAAATGCCTGTTTTAAGCCTTCATAAGCAGGCTCTACCAGTGCAGCAAACATTTCCTCTTTGCTCAGAAAATGCTTATACAATCCTGAGGCGCTCATATCACAGGCATCTGCTATCCTTCGCATTGATGCATCCGTAAATCCATACTTTAAAAATTCATCATATGCAGCTGATAATATCTTTTCGTGATTTTCCGTTTTATCTTTAGGCATATATAACTCCTAAACGCAAAAAGCGAACAGCGTTCTCTAACAGCATCGTTAGAGTACACTGTTCGCTATCATTTGTCAAGTTTTTTTATTCTCTGTTCTTCAATACTTCAGCCGGTACTATCTTCTTTATCTTTTCCGTGAGTACGCTGCTGATTGCAATATAGATCATAATAATTCCCAGGATCACCGCTCCGTATAACGGCCATTCAAAATGAAGGTTCATTCCCATAGCAGTATTAGCGATAAAATAAGGATATATCATATCAGCGATCTTTTTGACTACCGGTATTCCTATGCATGCACCGATCATAACTGCGTAGAAATTCCCATCCAGATAAACTCTTCGGATCTCCTTCATTCTGTATCCGAATATCTTCACAAGAGATATTCCAAATACTGCCCGGTCGATCATTACATTTAGCATCAGAAACATTACTGCAATAAATATCAGTATCGATACAACTATGAGTATCACGATAAGTGACATCATCTGATCCACAAATATTCCTGCTGCATTCTCAATATCTGAGCGCTTACTGACAGAGCTCAGTCTGCCGCCATCAATTCCCAGGTCCTTATCCGACAGGACCATGTTGTAATAGTCATCACTCTCTCCAAACATCTCCCTCATTTCATCAATATCCAGATATGCTGTAAGGCCTATAGAATAAGGCACTATTTCAGAGACCGTAAAAGCATATTTCATATCCTCCGAAGTATCCTCCAGTATAAATGTATCTCCGGTCTTCAGATCGTATTTCTGGGCAGTTGATGACGCTATAACTATGTCTTTCTTATTCCCGCTCGTTTTAAAAGCATAGTACGGATTATCCTTATCAATACCTATCAGATTTACATCCAGCGAATAATCCAGATAATCCACAGTGAGGTTCTTAACAAAACATGCTTCACCGCCCTTAGGAACCTCCTTAGTCGGATACTTATAAATATACATATATTCATAATTGATATCGGCCAGATTCTCCTTCCTTACATTGTCACAAAGCACATAACAGTCAAGCCCTATCATAAATATCAGAAGAGCAACGACCATACCGGTCACGACAGTAAATACGCTTCTTCTCTCGCGCATCATCTGTCTTTTAGAGAACTGTCCGAGAAATGCACGGCTCCTTATCTTTCGACCAACTATAAATGTGCCCCCATTGCCCTTTACAAGATCAGCCTGTTCATTTTTGATCAGCGAAAGCGCGGTTCTTGCCAGCTTCTTACGGATGACCAGAGTATTAACAAGGATAGATATGCACGGTGGCATAACGACACAGTATATGACAATATAGAGAGGAAATACTTTATCCATATGCGGAAGGCTGTAATACAGATAGCTGTCCTGCATCTGGAAATCCACTCCTATACAGCTGAACCCGATGAGCATCCCGGCAAGACCTGCTATAAATGTCACAAGCGTCGGAAGCATGATATAATGCAGGGTAAGCGTTCTTCTTTTTATACCCATAGCATAAAGCGTACCGATTATGCTGCTTTCCTCGTTTATCTGATGAATAATGAATACAGATATAACATAAGCAAAAAGCATAACAAGTATCGCGCCGGCTACAAGGCTTACAAGCTTCTTGAGTACAACATCGCTGGCTGCATCACTTGCTATCCTGGGATTATCCTTATTCTCATAAAAGCTCTCTAAATTGGCTATATCGGCGGTTAGATTCTCATCAAGGAAATCCCTTACTTCATCATTAAACTCCCAAACGCCTTCTTTATAATCCTCTGCACCTTTAAGGAGTTCATCGGTTCCGTCATTTAATTCCCTTGCAGCTTTAAGATATCCGTCCGTTATCTGAGTCAGAGCCTCAAAAGGCGTAGCTTTCAGAAGCTCAAAACCTGTATTATTTTCCTTCACCGCTTCTTTAAGCTCACTTGCCCCGTCGCTTACTTGAACGATACCATCGTACAGATCGTTTGTTCCGTCAATAAGTTCAGTCAGTCCCTCCTCAAAATCCGTTTTATCTTTATAAAGCCTGTCTACATATTCAATAAGATATTCATTCCCCGAGCTTTTATAATCGAAATCAATATCCTTAACAGCTTCCTTCAGCTGCTTTGCATCCGCTCCTTCCGCCAGTTTGTATGAATAGGTATATGCTTCACCGCCTGTTTTACCGCTGTGCAAAAGCGCGTCATAGCCCTCATCACTTACAATTGCGATACCAAAGTTTTCCGGATCCGCCGTCATATCCGAAAAATTCTTTACGGTAAGATTATAGTCCGGAACACAGCCCACTCCGCATACTGTATATTCCCTGCCTGCAAGTGTAATCGGATCTCCTACCCTTACGGCGTTTCTCTGGGCATAGAGATTCATGATAACTATCTCATCGTCCTTTTCAGGCTTCCGCCCTTCATCCAGATTTAACAGATTTATCTTTTTCCTTTTTCTGAAAACACGGATGATATCCGTATTATCAACTTCAATGTCTATACTGAATATCTTCTCTATATCACCATAAACTCTTTCAAGCTCTGTCAGCTGGGTATCGGTGAGCGGAACAAATGTTGTGAACTGTCCGTCCTGCAGCCTGCACCGGTCATTATATTCCCTGCTTCCCTGAATAGTTGTTTCCGCCATGCCGGCAACACTTACCACAAGATACATTCCAAGCACTATCATAAAAAACAGTGCCAGATATCTTCCGAAATGTGCCCTGAATTCCCTCCATATCCTGTTATTTAATACTCTCATTACAGATCCTCCAAATCAGCAGCCGGTATTTTTTTATCATTCATATAAGACTTTCTTATCTCTCCATCCTTCATGATCACAACCTGATCCACCATATTCTTAATGGCATTATTATGCGTTACTATAAGCATTGTTGTTCCGTATTTTGTATTTACCTTTTCAAGCAGGATCAAAATATCACGTGATGTTTTCGAATCAAGCGCTCCCGTAGGTTCATCACAAAGAAGCAGCCTGGGATTCTTTATCAGTGCTCTTGCTATTGCGCATCTCTGCTGCTGGCCACCTGAAAGCTGTGAGGGGAACTTGTTCTGGTGTTCCGTAAGACCCAATACATCCAGGAGTTCATCTATATCCATTGGACTATCCGTGAGATACTCGCAAACCTTTATGTTTTCCCTTACCGTCAGATTGGGTATAAGATTATAGAACTGAAATATAAAGCCGAGATTATCCCTGCGGTATTCCGAAAGAGCATTATTCTTAAGCCCGACTATCTCCTTTCCTTCTGTCTTTATCGAACCCGAATCCGCATTATCCAGACCTCCGATACAGTTAAGCATTGTTGATTTGCCCGAACCGCTCGTGCCCTGTATAACGCACATGATCCCCTTTTCCACGGAAAGATCTATTCCCTTTAAAACCTGAATATAACTTCCGCCTTCTCCGTAACTTTTCTTTAACCCTTTTACTTCAAGATACATTTTGATTCCTTTCCGACTGCCCGGCAGCCTTTATCATCCTCTTTGACAATAGTCACGATTGTTTATTAATATGAGCTTCCGCTCACGTTTTGGATGTTAGCACCTGCTAACTGTTTTGTCAATAATAAAATGAGCATAAGCTCATATTTTCTTTGATTATTATCTGATATGTGGTATACTGTTTTTGTGATCACCATCATAACTGTAAATATCGGGGAGATAATATGGGCGAAAAAGGTATCCGCATACCTAAACAGAAAAGAAGCATGGAAAAAAAGCAGCGTATCAAAAACGCCGCTATCAGACTGATGGCTGAAAAGGGCTACCACTCTACCAGCTCAAACGAGATTGCGAAAGAAGCCGGCGTTTCCATCGGAACCTTTTATTCGTATTACAAGGATAAAAAAGAACTCTATAAAGAACTGGTGGCCGACATATATAATGCTGTTCTTGCGCCTATGAATATGAGTGATGATCCCGGATCAGACGCAGACACGCTATCCGGTCCTTTTGATGCTCTTGATAAACATTCCATCGAAGAAACGGTATATTTATATATTCAAACTGTTTTTAAAGGCCATGAATACGAAACCGCTTTTCAGCGCGAGATAGCTTCTCTTTCGGAACAGTCGGATGAATTCAGGGAGATCGAAATGGTTCATAAGCGGAAGCTGACCAAAACATTCACTTCTATACTCTCAGCGTATAAAGACGAGCTCAAAGTCAGAGATCTAAAAACAGCCTCTTACCTGATCCTTACTACTGTTGAAGCTGCCGTACATGACACATTGTTTCATAACGGCGGAAAAAATAAAAAAGCTGTCAGCCGTGAGCTGACAGCCAT
This sequence comes from Lachnospiraceae bacterium, assembly GCA_024683645.1. Lineage (GTDB taxonomy): Bacteria > Bacillota > Clostridia > Lachnospirales > Lachnospiraceae > NK4A136. The sequence goes on from JAIKYA010000105.1 coordinate 6,870, forward strand.
GATCGTAGCTTATCTGTTTTAAACTTTACGGTGCATTGCGAACTTTTCATTGTATTCCCGTCCTACGACGCCTGAAGCAAAACCATATGCGCATATGCTCCGTTAAGCGCACAGAGTTCCTCGTGTTTTCCCTTTTCCACGATCTGCCCGTCCGATATTACCAGTATCTGATCTGCATCTTTTATTGTCTTAAGCCTGTGCGCGATCACCAGCAGGGTCTTGTCCCTGCAAAGCTCTGATATTGCCTCCTGTATCGCTCTTTCATTATCCGCATCAACACTGGCTGTT
>JAIKYA010000115.1 GCA_024683645.1 Lachnospiraceae bacterium
TTTAAAAGAAGAGACAAAAATACCGAGGTAAGCGATAAACCCCAGAATTCCCAGATTTAAGAGAGTATTGAGCCATTCGTTATGGGCACAGATCTGGGCGATATGTCCCCCCAGGATCCTGTCCAGATCGGCCTGATAATAACCGTATATATATTCGGCGAAGCTGTCCGGTCCCACTCCAAAGAGCTTGCGTAAAGGATCCGCCTTAATATATCCGTCTACGGTACAGCGCCATGATACTCCCCTGTTATTCCCCCAGGCATCATTAAAGACAAGGTAATTACTGTCCGAAGAGAGGCTTTCCGGCAGCCTCCCCGTTGTATTCAGAAAGATATATATGATCATCCCCAGCACTCCCAGTACAAGAAGGATGAGCATCACTCCCCTTATCTTCTTTATCTTTTCTATATGAAAATCTGTCTTTCTAAACACTACAGCGCGCAGCAATATATAAAGCAGGCCGGCGGCCACAAGGAGGAACAGCGTCGCAACCGACCGGCTCATGAATATCGAAAGCCGGTCCAGTGCCACCGCGCGTTCCTTAAATGCGAGCTGCAACAGTCCGATAAGCTTAAAGGCTCCCAGCACCAGAATAACGCATTCGAGAAAACGCAGGAATTTCCCATCGGATTCAAAGGATATCCAGAACAGCATAAAGAATATCCCGAAGACAGCCACATAAGCACTGTCCGAATTCTGTGTAACAAAACTCATAAAGCTTATCACACAGAATACTCCGAGAGCGATCCTGTGAAGCTTTTTTTCCGCACACCAATACCCTACAAGCCCAAGAGGCGCCATGATACACATATAGCTGGAATACCAGGTGGTCTGTCCCAGCGTAGACAGAAAGTGCTGTATGTTATATTCATCCAGACCTTCGTACATTTTCAGGGGATCGATACGAAACCTCATGATCACAGCAAGAAAGAACACCGCAAAAGCGGTCAGCAGGAATATAAAGAGATGGAACGGGTCCCATCTCCAGTACCTTGAAACAAGGAAATAGATAAGAACAAAACTGAGCTGGGCGATAAAACCCATGTACCAGCCATCAACGCCCCAGATCAGGTTTTGCCTGTAAGGCGTGATAAGTGTGGATATGCAGCAGACGAGCAGGTAGCCCAGAACAAAACGGTCCGTCATCGTCAGCTTTTTATATGTCTTACTTAAAAACTCTTTAAGTTTCTTCTCCGCTATGAAGCATCCCAGGTAACGGAGGAATACTATGGCAATAACGGCAGCGAAAGAAAAACTCACATACTTAAAAAAATTCCATTTTGCAACATCAATGTCATAATACTTATCCTTATAATACAGAGGATAAACAGCCATGAGCAAAAATACATACAGCTTCACCAGCCATATGAGTATTGACTTTGCCGTACTCCCGGTTTCGCCGGAAGTGTTTTTTTTCTTTTTTACCGTATCGGATCTCATATCTTCAACATCTTTTTCCTGATCAGTTCTTTTAATCTTTTTCTTTTTTCTTTTTTTCTGCTTCTCCTGTATTCCGCTTCGCTGTCATAATAGTTCAGGACACCTTTGTTTTCTTCCTGTCCCACAAGACAGTATCTCGGCGCGTGACCCGGTGTTTCAAACCTGAGGCTCTTCTTCCGGTAAGGATTATACAGTGTTTCGGCAGTATCCGATTTTATGAACTTATCCTGCGAATACAGATCTTCTCTTACAAAGAATGCATTGGCGCCGGTAAGGTTGGTTCCGACCAGAACATAACCCTTTTCCCTGCCCAGCAGCTCCATTGCTTTTAAAGACGCTCCCTGCCAGTCTGTTTTATCCCAGACATGTTTCGGATCATAGGCCTGCTTCCAGTTCAGATCAGGCGGGAACTTGCCGTTATATTCTATACAGACAAGCCTTGGTTTAACGGATCTTATGGCTTCCCAGACATAACAGTCGTTCCCGTCTATATCTATACTTAAAAAGTCCGGCATACTGTCTTTATGCTCAGTATTTCTGTTCTTATTGATCAGTTCATCTATATTCTCCCGGGTGATAAATGCATTGACTGCTTTCAGCCGTCCGTCTTTAAGCACTGGCCTGAACTTATTCCCTATCTCTTTACAGGATTGTGCATCTCCCTCCAGCCATAGTCCGTGCCAGCCGTGATGCAGGAGAAAATGGGTATTGCACTCAAGTCCGTTCTGCACTCCGAATTCGATAAACTCCTTCGTTTCCGTGCCGATCCTTTTGAATATCTCCTGTATGATCCCATCCTCGTCATTCTCGGAATAAACCTTATATCCGAAGTTTTCCAAGGCAAGCGGATCCCTCATACGCTCACGCGTAAGCCTGTCCCAGCATAAGCCTCCGACTATCGTTCCCGACAATCCCTTATTTTCTGCCATCTCCGCTTATCCCTCCTTTTTCATATTTATACTCTTTTGCAACACTGTTTTTTAACACCGCGTATATCTCTTACACCATCTATATAAGCATGCCATAGCTGTTTAAGCTTCCTTCTCTTCTCTTTGCCGCTCCCGGCTTTTTTGATGATCCGCAGAGAATACACCAGGAATCTCGGGAAATAGAAAGCCGCCAGCTCAAAACTACCGGTTTTATATATTTCCCTTGAAAGAATAAACATATTTCTATGATAGTAATACACTGCTACATTTTTTGTGGTAACACCCGCTTTATGGACTATTGTTACCTCCGGATAGTAAACGATCTTCAGACCTTCCTTATGTGCCCTGAGGCAATAGTCAGTCTCCTCACGATATAAAAAATAGAATTCCCTGATAAAA
>JAIKYA010000061.1 GCA_024683645.1 Lachnospiraceae bacterium
CTTGCAAATTCCTCAAAAAAATGGTAATATAAGCTGTTGGAAAAATGGCATTTTTTGAGGAGTTTTGACATGAGCGAAGAGCTTAACGACAGAGTATTTGACCGTATAAATGAAGTGGATATGAAGCAGACGATGGAGAAGTACTACATCGATTACGCCATGAGCGTTATTGCTTCCAGAGCCCTTCCGGATGTGCGCGACGGTCTCAAGCCGGTTCAGCGCCGTATCCTTTTCTCCATGATAGAACTGCATAACGAGCCGGACAAGCCTCACCGTAAGTGTGCGCGTATCGTCGGCGATACCATGGGTAAGTATCATCCTCACGGTGATTCTTCCATTTACGGTGCTTTGGTAAACATGGCCCAGGAATGGAACATGAGATATACCCTTGTGGACGGTCACGGCAATTTCGGTTCGGTGGACGGTGACGGCGCGGCAGCCATGAGGTATACCGAAGCCCGTCTTTCAAAGATATCCATGGAACTGCTGGAGGATATCAATAAGGATACCGTTGATTTTACACCCAACTTCGATGAAACCGAGCAGGAGCCGGTAGTGCTTCCCAGCCGTTTTCCGAACCTTCTGGTAAACGGTACAACGGGTATAGCCGTAGGTATGGCAACAAATATCCCTCCTCACAACCTGAGGGAAGTTACCAATGCCGTAGTGAAGATAATCGACAACCGTGTCAATGAAAACAGGGAAACGGATATAGAAGAGCTGCTTGATATAGTCAAGGGGCCGGATTTCCCGACGGGAGCGCTTATCCTCGGTACACGCGGCATACAGGAAAGCTACCGCACCGGCCGCGGCAAGATACGTATGCGCGGTGTTACCAGTATAGAGACACTTCCCAACGGCAAGAGCCAGATCATCATCACGGAACTGCCTTATATGGTGAACAAGGCAAACATGATACTGAAGATGGCTGACCTGGTAAAAGCAAAGAAGATAGACGGTATCACCGATATCCGCGACGAGTCCAACCGCGAAGGTATGAGAGTCGTGATAGAGATACGCCGCGATGCCAACGCGAATATAATACTTAACCAGCTTTATAAGCATACACAGCTGCAGGATACTTTCGGCGTGACTATGCTGGCTCTGGTTAATAACGAGCCCAAGGTGCTCAATCTCCTTGATATGCTGACCGAATACTTAAAGCATCAGGAAGATGTAGTGACACGCCGCACCAAATATGATCTGAACAAGGCGGAGGAAAGAGACCACGTATTGCAGGGTCTGCTGATCGCGCTGGATCATATCGATGAAGTGATAAGCATCATCCGCAGCAGCCAGACTACACAGGAAGCCAAGAGCAGACTGGAGGAGCGCTTCAATTTAACCGAAAAGCAGTCTACAGCCATAGTTGAGATGAGGCTGAGAGCTCTTACCGGACTGGAAAGAGAAAAGCTGGTTGCCGAACATGAGGAACTGTTAAAGAAGATAGCCGAATGGAAAGCCATACTTGGTGATGAGAAGCTGCTGCTGGGTGTTATCAGGACTGAGCTTCTGGAAACCTCTGAACGCTTCGGAGACGAAAGACGTACGGCTATCACTTATGATAATTCCGAGATCAATGAAGAAGATATGATACCGCTTGAGAACTGTGTGCTGGCCATGACCAACCTCGGATATATCAAGCGTATGACGGTTGATAATTTCAAGGCTCAGGGAAGAGGCGGCAAGGGTATAAAAGGTATAACCACTATTGAAGATGATTATATCGAAGACCTGCTGATGACCACGACACATCATTATCTCATATTCTTTACGAATAAGGGACGTGCTTACAGGATCAAGGTTTATGAAGTACCTGAAGCCGGACGCAGTGCAAGGGGTACCGCTATAGTCAATCTCCTGCAGCTGCAGCCTGAAGAGCATCCGACCGCAGTCATTCCCGTATCGGATTATGAAGAAGGCAAGAACCTGTTCATGGTCACGAAAAAGGGTATCGTAAAGAAGTCAAATATAATGGAGTTTGCCAACATAAGAAAAACAGGTCTGGCAGCCATTACACTCCGGGATGACGACGAACTGATAGAAGTAAAGCAGACCGATAAGGATACGCATATATTTATAGTAACAAAGTACGGAATGTGCATCAGGTTTAAGGAAACCGATGTAAGATGTATGGGCCGCGGCGCGATGGGTGTCATAGGAATGAACCTTAACTATGATGATGAAGTAGTCGGTATGCAGCTTGATCATCAGGGTGATTCACTGCTGATCGTATCCGAAAACGGTATAGGAAAGCGCAGTGCACTTGAAGAGTTCAAGCTTCAGAACCGTGGCGGCAAAGGTCTCAAGTGTTATAAGATCACGGAGAGGACCGGGGATGTCGTAGGTGTAAAGGCGGTTAATGATGATCATGAGATAATGATGATAACTACTGCCGGAACCATCATACAGGTAAGGATGGAGGAGATACCCGTACACGGACGTATCACTTCCGGCGTGAAGATGATGAACATCGGTGACGAGAACGTAAAGGTTGCCAAGATCGCCAAGGTGCGCGAAAAGCTTAGCGACGGTATCACGGAATACGATGACGTGGACAGCGCCGAACAGCATATGGAAGAAGAGAAGGCCGCAATGCCCGTTCATGAACCGGCAGAGCCTGATGATGACGATGACGACCTGATATACCCTGCGGAAGATGAAGAATAATCAAAACAAAGGATCTGTCACATATCTGCTTTATGCCTTTATTTCCGTATGGGCATTAATGCTGACATATAAGATTTCTGTACGCAGTCCCCTTTCAGTATTACTGATGGGGGGACTGTTTTGTTTATATTCTTATACCTCAAAAAAGGGCAGGCCGGAAAGGCTGTGGCCGACGGTCATATCATCTGCGATACTGACTTTCGTGATGCTGATAGTGAAGGCATATGATATCCTTGCGGAATATGACAACCGTCTTTTTAAAGCGGGTTTTCTCTGTATCATAACAGCAGGCCTTTTTATACTGTTTTGTCATTTGTTCCTGCTGCTGACAGATATAGGGACAGGATGGCTGTTTGAGAAAAAAGAAGGCTCGCCGGAAATGAAAAATATCATGCTCTTTTCTTTTCTGGTCTGTCTTGTGTTTTATCTGCCCTGGTTTCTTTACAGTTTTCCCGGCATATTCGATCCGGATCCCATAGGACAGATAGAGCAGGTACTGGGCATAAGACCCTGGTCCAATCATCACCCCATCATACATACGCTTCTGATAGGGCTCTTCTATCATATCGGCGGGATATTTACCGAGAGTATCAATATCCGTATAGGACTGTATACTTTCTTTCAGATGTGTTTCTTTGCGTTCTGCGCTTCCGTTGTGATCAGTACCCTGTATAAAGTGATAAAGCTCAGACGGGCAGTATGTATGGCAGTCCTGGCTTTCTATGCGGCGGTTCCCTTTATGGCGGTGCAGTCGATAATAGTATGCAAGGATGTGATTTTTGCCGGGATCGTGATGCTGTTTTGCTGTGAACTAACGCGTATAGTTTATGAGGGCCTTCCTTACGGAAAAAACATGGTAGTGAGGATCGCATATTTTAATATACTCGGAATACTTATGAGTCTGTTCAGATCGAACGGCTGGTACGTATTTCTTTTGATCGCAGCGGTATTTGCGATCGTATATCTCAAGGAATGGAAAAAGATACTGTTTATGCTGCTTCCCGTGATAGTGACGGTATGCATCATTAAGGGACCGGTGATGACTGCCTGCGGAGTGGAGCAGCCGGATATGGCGGAAGCGCTGCATGTGCCTGAACAGCAGATAGCCCGTGTGCTTTATTATCACAGGGATATTTCACCGGCGGACAGGGCGCTGCTTGAAGAACTGACAGATATCTCACGTGTTGATGAACTGTACTGTCCGTGGTTTGCGGATAACATCAAGGAACTTATCAGATCGGGAAATCCGGAAAAACTCGAACAGAATAAGGGAGCATATTTCAGACTGTGGCTCCGCCTGGGAATCAGGTATCCCGTGGATTACATACTTGCCTGGAAGGATCTGACAGAGAATATCATATATCCCGAGGGAGATTATGATATAGCGGTGATAGAGGGAGTCTATCCCAACAGTTTCGGACTGAGTGAAAAACCGCTGATAGTGGGAAAGGCGGCGGTGAAACTCCGTGAGCTGGCGATAAAACTCGGAAGCGTAGTGCCGGTATACGGCTTTCTGTGGAGTATGGGTTCCTACACCTGGATACTTCTCTTAACAGCGGCAAAGATATTGTCACATAAGGGCAGGGAGAAGAGACTTATTATACTTATCCCGGCAGCAGCCATCATAGCCACGCTGTTTCTGGCGATCCCGGCAGCAAGACTGTTCCGCTATGCATTTTCATATGCGGTGCTGATCCCGTTCTGTGTATGTGCTGCTGCGGAAAAGGAGTAAGCTATGAAGGTTGAAAGATATAAAAGAGATCTTGATCATTCGTATACACTGGGAGCGACACTCACGTTTGAGCTGATGAAACTGAGGCCGGATCTGGCGCTCCGGGTCTTTATATGTTCGGATACACAGATGACGGACAGCACTAAGGAGCTTATCGCTATCTGTGAGAAAAATCATGTAGAAGTGGAAAAGAACGATAAGGCTTTTAACATACTTTCACCCAAAGGAAACTGTTATGTGATAGGCATGTTCAGAAAAGAAAAACAGAAGATGGAAGCCGGTGATCATCTGATGTTCGTCAATCCTTCAGATGCAGGTAATATGGGCACGATACTCCGTACGGCAACGGGATTCGGATACAAAGATATTGCCATCATCGCACCCGCAGTGGATGTATACGATCCCAAAACCGTGAGAGCATCAATGGGGGCGCTTTTTCATGTAAGGGTTGAGTATTTCGATACGATCGATGATTACAGAAAACTATTTGAAGATAATCACAGATATGCTTTTATGCTTACTTCCAGTAAAGACCTGGAAGAGGTAAAGACAGCATCTCCCTATACGCTGATATACGGCAATGAAGCAACGGGCCTGCCGGAAGAATACGCATCATTTTGTGAGACGGTGATAATCACGCACAGTAAGGAGATAGACAGCCTGAATCTTCCTATGGCAGCAGGGATAAGCATGTACCGCTTCAGACGGAAGTAATGATGAAAAGAAAAGAACCATTCCGGTCCTTAATTCTAAACAGTTTTAAGTTCATGTTTGTCTTTGTACATTTCAGAATCGGCGCGGGCAAAAGTATCCGAAACGTTTAAATCTTTACCGGAGATAAACTCCGACATGCCGACAGCTACAACGGGACCCTTGCCTGCAACGCTGTTACTGTGTGAGATGCCGCGGATCTTTTCAACAAGTTCTTTACGGTCAGAATAATCATTGCCGCGAAGAAAGACCACAAACTCATCACCGCCTATACGGAATACGGGACTGTGATCGAAGATGTCACATATGATGGCTGCGGAAGCCTTTATGTATTCATCGCCTGCCACGTGGCCTTCGGTATCATTTATCTTTTTCAGATCATTTATGTCGCAGACAACAAGCGCAAACGGAAGATAGTTGATGCCGTTATCAATATTGCCCTGCACTGCTCTGACAAGTTCGGTGTAGGCGACTTTATTCTTTATGCCGGTCAGCTCGTCGCGTCTTGCCAGTTCTTTTTCGGTGTTTAAAGCACGCAGCTGTTCTCTTCGGTTCTTTTCGCTTTCTATATGCTCGTTGACAGCCATCTCTCTCATGATGTTCAGTTCACGGTTGTGGTCTATCCTTTCATCTTCAACGACATAGACATGTACCACGCAGGTTCCTATGAGTAGTCCTATGGCATAAAAAGGAAGAAGCGGGAAAAAGGTCTGGAGAAGGATGAAAACGGTCATTACTATACCTGAAAGTCCTATTGCCCGGTTATGGATCTTTTCTTTTGTGCCCTTTACGGAAGAGATGAAAAGTGTATATACAGAGGTGACGGTGAATAAAAGGACCTGTATGCCGAGTGTGATATATCTTGCTCGTCCTGGAACATATTCCTTATCTGCGGTAAAGTAAAATACTATAGGATGGAAAAAATTTATGGCGAGGTTGAGTATTTCATATATGAATATCGCATAACCCGTGTAGGTAAGGATCCTGCCAAACAGGCCTTTTCTGTCAAGATAGGCAACTACATAGCGGGTCCACAGCAGTACCGACAATACCATGGAAAAGAAATATATGACCGTATCCGCATATACAAGGGGAATGTTTTTCAGATCCATCAAAAAGCCCCAGCAGATATCGGAAAGATAATAGATCATTACAACAATGAGAAAAAGTCTGTAGCGGACAGCATAAAGCGGCGCTGTCTTTTTGTCGACGGGCTTCATAGCGCTGAAATTTATTACGATATGAAGAATTATAGCAAGTATTCCAAAGCTGGCATAATACATTTAGCCGGTGCCCCTCAGTAAAATGTAGAGTAGTCTGATAAACAGACGCGTATATTTTACCACTTTTTATATTTCTTATGCAAGATAAGGAAAAAATGTCGAAGAGTACGAAATTGTGGTATAATCGCATACAGGGTAGGGAAAAAAGGAGGAAGTTATGAAAAAGAGCAAACTGACGGTTATTCTGGCATTGATCACAGCGGTAAGTCTTGCGGGCTGCGGTGAAAAGGAAGAAGAAGTTGAAGTAAACGAAAGACCCAGGGAAAGGACGGAGGTTGCCGAGGCAACTCCCACTTCGGAGCCTGAACCTACGATAGAGGTTGAGCCCCCTTTAGACGGTCCCGGATCGGAAATGCCTTATGATCTGTCTTATGAGGAAGTCTATGCACCGGTGCTCGATGAAATATCCGGAGCACTTGCGGACGGTTATGATTATGACAGGGATTATAAATATGTTCCGTCCGGACTTATAGAATTGATAATGTATGAGGATAAAGACCGCCTGCCGGGTATGATAGGATACAGGTATGACGACATCAGCGGTGACGGTATCCCGGAGCTTTTGATCGGACGAAATGAACTGCCTGATACGGATGCGCCGGCTGAAGTAGCCACGGTATACGGCTGCTACACCTGCAGGGATGATGAACCTGTCGTGATCTTTGAAGGTATGACACGGAGTACTTTCCGCTGGTCAGGAAACGGAGTGTTCAATTATTTCGGATCCGGAGGAGCGATGTTCTCTCTTTTCGGAACCTGTCATCTTGATAAAGACGGAACACAGGTTTGGGACGACTTCTATTTTTCGGATGAAAAAGAAGACGGCACGCTGGGATTTTATCATAATACCTCAGGCGTATGTGATGCGGCCCTGTCCGAAGAGCTGAACATTTCGGATGTTGAATTCTGGAATCTGCTGAGCGATCAGAATTATGAATCTCTTGACTGGACATATTTTGACAGTTATACGGCGGGGACGGTTAGCGGATCCGGATCGGTGGTCAGCGTGGAATGGGCTGACGGTGTGGTAGATGAATCTACGGATTATATAGCATATGATCCGGACTACACGGATCAGTATACAACCCATGTACTTATATCGACGAATAAACCGGTTAAAAACTTCAGGATCGTGGAGCTGACGATAGATTATATGGGTGATGACGGTTATATAGAGTTCATTAAGGAAGAGAAATTCAGGCTTGATGAACTGACACCCGATAAGCCGCTGTGTGCGGGGATCAATTTCCCGGGAGACAGTCCGCATAACGGATACATCTATACGGATGACAATGGAGAAGACAGATTCTTTATCATCGATGTAAGCGGCATGGACGGTTCCCTTATGAATTACGAATATGAATAAAAGGCATCAATGCGGAGTCTGAATAATGTTTCTGAATTTAAATAATCTGAAGGAAAAAGCTAAAGAAGCGATAAAGTCGGTATTCCCGATAGTGCTGATAGTATGTGTGATCTCGGTACTGCTGGTTCCGGTATCTTCGGGAATAATGCTTACTTTTTTATCAGGCAGCATTATGCTTATACTGGGGATGATGCTGTTTACACTGGGGGCGGAAATGTCCGTATCTCCCATGGGGGCTCATGTCGGAAATTTCCTGACCAGGTCCAGAAAAGTTGTGGTCATCGTGGCGATCGCTTTTATACTGGGACTTATCATCACCGTATCGGAGCCTGATCTGCAGGTGTTGGCCGAGCTGGTGCCAAATGTTCCAAATGCGACCCTGATACTCAGTGTTGCCCTGGGTGTAGCAATATTTTTGGTGATAGCAATGCTGCGTATGCTTCTGAAGATCCCGTTGAGCGTTTTGCTCATAGTTTCCTATATAGCTGTTTTTGTTCTGGCTTTTCTGGTTCCGGATAATTTCTTAAGCATTGCTTTTGATTCCGGCGGTGTCACGACAGGTCCGATGACGGTACCTTTTATAATGGCCATGGGTGTGGGCGTATCGGCGCTCCGCAGTGATAAGAGCGCTGCGGATGACAGCTTCGGTCTTATATCCCTGTGCTCTGTAGGACCGGTGCTGGCTGTTATGATACTGGGGATACTGTTTCCTTCTTCGGGATCACAGAGTGCGGCAGTAAGCGTATTCGATGCTGCCGACTCAATGGAACTGTTCTATACTTTTATTATGAATGTTCCGGTGTATATGAAGGAGATAGCAATTGCACTGTTACCCCTTTTGATCTTTATGCTGGTCTTTCAGCTTCTCAGTCTGAAACTTCCTTTAAAGAAACTGAAAAGGATAGGAATGGGACTGCTTTATACCTATGTCGGATTAGTTACTTTTCTGACGGGAGCAAATGTCGGTTTTATGCCTGTCGGAAGCATGCTGGGAAGCCTTATCGCAAAAGCAGGCTCACCCTACATACTGATACCGGTAGGTATGATAATGGGTTATTTCATAGTAAAGGCGGAGCCTGCAGTATATGTACTGAACAGACAGGTCGAGGAGATGACGGATGGCCGTATCCCGGCAAAGGCTATGGGAGATGCGCTTTCCGCTGGTGTTGCCATTTCCATAGGAATATCCATGCTCCGTGTACTTACCGGGCTTCCCATACTCTGGGTACTGATACCGGGATATGCGATAGCGATCATCTCATCCTTTTTTGTACCGCCAATGTATACGGCGATCGCATTTGATTCGGGCGGGGTAGCTTCCGGACCGATGACGGCTGCTTTTCTGGTACCGCTTGCGCAGGGCGCCTGTATGGCTACGGGAGGAAACATGGTCACGGATGCTTTCGGTGTGGTCGCGATGGTTGCGATGACACCGCTCATTACCATTCAGCTTATGGGCATAGTTTCGGAAAAAAAGAAAAAGAAACGTATCAAAGAACTGCTGCTTTTGGCTAAAGAATATGAAGATCTGGATGATGATGCGATCATTCCGTTATGATATGACAGAGGTTGTTTATGAGTGAAGTATGTTACATGATAACGATCACTGAACGAAGCAGGGAGAAGGCTTTTATCAGGCTGTACAGTGAGCATGGCGTGGATCTGAGCTTTATCACTTACGGGAACGGGACTGCGACTTCAGAGGTCCTTGATACCTTCGGGCTTGAAGCTTCGGAAAAATCGATAATGGGAAGCTTCGTTACTTCGGATAATTTCACTTCCATTAAAAAAGAACTGCAGCGGCGTTTCCATATCGACGTTCCGGGTACCGGAGTGGTCTTTATCATACCGCTGTCATCTATAGGCGGAAAGAAGCAGCTGAGTTTTCTTTTGGGATCGCAGGAATATGTCAGGGGAGAGGAAAGTACCATGAAGAATACCGAAACCGAATTGATAGTAGTCATTGCAAATCACGGACATACCGAGACCATAATGGATGCGGCCAGGAGTGCAGGCGTCGGAGGCGGTACCATCATACATGCCAAAGGGACCGGCGCACAGGGTACGGATAAATTCATGGGAATGGTAATAGCAGAGAAAAAAGAAATGCTGTGTATGGTAGTAAATACGGCGTCCCGTGATAATGTGATGCGCGCGATCATGGACAATGCGGGATTGCGCACGGAAGCACAGGCCGTTGTTTTTTCGCTTCCCGTTTCTGCAACGGCGGGTCTCCGTCTTGCAGCCGGCAATGATGATTAAAGCTTAGTAAGCGACAGGCCGTTCTTGCCAAAAGAGGCCGTTATTGGTAAACTCAAGGTTAAATAAAGGCTCGCAGGAGGTGTGCCATGACAGATTACAGACGGTTGCTGATCGATTTCTGGGCTGAGATCGAAAAAAATAACGCAAAGCTTGAGCGTTATGCGCCTGTTCCCGAAGGATGGCGCAAGGAAAGCCATATAAACTATCTCGGGGATTACAGTCCCTGGCATCTCCTCAATTTATACTATCCGAAAGATTATGATGCAGCCGGGGGAAAGCTTAAAAGTGTGATCTATATACACGGCGGCGGATGGATGTACGGAACGGCCGATCTTTCCGAGAACTATCTGGGATGGATAGCGGCACAGGGCTATGCCGTGATGGCGATGAACTATACGCTGCTGCAGTATACAGATCTGCAGGGTATAGTGAAGGATATCTTCGATTCGCTGCACTGGCTTGAGAACTATGGAGAAAAACGCGGCTTTGATCTCGGAAATGTTATGATCACAGGGGATTCGGCCGGCGGTCATCTTACCGGTCTGGTTTCTTCTATATTAGAGGATCCGGAGCTGATGAAGACCTACGGGGTATCTCCGGTGAAAATGGATGTTAAAGCCATCTGTTTAAACTGCCCCTGTTCCGAAACAGACAGCCTGTATATAATGGAAGGAGACGGTACGGAGAATGGCAGGGGAACGGCAAGAGCCTATCTGGCTATGATGCTGGGAGATAAGGGCGAAGCAGCACCCTGGTCCGGAAAGACAAGTCTGTCTTCCGTTATGAAGGGGATTAAGCTGCCTCCCATGCTGCTGATAGGGTCGGAGTCAGAATCCCTGCATCAGCAGAGCAGACTTCTTATGGAAGCGCTTGATGCCACAGGGCAGGACTATGAGACTTTAATATGGAAGAAAGAGGATGGTGCACATATCGAGCATGTGTTCAATATCTCTCACTGGGAATGGTATGAGAGCCTCATCTCCAATAAACGCATGCTGGAATTCTTCGAGGCAAACTGTTAAGTCATGAAAAAGGAAGAGAGCAGGGCATTTCAGGGACTGGCAGTTCTTATGATGATGTTCCATCATTATTTTCTGTTCAGTTATTATTTTCCGGAGGGCTTTCTTAAGCACTCCGCTTTTGTTGAGCATCTGGCGAGAACGGGACGCATGTGTGTCGCGATCTTTTCTTTTGTCAGCGGTTACGGCATCTATCATGTCCTGAAAAAAAGCGATACCATACGAAAAGACTTCGGACTGATGATAAGACGCATCTTTGCGCTGTATCTGAGACTGTGGCTGGTGATAGCCGTCTGCGTGGGTTTACTGAACGGGATACTGAAACAGCCTACGGACTGGAAGGCGCTTCCGCTTAATATGTCGGCAATGGAACCGAGCTATAACGGTACATGGTGGTATGTAAGACAGTATCTGTGGATGCTTCTGTCGGCGCCGTTTATAAAGATGGTGCTGCAGGGAGATAAGAAAAAACGCATCATCGCCGCAGTTACGGCAGCAGTGCTTTTGTTCATACTGGCGGTCTTTCATAAAGTACAGGCGCTGAATATCTGTTACGAATGGATAAGGAGTCATGTACAGACGATATTCAATCTGATATTCTTTGAAGGTTATCTGGCTGCATTTTTGCAGGATACAAAAAAGGAACGCTTCGCAGGAAAAAAGCTGCCGGCGGTGCTGCCTGTGATGATAATGCTCGCAGCGCTGTTCATCAGGTATCTTACTTCGGCAGAGGCAGGGGAATCAAGACAGGATATCCTTATAGTACCGGTATTTATCTGGGGCATGGTATATCTGTTCAGATCAGCAGACCTGATCGAAAAGTTTTTCGGATTTTTCGGGAAATATTCAGTATATATGTGGCTGATGCACGCTTACATCTGGTTTTTGACCCTTGTGTGGATCTGCGAACACGGAAATGCACTCACATATTTTCTGTTTGAACTGGGACTTTCCTTTGCGGCGGCGTTTGTTCTGTTATATGTGGAAAAGCTGTTTGTTTTTGCAAAGTCAATATGTTATAATCGGATATCATCAATAAAACGGAGGAAAAAGGGATGATCAAGTCAATATATGAAGAAAGAAACATCGCCATGATGATGGATCTGTACGAGCTTACCATGGCAAACGGCTACTTTCTGCAGGAGAACCACGCAAGGAAGGTTGCATTCGATGTGTTCTACAGAAGGAACCCGGATGGCGGAGGATTTGCGATATTTGCCGGTCTTGAGCAGATAATACAGTATCTGGAAGGTCTTCATTTTGAAAAGGAAGATATAGATTATCTCGCATCACTGAACCTCTTTGATGAGAAATTCCTTGATTATCTTTCAATTTTCAAGTTTACCGGAGATGTATATGCTTTTGAGGAAGGAACGGTAATGTATCCCGGCGAGCCCGTGATCACCGTTGTTGCAGATCTGGTACAGGCACAGATAGTTGAGACCGAGCTTCTGGCACAGATCAATCACCAGAGCCTGGTAGCTACCAAGGCCAACAGGATAGTAAGGGCCGCACAGGGCCGTGCTGTTTCCGATTTCGGAGCCAGACGTGCACACAATAATGATGCAGCCATTTACGGAGCGAGAGCCTGCTATCTTGGCGGCGTAAACGGGACCGCAACCGTTTCCGCAGGTCAGTATTTCAACATTCCCGTGGGCGGTACCATGGCTCACAGCTGGGTAATGTTTTACAAGGACGAGCTTACTGCTTTCAGGAAATTTGCCGAGTGCTATCCCAATAATGCGATACTGCTCGTAGATACCTATGATGTGCTTGATTCCGGTGTACCCAATGCGATAAAGGTATTTGAGGAGATGAAGGAAAAAGGCATCACTTCAAAGAATTACGGTATACGTCTCGATTCCGGAGACCTTGCTTATCTGTCCAGAAAGGCAAGGAAGAAACTGGACGAGGCAGGCTTTACTGATGCAAAGATCGTTGTCAGCAACTCTCTCGATGAGTATACTATCCGTTCCATCATCGAGCAGGGCGGAAAGATAGATTCCTTCGGCGTAGGTGAGAGAATGATAACAGCCAGATCGGAACCTGTATTCGGTGCGGTCTACAAGCTCTGCGCAGTCGAAGAGGACGGCGTGATGAAGCCCAGGATCAAGATATCCGAGAACATAGAGAAGGTGACCAACCCCGGACTCAAGAAAGTATACAGGGCATATAATAAGGAAGGTCACAGTATAGCGGATGTACTTGCCAAATATGATGAGAATATCGAAGAAGTCAAGTATCTTCTGGATCCCGACAAGCCCTGGAAGAAGGTTCCCGTGGCTCATCTGGAATTTAAGGAACTGCAGAAGCAGATGATGAAAGGCGGCGAGCGCTGCAGGGAGCCGGAAGAGATGAAGGTACTGCGTGAAAGAGTGCAGAACCAGCTGAAGAATGAAGTATGGGAAGAAGAGCAGCGTTTTGAGAACCCGCATCTTCACTACATGGATATGACACCTGCTTATTATAATGAGAAGATGCAGCTGCTGGAACAGGAGTCATAAATAATGGAAGATTTTAATGCAGAAAAAGTAAGAGATACCCTGGTATCGATGATAAAGGATTTTACTGCAAACGCCGGAGTAGGCAAGGTAGTGCTGGGTATATCCGGCGGTAAGGATTCAACGGTAGTGGCAGCGCTGTGCGCCAGGGCTCTGGGGCCGGAAAATGTATACGGTATCATGCTTCCGGACAAGGTGCAGCCTGATATCACGGATTCGCAGAAGGTATGTGAAGCTTTAAAGATAAATGCCTATACCGTAAACATCGGTGATATTCACAGAACTCTCAGGGAAGCGGTATACAGCGGCTGCGATCTCGTGAGAGAGGGCGAGGCCAACGAATACGAGAGCAATATAAATGTAGGGCCGAGGCTGCGTATGACTACGCTTCGTTATATAGCCCAGACTATAGGGGCTTTCCTGGCAGGAACCGGTAATCTTTCCGAATCCACGGTAGGATACTGCACGAAAGATGGTGATACAAGCTGTGATTTCAATGCTCTGGGCAGGCTTACCAGTAAGGAAGTGGTAGCTTTGGGCCTTACCATGGAAGAGCTTCCGAGAGAGCTGGTTCAGAAAGCACCCACTGACGGGCTTTCGGGCAAGACCGACGAGGAACGCCTTGGTGTGACTTATCAGCAGATCCATGATTACATACGAAAGGGCAGCAGCGGAGATGCGCAAGCGGATGCGCTTATAATAAAAAAGGAAAAGGGCAGCGCACATAAGCGCCGTATGCCTTCGGTACTGGATCCTTTCACCGGAAAAGTTGTATGAAAAAGATAGGTATTGTCGGCGGGACTTTCGATCCCATACATATAGGGCATATATTGCTGGGTGAGTGGGCCTATGAGCAGTATTCACTGGACGAAGTATGGTTCATGCCCGCCGGGATGCCGTATTTTAAAAAAGATAAGAAGGTAACGCCTGCAAAGGAGCGGCTGGAAAATGTCCGCGCGGCTGTATCTTCTTTTTCTTATATGAAAGTATGCGATCTGGAGGTAATGCGTGAAGGGCGTACTTATACTTATGAGACGGTCGAAGAACTCAACAGGCTCTATCCGGACAACCGGTTCTGCTTTATATTCGGAGAGGACTGTCTGGATACTCTGGAAACCTGGAGGGAGCCGGGACGCATACTTGCCGGCTGCGAGATAATCGCGGCTACCAGAGGATCCGCCTCCGATCCCGAAAAAATGAAAGAAAAAGCCTCCGCACTGTGTGAAAAGCTTGGAGGCGTCATACATATCATGGAATTTCCCGCCCTCGATATATCATCAACGATGATACGGGAAAGGATCGCAAAGGGCTTATCAGTAAAATATCTTGTTCCTTAGAATACCAGATCTCCGTCCCCGGCATGTCTCAGTATCATAGCCGAATGTGCAGGAAGGGTTATGCTTATATGACCGTTTTCCAGCCAGTATTCCTGGCGTTCGGTTGAAAAGCCGTCTTTTGTGGAAAGCATGATCTGCTTAAGGGTTGCATTTCTTCTGAAGCCCAGCGGCCACAGTCTGAAATCATCAGTCAGAGGCTCATCATTATTATTGATAAATACCGCAGACTGTCCGTCTTTGCAGAATCTCCCGAAACTGATGAGTCCCGGAAGGGATTTTATCATCATGATGGAGCCGTTTTTGAATTCCGGGTAAAGCTTCCGTATCCTGATCATCTGTCTGTGGAATTCTATCATCTCCGGATCTTCATGACCCCAGGGATATGATCTTCTGTTGTCGGGATCCGTCCAGCCGCATAAGCCTGCTTCGTCGCCATAGTATATGGTAGGTGCTCCGAGCCAGGTAAACTGGAAGAGTACGGCCTCGCGCATAACGGATTTATCGATATCCTGTTCCGCCGCCTCGGGACCTCTGGTCGCCGTACGGCCAACGGTGTGGTTGGTACGTGTCAGGAAGCGTGAATGGTCATGATTGGAAAGCTCGTTCATGCTTATCTGCAGGGACTGCATGCTCATGCTGGCGTTGTGATACAGCATGGCACCCCAGAAATTGTCAGTATTGTTAAGCTGGTCACGGCGGAAATCATCGGAGTGCTTCTGCATACCTGTGAGAAACCAGGTGAGCGGTTCCATGAAGGCATCATAGTTCATGACTGTGTCCCATTCGTTGCCGAGCAGCCACTGGGCCGGGGATCCGTAATGCTCAGCCAGGATGATGGCATCGGGATTGGCCTCTTTTACGGCTTTTCTGAAATCCTGCCAGAAAGAGTGGTTGTACTCGGTGGAATGGCCGAGGTCAGCAGCCACGTCGAGTCTCCAGCCGTCGGCATTGTAAGGGGGGGATACCCACTTACGTCCTATGTTGATGATGTAATCATGCAGTTCACGGGATCCCTCATAATTGAGTTTCGGCAGGGTGTCATGTCCCCACCAGCCGTCGTAAGTCGTATTAAAAGGCCATTTTCCGTCATTGTCGTCATGGAAACGGAAGAAATTGTGGAAAGGACTGTCTTTGCTTATATAGGCACCTTTGTCATAGCCTTCCGCATTTTCATAGATACGTTCACGATCAAGCCATTTGTTGAAGGAACCGCAGTGATTGAACACGCCGTCCATTATCACGCGTATGCCTCTGCGATGGGCTTCAGCGATGACTTTTGCAAACAGTTCGTTGCTCGCATCGAGGTTCGCCCGGTTTGTAACCCGGTCTATATACCGGGTAGCATGGGTGTTGTCCGCATCGCCCTCCGGCAGCAGATCCCCGTTATCGCTTACTATCTTTCCGAAATGGGGATCTATATTGTCATAATCCTGTATGTCATATTTATGGTTGGAAGGAGAGACGAAAAGGGGGTTAAAGTAGATGACCTCAATCCCGAGCTTCTCCAGGTAATCCATTTTATCAAGCACTCCCTGCAGATCGCCGCCGTAGAATTCGCGTACACCCATGGCGGCAGGGTATTTGTTCCAGTCATCAACCTTAACGGTATGTTCTCCTATATATGAATATTCGTCGGTAAGAACGTCGTTTGAACTGTCACCGTTATAAAAACGGTCGACGTAGATCTGATACATGATGGCGCCCTTGGCCCAGAGCGGTGTCTTAAAGCCCGGGATCACACGGAATTTATAGTGATCGTCAAGAACACGGACTACGCCGCGCGTATCAAAGAGCATGGAAATATTTCCGTTGTATATCTCAAAATGATAAACAAGTATCTCGTTATCAAGCTGTATATCCACGCTGTAATAGTCGAAGAGCTCATCACGTTCGGTCTTGGTCATATGATATTTTTCATTTTTGGTGACAAGATAGATATGATCGCAGTTGTTTACCGCAGTTCGGAAGCGGACAGTAAGGACGTCATAAGCTGTAGGCTGTTCCGGCGAGATATAATTTGACGTTGTATCGGAGTACAGGGCATATTTGCGAAGTATAGGCCGCATATTCGCGATGTAACTCTGTTTCATGCTGGTGAGTTTCTGCTCGGACATATCGTTCCTCTACTATATATAGTATATATGCGTTATGATTTACATAACATGTTGACAATTATATAGTAAAAATGAACGTTTTGCAAGTAAAAAAATAGTTTATGAATGAAATATGAACGAAGTGTGAATATTTATAATATTGAGAATGCAAATTTAGCAATATTTAACAAGATTTAGCAATAATCGAAAAATCCTCTTGCATAAGATGTACCACTGTGCTATATTTCATAATGCAGACGGCGAAGGGCTGTCTGTATACAAAATTTTAGGGAGGTAATTGTAACATGAAGAAGAGATTGTTAGCACTTACTATGGCTTCAATCATGACAGTCGGATGTCTTACAGCTTGTGGCGGAAGCGAAGCTGGCAATGAGACACCTGCAAGCAGCACAACAGAGGAGACACCTGCAGCTACTACAGAGACTCCTGCAACAACAGAAGAGCCCGCTGAGGAGCCCGCTGAGGAGCCCGCTGAGGCTACAGCAACACAGGAAGGTTCAGTTCTTAACATCTATGTTTGGAACACCGAGTTCGCAAGCCGCGTAACCGAGCATCTTCCCGGTTATGAGTGCTCAGATGCTACTCTGGATGAGAACGGCAACCACGCTAACCCTACAGCAGACGGTACATGGAACGGTATCACCGTAAAGTGGCACGTAACAGCTAACGAAGGTAATGCTTACCAGGACAACCTGGACAGCGTACTTGACAATCAGGCTTCAGCATCAGGCGACGACCTTGCTGATATCTTCCTTGTAGAGGCTGACTACGCACTTAAGTATGTTGATGATCCCGGTTCAATGACAATGGCTGATCTTGGTATCACAGACGCTGATCTTGCTGATCAGTATCAGTACACCAAGGACGTTGTTACAGATGCTAACGGCAACCTTAAGGGTGCTTCATGGCAGGCATGCTCCGCTGGTCTTATCTACAACCGCGAAGCAGCTAAGGAGATCCTCGGCACAGACGATCCCGCTGAGGTTCAGAAGGCAGTATCAAGCTGGGCTAAGTACAACGAGACAGCAGCTGCTGCAAAGGAAAAAGGATATGTAATGTGTTCAGTAGCTGATACTTTCCGTACATATTCAAACAACGTATCCGGTAAGTGGGTACAGGACGACATGATCGTAATCGACCCTAACATCATGCAGTGGATCGATGATTCCAAGGCTCTTGCAGAGTCAGGCGCTGAGAACACCAACGATCTGTGGGGCGATGACTGGGCAAAGGGTAAGCTTCCTGAAGGAAAGACCTTCTGCTACTTTGGACCCGCATGGTTCTTCAACTTCTGCCTTGACTACGGCGCTGAAGGAACAATCGCTACCAACGGCGGTTGGGGATTCTGCGAAGGACCTCAGGGTTACTTCTGGGGTGGTACATGGATCTGCGCAGCTACAGGTACAGATAACCCGACAGCTGTTAAGGATCTGATCCTTACAATGACAACTGATAAGGCAGTTCTTAAAGAGATCGCTGTTAAGGATAGCGACTGTGTAAACAGCAAGTCTGTTCTTGCAGATCTGGCTAACAGCGCTGATGGTAACATCGCACTCCTTGGCGGACAGAACCCTTATGCACAGCTTGCAGCAGGTGCTGAGAACGTAGACCTTTCCAACCTGTCAGCTTATGATCAGGGTTGCAACGAAGAGATCCAGAAGCAGATGAAGGATTACTTCACCGGCAACGTTGATAAGGAGACTGCTCTCAACAACTTCTACACAGCAGTTGAGGAGAAGTATCCCGGACTTAGCCACTAATCGGCACAGTTCAGAACTTTATAAGTTTTAAAGGAACGTGCCTGTCCATACGGGCAGGCACGTTTTTTTTAAAGAGAAGGAAAGAAAAGAAAATCTGGTGAACTATGGAGGGTTAGCATGAGCAAGAAGAAAAAATCCGTTGTTTCATACAACAAATGGGGTTATATCTTCCTTATTCCATTTCTGGCAGCATTTATCGTTTTCCAGCTCGTACCGCTGGTAAACACGATCTATTACAGTTTCTTTGAATATTACAGGAAACAGCGTACATGGGTAGGACCCAATTTCGTTGGAATACAGAATTATATTGAGTTATTCAGTAATGGTACAAACGGTGTATGGAAATATTTTGTCAACACCATGATCATGTGGGTACTTGGTTTCGTACCTCAGATCATCGTTTCATTGCTTTTTGCAGCCTGGTTCTCTGATCCCAGCTTAAGGCTGAAATTTCAGAGATTCTTTAAGACTGTCATATATCTGCCGAACCTGATAATGGCATCGGCATTCGCAATGCTGTTCTTCACACTGTTCGCAAAGACCGGTCCCATCAACAGCATACTTGTTGACTGGAAGATCTTAAAAGAGCCCTTTGATTTCATGGAAAATGTATGGGGCGTCAGAGGTCTGGTGGCAGCGATGAACTTCCTTATGTGGTTCGGTAATACCACGATCCTGCTCCTTGCAGGTATGATGGGTATAGATACTGCCCTCTTTGAGGCTGCAGAGGTAGACGGAGCTACGCCGAGACAGATATTCTGGCGTATAACGCTTCCGATACTGAGACCCATCCTGATCTACGTTATGGTCACATCACTCATCGGTGGTCTGCAGATGTTCGATGTACCACAGATACTTACCAACGGTAAGGGCGGCCCGAACCGTACAGCCATGACCCTTATCATGAACCTGAACAACCGTGTTTCTGCCGGAAGTAAGAACTACGGAATGGGTGGCGCTATGTCGGTATTCCTGTTCATTGTTACCGGTATACTGAGCTTTGTAGTATTTAAGTTCAGCGGCAATCAGGATAAATACGGAAAGAAGTAAGGGGGGGGGTATAGAGATGCAGGTTAATATACAGCAGGAAAAAGTAAAAGGTGGCGTCAGGAGCAGACGCACCGTATCATATATAGTACTTGGTATATTCAGCGTATTATGTCTGATATGGTTCTACATACTGCTTATCAATGCGACCAGATCACATGTGGAACTCGGCCGTGGTTTCACCCCGATCCCTTCAACGCATCTGTTTGAGAACCTTATAAACGTTTTTCATGATGCTACTACCCCGGTGCTTGAGGGTATGGTGCATTCACTCGTTGTATCGCTGCTCAGTGCAGCAGTCAGCGTGTATTTCTCCGCTATGACCGCTTATGCGATACATGCTTATGAGTTCAGGTTCAAAAATGCCATTTTCACAATGATCCTGGCAATAATGATGATACCTACTCAGGTCACCGTACTCGGTTTCCTGAACCTAATCGACAAGTTGCATCTGATGAACAGCTTTATACCTCTGATCGTACCTTCAATAGCAGCTCCCATCGTATTCTTCTATATGAAGCAATACATGGAAAGCGCACTGCCCATGGAACTCCTTGAGGCAGCACGTATTGACGGTGCCGGCGAGCTCAGGATCTACAACACCATAGTACTTCCCCTGATGTTACCGGCAATGGCAGTGCAGGCGATCTTCTCCTTCGTATCAAGCTGGAACAACTACTTCGTTCCTCAGCTGGTACTCGAGAAAGACAAGTGGACACTGCCCATCATGATCGCACAGCTGCGAAGCGCCGATTTCCTTAAGTTTGATATGGGTAAGGTTTATGCTATGATAGGTTTCTCCATCTTCCCTGTCATTGTTATCTACCTTATACTTTCAAAGTATATCGTCGGCGGACTTGCAGCGGGTTCGGTAAAGGGTTGATATTGTTGTTATAATTAAGATCGGCTCCTGTGAACATCCGTCCGGATGGTCACGGGAGCTTTTGTGTATACGGAGACTGGAAAAGTGGGCGGTTTGTTTTCGGGAGAAAGCGGGATAGGTAAGTTTTTGCATAAGACAGGTGTGCTGGTAATACTAAGTGTCATCTGGTTTTTTACTTCATTGCCGATCATCACGCTCGGTGCGTCGACAACGGCATTGTACTATACCATCGTAAAATGTCTGCGAATGGATCGCGGATACATGCTGAAGGAATATTTTAAATCATGGAAGCAGAATTTCATCAAGGCCACCATCATCACGGTGATCCTGGCCGCGATACTGCTTCTGGCGTGGAGCTACAGTTCTTCATTGGGACTTACCATACAGGATGTTACATTAAACGGGATAAAGAGCAGATATGCCGATAATACGGAAAACTTCATGGGCCTGTATATAACGGTCAGCGCGGCGATCCTGTTCATAGGAGTGATATTCTGTTATATATTCCCGCTGCTTTCAAGATTTGATCTGAACGTATTCAGGCTTTTTGCAACTTCTTTTGTTTTTGCCATAAGGTATATACCATACAGCCTGACGATGCTGGTGTTTCTTGTGCTTGCCGGTATCCTGGTACTCAAGATGCCTATGTTCATAATGTTTGCTCCGGGCTTGTGGTGCCTGATCATTTCTTTTATAGTAGAGAAGCCGATAAAGAAGATCACACCCGAACCTTCTCCGGAAGAGGATGCATGGTGGATGAGGCTGTAGCAAAAAAAGGAGGAACGACTTATGAAAAGAAAAAACAGCATTCCTGTTTTTAAGAGGATCAATTTTCTCGTTTTGGCCGGTTTTGCCATAATGGCTGTGCTGTATGCCGTAACAAGCATATACAGTATTACAGAGAGCAGGAACATGCAGCAGTCCAATCAGGAGATAATCCGTACCTGCATCGAATATGCGGGAAAGCAGGCTGCGATCGTAGAGTCGTCCAGTGATCTGCAGCGTCTTGTTTTCGTTTCGATCCTGAGTGCCAACCAGGACGCCAGAGCTGAATCTGAGCTGGCATATGAGCAGGTAAAGCAGAATATACGTGAGCAGATAGCGGAACTCAGAAATGATATGGCTGCGGATAATGTCAGCGGTTATGAGGAAGTTTTTGACAGGCTTGAGAGCAACATAGAGTTATATCTGGAGGGCTGTGACGGCAGTATCAGGCTTTCCCAGAGGAACAGGCACACGGCTTTTGACAAGGCATATTTTGAACTGGAGACCGAGAAAGATGCCATGAATGCTTCTTTTGAGGAGGTAACCGACCTGATCTCCAGCATACAGACTTCCGGAATGAAGGATTCCGAGGCGATGATGGTCAGCAGCCGAAATGTATCGATAGGCGGTATGGCTGTATTTCTGCTGGTGGTCGTTATCACCATGCTTACCGTTATGATGTTCGTTACCGCGCCTCTTCGCAGGCTCAGCACGCGTATAGCGGAGATGATAGATGATATACGTGCCGGAAAGGGAGATCTCAGCCGTCGTATCGATATACGTTCGGGCAATGAGATAGGGCTGGTGGTAGACGGTATAAACGAGTTTATCATTACCCTTCAGGAGATCATGAAAAAACTGAAAGACAACTCGCAGAGACTGGCAGAGACATCATCTTCCATCAGCAGACAGATGGATGGTGCAAAAGAAGGGGTGAACCGTTCGGATGAGGCGCTTACCGAAGTCAGCAGCAGCATGCAGAGGGTACATGAAGCAGCTGACAGTATAGAGAGAAGCCTCGACGATGTGCGCAGATGTGCGGAAGATATCAGAGACAAGATAGCAAGCGGAAGCAGATATGCCGTAGAGGTCAGAAAAGAAGCCGAAGATATACAGCGCCTGGCAGGTGACAAAAAGAATAATACGGGAAGCAGGATAGGAGAGCTCAATTCAGTACTTGAGAGATCGGTCAGGAATTCCGAACAGGTTAAGAAGATAGATGAGCTGACGGACGTTATCCTCGAGATAGCCTCACAGACAAATCTGCTGTCATTAAACGCCAGCATAGAGGCGGCCCGTGCAGGTGAGGCCGGCAGAGGTTTTGCGGTGGTTGCGACAGAGATAAGCAAGCTGGCCGAGGACAGTTCCAAAACAGCCGCAGACATTCAGAATATAAGTAAGAATGTGACAGCGGCAGTACATGAATTGTCTGATAACGCCATAGCTGTGATCGGGTTCATCAGAGACATCGTCCTTGTTGATTACGATGCATTTGTTGAAACGGGAGACAGATATGAAAAGACGGCAGCCCGCTTTAATGAACTGCTCTCCGGTTTTGAAAAGAATACAGCCGAGCTGGGAGAGGCAATGGAGATGGTTGATAATGCTGTTTCCAACATAACAGGAGCAGTTGGTGCTTCCAGGGATGCGCTTGAACAGGCTGACAGACATTCCGGAGAAGTCATAAGCGATGTGTCACGGATATCTGAATCTGTTACGACAAATCTTGAGATAAGCGACAGTCTGAACCACGAAGTTGACAGATTTGCCAGGCTTTAACCCAAGGAAAAACAGCCAAATTTTTCTTGAATTGTAGTGCCTATTATGGTAAAATGTATGATACCAATGGGGTTTGGCACAAATAAAGCAGAGAAAGGTTACAGCAATGATAGATGTTAATCAGATCATGTATGACTTGATCAGAAGAAGCGGAACTGTTGAGACTACCAGTGTTGAAGAGATAGAAGAGATAGTAGACACAGGTCTGGAGATCAACGACGATAACGTGCAGAAAGCTGCCACTGACTATCTGACCGAAAAGGGTTATGCGAGAACTCCGCAGAATATGGATATGGCCAAACGTACCGTTATGGAGAGTTCAGAGGGCTCCGATACAGTAAGGGTAAGGCGTGTCAGGACCATAGTTGAGAATCTTCTTTCCGATATCGATGAAAAAGATGCAGCCAATATGATGAACGTGTGCCTGCTCGATCAGCTGATGAAGGTCAGCGACAAGCTGGATGCCGTGACCAACAAGCGTTATGAGTATGCGGTTGAGATAGTGGATGAGGTGCTTCTTGACAGCGAAAAGCCCCAGGGTTCACTTGTGGAATTCATATCATTCCAGAAACTGCTGAACAGATATGCAAGCCAGGGCTTCCGCGTAGTCGGATTCACGATCAGAGAAGTAGGAAACCACGGAAAGATCATGATGAGCGGTTTTCAGTCCATGCAGAAGCAGACCGTGGTGGTATTTGAACGTCAGGTAATGTAAGCTCACCACACAGAATAGTATCAGAACAGCCATTGTTTCCGCGGGAGATGATGGCTGAAATTTTTTACTTAATAACAGGAGATAAAATTGAAAGAGATAAATGTATCGGAGATCAGTGAAGCCGTAAAGGAAATGTGCATTGAGACCAATCATTTTCTGTCCGACGATATGCGCACGGTACTTGACAGTGCAGAGAAAAAAGAAGAGTCCCCCCTCGGCCGGCAGATACTGTCAAAGATTAAAGACAATCTGAAAATAGCCGGAGAGGATATGATCCCTATCTGTCAGGATACAGGTATGGCTGTAGTGTTTGCCGAGATAGGACAGGATGTACATATCAGCGGAGGCTGGATAGAGGACGCAATAAACGAAGGGGTAAGCAGGGGATATACTGAAGGATATCTGCGTAAATCCGTTGTAGGGGATCCCATCGAAAGAAAGAATACCAATGATAACACACCTGCCGTGATACATTATTCCATCGTACCGGGAGATAAGATAAAGCTGACGTTTGCTCCGAAGGGTTTCGGAAGCGAGAATATGAGCCGCGTATTTATGCTGAAACCGGCTGATGGTGTTGAGGGTATAAAGAATGCGGTGCTTACGGCAGTAAGAGATGCGGGACCGAATGCCTGCCCGCCCATGGTAGTGGGAGTAGGCATAGGCGGCACATTTGAAAAATGCGCCCTGCTCGCAAAGAAAGCTCTGACACGTTCTGTAAGTGAGAGGTCTTCGGATCCCTTTATCAGGGATATGGAAGAAGAACTGCTGAAGAAGATCAACGCGTCCGGAATAGGACCCGGCGGATTAGGCGGGACGACAACAGCTTTTGCGGTAAATATTGAAACTTATGCCACACACATAGCGGGACTGCCTGTCGCTGTAAATATATGCTGTCACGTAAACAGACATGCCGTGAGGATACTGTAATGGAAGTAAAGATAAAGGCGCCTTTTGACGCAGAAGAATTAAAGAAACTGAAGATCGGAGATATGGTCTATATCAGCGGAACCATTTACGTTGCAAGAGATGCAGCGCACAAGCGCATGCAGGAGGCGCTCGATCAGGGCAGGGAGCTTCCTTTTGATGTGGCGGGCAATGGCATTTACTATATGGGACCGTCACCCGCAAGGGAAGGCCGTGTGATAGGAAGCGCAGGTCCTACGACAGCGAGTCGTATGGATAAATATGCGCCGCGTCTTCTGGATCTCGGATTGAAAGTGATGATAGGAAAAGGAAAGAGAAGTCCCGAGGTAAAGGAAGCTATAGTCAGGAACGGCGCTGTATATATGGCGGCCATCGGCGGAGCGGGAGCGCTGCTTTCCAGATCGATCACAGCTTCGGAGGTAACTGCATATGAAGATCTCGGAGCTGAAGCCGTAAGAAAACTCGAGGTAAAGGATTTTCCGGCTATAGTTGTTATAGATACCACGGGCGAAGATCTGTATATCAACGCAACAGAAGAGTATCGCAGAGAAGTGTGATATGGAAAGTCTGTATATAATCGCGCCCGCTTATAATGAAGAAGAGAATATAGAAGATTTTGTAAATGCCTGGTATCCGGTACTGGAAACTCATGGTAATGAAGCGTCCCGCCTGGTAGTCGTAAATGACGGATCAACGGATAAAACCTACGAGAAGCTTTGCAGGCTGGCAGCCGGAAGAAGCAGGCTGGTCCCGCTGGACAAACCAAACGGCGGCCACGGAAGTGCATTGATGACGGGCTACGGATATGCGCTTGAGAATAAGGCGGACTTTATATTTCAGACCGATTCGGACGGGCAGACTTACACTTCCGATTTTGAAAACTTCTGGAAACGCAGGAATACCTGTGATGCGCTGTTTGCATACCGTCCGGTAAGAGGAGACGGAAAAAAACGACAGTTTATAGAAAGAGTATTGTGTCTGATAATCCGCATGATCTTCGGTGTAAAACTTCCCGATGTAAATGCGCCGTTTCGGCTTATGAAAAGAAGCTATCTGGAAGCTTTTCTGGATACGATGCCTGAGGATTATAATCTTCCGAATGTCATACTTACAACGGCGGGAGCGTATTGCGGAAAAAAGATCAGGTTTTTAAAGATACATTTCGGACCGAGGATAAGCGGTAAGAACAGTATAAATATAAGAAAGATCTTTATGATAGGAATAAAAGCACCTCTTGATTTTATAAGAATAAAAACGGTATTGACACAGAAAAGACAATAAAGTATAATAATCAATGCGCTTTAATTGAATATTAAGCAGATGTAATTCGGAGAAGTACTCAAGAGGCCGAAGAGGCGCCCCTGCTAAGGGTGTAGGTCGGGTGACCGGCGCGAGGGTTCAAATCCCTCCTTCTCCGCTTAAATGATCCGGAAGCCAGATACGGGCTGTCCGGATTGTTTAGTCATATAGGGTGTAAAAACTATGTAAACCACTATATTTTGTGTGGTTTCGGCGGTTGAAAAAAATACTTAAAATTTTTAAAAAAAGTGTTGACACGACTATATGAAAGTGGTAATATCTAAAAGTCGCACGCGAGAAGCCCTTGCGAAGCGGCAAAAGAACCTTGATAATTATACAACAATGCAATCCCTGAAGCAATTCTTAATGAATTAATTCAGAACGGTTTAAACAAACCAACAGTAAACGGATTTTCAACGTTGCAATTGAGCAGGGTGTTTCGTGGCGAAGAGCATTTTGAATG
>JAIKYA010000065.1 GCA_024683645.1 Lachnospiraceae bacterium
GGAAGGGAGATTTGGGCAATGATATCGCCGCATTTCTTATTTTCCATTGCCTAAGGAAAGTGGATCACAGTGAAGGGAGACTGTTAAGCAGGAATGGATCGGAAGGCCGCAAGCAGCTCTATAGACATAAACAGTTTGCGGTAGCGGAACAAATGCAAGGTCACTTTCACGGCTTGCGGTCAAGCACTTTCACGGTCTTACTTGTTCCGGCAGTATGGTATGTGGTTTAATGCCCACGAAATGTCTTATAGTAAGCGCAATAGAAATTTGCGCTTACTATAACGCTCCGCGAGGATGCGCACGGATTTTGTATGGAAACATGCCGTTTTCAGCGGTCAAAATCCGGCGCAGCAAACGACAAAACGATAAAGAAAGGATGAATTCGATGAAAAGAAAAACAGGAACTTTAAAGAGATTCTTCAGTATGTTCATGATGCTGGTCATGCTGGCAACGCTGATTATACCTGCGGACACAGCGGCTGTGGTACATGCAGAAGAAGACACCAAGCCGGTTCCGGTATTTCTGGGTACGGGCGGCATAAAGGCGCCTTCAAAGGGCGAGGCTGACAAACCCTGGAGAGGAAGCTATCTGTGGTTTGGAAAGTATAACGAGTTCTATACGAAGTATCGAGTCCTTGCACCTTACACGGAACGCTTCGGCAGCGGGACCATGTTTTTGGATTGTGACAGTCTTTTATATACTGCTGCATTTGATGACCTTATGGAAAACTATAATCCCTCTGAACCAGAAAGCTGGCATCAGAACATGTAGCGTGATACGTTTGGACCCTGTGATCTAAATGAGGGGATTAACGGGGACAAGTTTTTCAATAAGGCCGGTGTCTTTACCGAGGGCGAAAAGAGAATTATTGTGTCAAGCAATACGACAGATTATGATCCTAACCTGTCCGGTGAAAGGATTTTTATAGCAGCTTCGTCGGATATCAGTAATCCCCTGTACGGATACCCTAAGGAAACAGAGTATTCTGAAGGGATCAAGTATCCCAGCCGTATAAAATAATATCTGTATGATGAGGGTAAAGGAAATTTCTGGTATACGCGCAGCTATACGGATTTTGTTGAGGGCCAGAGCGAGCAATATCTAAATACTGGTGTTGTAATTGTGACTTTGGATGGAGTGCTGGCAGGTGATGCTTGCAGCTCTAGATATGGGGTCAGTCCTGCCTTTAATATAGATCCCTCAAAGGTTATCTTCACTTCACTTGTTGCAGGGGAGGCTGGCTGCGACAATGCTGAGTACAAGCTCTCAATTTACGATTCTCTTGTGGCGATTACACCCGAAACGATCTCCTCGTCCGATAATACGGTGAGCATAACATATTCGTTATACACTAATGGAGGGTTTCATCATACTATTAATCGGGTATCTGTTCTTATTACAGACAAAAAATATAAAAGCGGAACCATTAATAACGGAAATATCCTTTACTCCGCAGTAATTGATGAGTCTGATGATGGGGTGTTGAAAGGCAGCGGGCAGTTTGAATTTCCGAAAGAACTTAACAAAGGCAAATGGGTAACGGATTATTATGTATACCTGGTCGCTGAAGAGGCAAACGGTGATCGTGAAACAAACTTTTCAAGTGCACCTGTACAGCTTGCAAAGCCTGAATTGTTTATGTTCGAGAGTGAGATAGATATCTCCGTAGACGGCAAAGGGACAGCTACAGCTTCTCCTGTTAAAGGATATAAGGGAACAGAGGTTACTCTTACGACTACCTCTGAACGCGGCTGGATCTTCAAAGAGTGGCAGGTATTGTCGGGAGATGTCACGATCAAGGATAACAAGTTCGTATTGGGTGATACGGATGTGAAGATCAAAGCCGTATTCGAACACAAGGGTATTTTCTGCGAAAAGATAAGCATGAGTGAAAATCTGATCCTTAAGATAGGAGAGAGCGTTTCCCTGAATGCGGTCATTACTCCCGATGATGCGGATGACAAGAGCTTAAGCTGGACCAGCGATAATGAAAACATCGCCAAAGTAAGCGACAGCGGTATCGTGACCGCTGTTAACTGCGGATACGCTGTTATAAGCGCTACTAACAAAAAGAGCGGAGTTTCAGCTGAATGCAGTATCAAAGTAATGCCTGTCTATATCGATGATAATGACAGCAGAAGCCATATTTCTCCGGAGGATCTGGAAAAATATGTGATTCCGGAGTATACGGCCGGCAAAAGTGTTACGGCTTCGCAGATCAATATCGGCAGCAAAAAGGAGCCTAAGAAGGTTGATATCAGCATTTCCATGAACTGCTACAATGCGGTAAACTATACCGGCAAGGCAGCAACACCTCAAAATGATCCTTCCTTCGGTTTCAGCCTGGATTACAGCAGCCTGCTCACCGCTGCCGGCAGAAGCGACCTTATCGGCAAGGAAGTATTTAAGATAAGCTATGTCGGAAAGAGTAAGAATGCCGGCCCCGGCGAATTCTATGCAAAACTCGCCCTGGCACCGAAGGCCAAGAAAACTTTCAATCTAAGCGTGCAGGAGCAGAAGGTGCTGAAGAAGCTCATAGCTGCGGCAAATAAGGAACTCAAAAAGGCGGACAACCGCATTAAGTTCACTATCAATAAGGCTTCCATATTGAACTTTGAGCCCATTGAGATCCATGCAAAGCTTGATAAGAACGATAAAATAAAATATAAAGATGACAAGCTCAAAGGCTTAAAGAGCGTAAAAGGAAAGCTTAAGCCTACGGACACCAAGGCAAAGAAGCTCAGTAAATCGACCTACTCCATAAAGGTCATCGACGGCAATACAAACCTCGTAAGACTTAGCGGTGCCGGAAAGAACTTCACCGGATTCACCACCCTTACCGTAACCAAATAAAAAAGAGGACAGAAGGGACGTTCCTTCTGTCCTCTTTCAATTTATTCTCAAAATCCAAAAGATCGTTCATTGTAAGATCCGGTTCTGCTCCGGCTCGGACCTGCAGGCAATCTTTTGGATTTTTTTCATTGCAGGTTCCAATCCTGCAGTTTAATTGCCGAAAACCAGGGATAATACCGGCCAATATGACCTATGAGCCCGGCAAATGTATCTGAGGGGCATAGAAAATGGCAATGTTTGCAAGAATACTGTTTGGGCGGAAGAAAAAAGTATGACCCGGAAAGTGTTGAGAAGGTTGTTTGGGGCATAAGATGCAGGCCGCAGACGATTAAGTCCTGCGACTTAGTGGAGCACTTAGCGAAAACGAACAGCATATCCCGGGCGCAGCAACTTCCTTAAAGGGAATGTTGCGAGCACGCGGGATAGTTTTGCTGTGAAGTTTGAGCTTATGTGCGAAACGATTAGCAGGAGCTTAATGCCTGCGGGATGTGTCGTGCGGGACGGGAAATAAGACAGAAGGAGCGTCCCCTATGTCCTGCCCTATGTCATGCTTGCTTTATTGGCGTAAAAAACGTATAATTAGACGGTATATATGCAGTTTGAAAGACAGATAATGAGGAGGGGGAAGTATGCCGCCCGGAAGACACAGTTCATCATCACATTCAAGCCGTTCGAGGAGCAGCAGCTCGCATCGTTCGAGTTCTTCGAGGCATTCGTCTTCGAGGCATTCATCTTCGAGCCACTCAAGCAGGAGCAGCTACAGCAGCAGTCGAAGTTCTAACAGCCGGGCGTCCTATGCGAGCAGCGCCAGGACACGCGTTAACCAGCCGTCGGGCTGGAATCCGGCAGTGCACGGACACTCGCTCAGCTTCAACATGCTGATGCACGATTATGTGTATTATCCGCACGGTTGGACGAACGATCAGGGCGTAAGTTACCGTGAAGGATACTATGATGAGAACGGGCAGTATTATGCCAATATGGTCGCAAAAGGCGTACAGACCAACCTGCTGTGCACCTACTGTGGCAACCATATGGTATACACCTGGCAGGAGGGCATGGTGCCCACCTGCGACAAGTGCGGCGGCGTGTTTCAGATAGATATACAGGATGCCCCGCAGCAACAGCAGAGTACGCGGAAACAGCATGGAAAGATATTTGCATTCATAGCGGCTGTGTATCTGTTAATGATACTGGGGTCGTGCACGTTTAAGGCTGCTGCATTTATTTGGGCGTTAACAAGCGACGGCAAGCGGGATGAGTCCTATACGGAACGAACGACGGAAGCTTACGATACAGGTACCGCTTCAGATGCAGGCCAGGCGGCAGGTACACTGCCAAAGAGCATCTATGTAGAGGAGATCGGCAGAAAGTGTTATCCCGACGGAGAAAACATGTATGACCGTGTGAGCGACTGCTGGTTCTGGTTTAATACCGAACTGCTGCCGGCCCAGTGGCAGTACTGGTACGAAGGGATCTCTTCCGATTTCGGCGATTACGGCTGGATGGAATACGATGATGAAGAGGGAAAATGGTATGTGGAAGTCGCCGACGGTGACTGGCAGGAGCTTAGCGGTTACGATACCTCAAACCTCTGGCATTTTAAGGATGCATATGTTAACGAGTATTACTGATCTTTTTTGAAAGGGACCCCGGCGGATGGATCACAGAGAGTTCATAGATTCCATAGTTGAAAACTTTATAGGCGGGATATGTGCATTTGAGGTGGACGGCAGGAGCAGGCAAATGAAGCCGGTGTATCTGAACAATGGTCTCTACCGTATGATGGGCGGAACAAAAGAAGCCATAGACATGCTGTTCTCCGATCTGAGACTGTCGATAATACCTGACGACATGCAGGTTTTTGAACAGGGGATAAGGGACATACTGGCTGACGACGGTGCTGCAGAGTTTGAATTCCGTATAGTGGGTGTTGACGGCGGTCTTATGTGGCTGCGTATTCACGGAAATCTGTATTCACGTGAGGGTGATAAGAATATAATCAGCACCGTGATACTCGACTGCACGGAGGAAAAGACGATCGAAGAGGAACTGAAGCGGCAGTCGAATTATATGCATCTGCTGATGGATATGGATATTACCTTTGATTTCAATTGCCGTACGGATGCCTGCGTGTTCCGCTTTGCCCAGTCGGATGCGCATGCGAAGGATACGGTCATAGAAGGCTTTCTTTCGCGTATTCCGGAGAGCGGCATACATGAGGAGGATATGAAGCCTTTCAGCAGAGTGATCACTTCCGCGATGTATCATACACACAGGGATACCATAGAGTTCCGTTCAAAGGGCTTTTTCAGTGACAGTGAGGAATACCGCTGGTATAAAGCGGACATAGCGAGCGTGGTCGGCAAGGAAGGCTATGTCTCACATGTCATAGGACATATCGTGGATATACATGAGGAAAAACTGAAGGAGATAGAACTGCAGCTGAAGGCTGATCATGACGGGCTGACAGGGCTCACTAACAAAAGGGCAACGGAAGCACTGATAACTAATCTTACCAAGGAATGCGATCTGCTCGACAGGCAGGGCGCGCTCATTATCCTGGATGCTGATAATTTCAAAAATATCAATGATACCTTCGGGCACAGCAACGGCGACAGAGTGCTGGCCACTATCGGCGAGATCATACGCAACAACTTCAAGGGAATGGACGTGGCCGGCAGGATAGGCGGAGATGAGTTCATGGTCTTTGCCAACAATATAGAAAACAGTATCAATGCCTGCAGGCTCGCGGAAAAGATAGAGGCCCAGGTAATGCATGCCTTTGACGGTGATCCGATGGAAGGCAATGTGTCGATGAGCATAGGTATAGCGATGTGCCCGGCCCACGGAGCGGATTTCGAGACCCTGTACCGGCATGCCGATGCAGCACTGTATTACACAAAGGAACACGGAAAAGCAGGGTGGCACCTGTATGATCCGCAGGACCGTGACAGAAGCTGAGGAGAAAGATAAAAGGTTCGCAATTTAATGGGGCATATGTTATAATTATATGTTATGAGAATGCTTTTTTCCATTCTGTATACCGTTATAGTTCTGGCATTGTTACGGTGTACGGTATCCGCAAGACGTTCGAACAAGGGCATCGGCAGATTCGTTGCCTTACTTGACAGTGCCTTTATCCCGCCGGTCATCGGCAATCTTATAATCATCACCACCTATGAAGAAAATGCAGCGAGACTCGGCTATTATTTTTATTTCCTCGGCATGAATCTCGTTATGTACGCATTATGCAGATTCACCTATGCATACTGCAAGGGGATAGGAACAAAGCACAATACGCCGCGGATCGTGTATCTGGCACTGACCGCGGACTCTGTTCAGATGCTGCTCAATACCGTATTCGGTCATGCTTTTGATGTGGAGCCCATTGATTTCGAGGGGATGATCTATTACCGCCTGGTACCGCATCTGGGACAGACGGTCCACCGCATTGTGGATTACAGCATATTTGCGGCCATCATACTCATATACGTACTGATAATCACAAAAACACCGAGGATATACCGCGAGAAATTCACGGTTCTTCTGGTGAGCATGCTTGCGATAGCTGTATGGCAGACCGTATATATATTCTCCAGAACGCCGGTTGACCGTTCGATGATAGGCTACGGGGTAATGGGCATCCTTATATATTTCTTTGCGATAAAATACAGACCGCTCCGTTTCCTTGACAGGATGCTCTCGGATATAGTGTCGGAAATGCCGGATGCTCTGTTTGTGATGAGCCCCGAAGGAAACTGTATGTGGGCCAACAGCGAGGGCAGGAAATTTGCCGGTGTAAAGGGGAGCAATTATGAGGATACCTCGCAGTTTCTGCTCGGTATGTTTGGAGAGAGCATAAAGGAAAAAGGATCATGGACAAGAAAAGCTACCATCGGTGAGGGTGACGATGCAAAGTATTACATACTGAGGGGAGAGAGCGTTACGGATGATCACGGACATACCTCGGGTATGTATCTGAGGATAACAGACAATACCGAGGAACAGAGACGTATACTCCGCGAGATGAAGGAAATGGGCCATGACCGCCTTACCGGACTCTATACCTGGGACCGCCTGTACAAAGGGATAGAGACTGTGCTTAAGGAGAATCCCGATGTCGCATTTAATGTGATATTTGTGGATGTAAGAAATTTCAAGATAGTAAACGATGTCTTCGGAAATGAATTCGGGGACTTTGCGATAAAGACGATAGCAAACTGGATAAGGTCTCATAAATGCGATAAGTATGTTTACGGACGGCTCGTGGGAGATACCTTCGGCATATGCATGCCCTGCGATTCTTTTGATCCTGAGGTTTATGAAGAGGAACTGAAACATTTTAAAGTAAGACAGATGACCATAGAGCACCAGCTGCTGATACATCTTGGGGTATATGAGGTCAACGAGAGAAATCTTGACGTATCGGTAATGCTGGATCGTGCGCATCTGGCGCTGGGGCCGATCAGGGATGATTATCACACTCATGTGGCTTATTACGATGACAAGCTGCGTTCAAAGCTTTTGTGGAATCAGGAGATAAGCGCCCAGCTGCGGGATGCGCTGGAGAACGGCGAGATACAGCCTTACCTTCAGCCCATAGCTGATGCAGACGGACGGATAATAGGTGCGGAAGCCCTGGCCCGCTGGATACATCCGGAAAAGGGCTTTCTCTCACCGGCGGCTTTCATACCGATCTTTGAAGAAAACGGTATGATAGTCGAAGTGGACAAGCATATATGGAGAAAGACCTGTGAGATCCTTTCGCGCTGGGAAGAAGAGGGAAGGAATATGTTCATATCCGTGAACATATCGCCGAAGGATTTTTATTTTACCAATGTGTATGCCAATATCATGGAGCTGGTGATGGAATACGGCATAGACCAGTCCAAGCTCAGGATAGAGATAACAGAGACTGCGATGATGGGTGATTCCGATTCGACAAGACTCGAGCTGCTCAAGGATTTCCGTGAGTCGGGTTTTACAGTTGAAATGGACGATTTCGGCAGCGGCTATTCGTCACTTAACATGCTTAAGGATATACCTGTGGATATACTGAAAATCGATATGAAGTTTTTGAGCGAGACCGAAGAAAAAGGCAGGGCGGAGATAATACTTAAGAATGTTGTGAAGATGTCCCAGGAGCTTGGCCTGGTAGCCCTGACAGAGGGTGTCGAGACTAAGGAACAGTTTGATATGCTGAGCAGCATGGGATGCAAGCTGTTTCAGGGATATTATTTCGCAAAACCCATTGCGGTGAGCGAATTTGAAAATAAATATCAAAAGAAAGATACTATACTCATGGGAGGGGAAGAGTAATGAGTTTTAAGACCAGATTGTTTTTGATGCTGCTTGTGATGGGGTTGGTGTTTACGGTTCTCGGAGTCAAGGATATGATCATACTGTCCAAGGACCCTATCGAGGTCATGGATGAGGATCCCGAGGATCTGAACGCGGGAGATCATGTCATACTCGATGTTTCGGCAGTGTTCCCGCCGGCGATTTCCGTGACCGAAACACGTAAGACCATGGGAGTGACAACTTCCTCCAAGGAAAGTAACAGATATTACTGTATACCTTATCTGCATACGGTCAAGGAAGGCGGGCTTAAGATAGTTACACCTTATCCCGATATGCTGATCTTTGTCAAAGTCGGCAGCAACTATTTTGATAAGATGGAGAATGCTTATGAAAAGACTGTCGAATGGATGGATCAGTGGTATGAGATAAACGATTCGGGGAAAGATCTGAGCAGACTTACCGCGCCTCCCGCTACAGGGATAAGATTTGAAGGTTCTCTTAAAAAAATGAACAAGGAATCTCTCGGATATGCGATCGAGTATGCCGAGGAGCTTGAAGATTTTATGTGGGCGACGGAGGCAGGAAAGAGCTATTCTGCCGAAGACAGTGTGGTGCCTTATTATATCGAGCCTATCATGGTAAAGAGTGCGCCTCCCATAATGACGTTAATAGGCCTTGCACTTCTGATAGTGCCGGGTATCATGATATTCCTGTACTTCAAACAGAAAAAAGAGGAGCAGGCCATGGTGCAGGCTATCAGCCGCAGTGTGAGCAGAGAAACGTACGGACCGGGAACCGGAGACGAGAACCTGGCTAAGAATAACAATGTGAGCAGCATGGTGAAAGGGGCGTTCGCCCAGCCCGGTGCAAATCCGCAGGCGATGGGAGGAGCGGCACCGATGAGTGGAGCCGCACAGCCTTTCGGAGGAGCGGCACCGATGAGTGGAGCTGCACAGCCTTTCGGAGGAGCGGCACCGATGGGCGGAGCCGCACAGCCTTTCGGAGGCGCGGCACCGATGAGTGGAAGCGCGCAGCCGATGGGTGCCCAGTCAATGGGAGCGGCACAGGCATACGGGGCAGGAACAGCCGGAAGTGCGAAACCGATGGGAGCAGCATCAACTGCAGGCTCACCGTATGCAGCACCTGCACAGGGTACGGTTTCTGCGGGTTCACCATATGCGGCACCCGCGCAGGGCACGATCTCTGCAGGATCACCGTATGCTTCGCCGGTACAGCCCATGGGACCTTCACAGACAATGGGGCCTTCACAGCCGTCAGGCACAGCTTTTTCACAGCCTGCAGCTTCATCCGCAAATCCCGCAACAGCGGCATCACCGGTCACACCGGTGACACCCGTAACGCAGGCATCACCGGTTACACCCGTGACAGCTGTAACACCGGCTGCACCCATACAGCCTGCGCAGCCTGCACAGCCTGCATCGGCTCCTTACTTCCAGCCGTCGCAGCCCGTGCAGCTTCCCTATTCGTCGGGAGTGGCACCTTCGGCAGCACAGGGAAATACTTCAGGATCGAACAATAATATTCTTGGCGGAGGCGGAAAAGGATTCTGATGAAACCGGAATTTGGCAGAAAACTCTTAATAGTATACGGGATAATGTTTGCTGGTTTTCTTTTCTTTATAGCCTTTTATACCGACATGCCCAGATCCCGCAAGAGTTATCTGAACGTACACAGTATAAACATGATGGACACATGGACGGACGAGGCCGGCAGAAGGGTATCATTAGACCAGATACCTCTGGCCGAAAACCGTCTGGACCAGACTCTTTACAGTATGGTCCCCGAAGGGATAAGGATGGGAGAGTCTCTTAACCTGTTCAGCAGAAACCTGAGATTCCGCCTGTATCTGAACAAGGAA
Source organism: Lachnospiraceae bacterium (assembly GCA_024683645.1). Classification (GTDB taxonomy): domain Bacteria; phylum Bacillota; class Clostridia; order Lachnospirales; family Lachnospiraceae; genus NK4A136. Next base: position 10,038 of record JAIKYA010000065.1, read on the forward strand.
CTAATCTATAACTACATGCCCGCCGAGAACCTTACCGGTCTCGGTACGGGAACCATATATCACAGCATCCCCATCCCTTACGGACAGGCGGGGAGTGAGCTGATGCTGATCATATACAGGCCGTTCGAAGGAGAAACGGGCGGTTATTTCGTAGTGGCCAAGCTCTGTAACAGCAGGGATTTTGATCACATGATGATATATGAGAACCTGACGGGCATAGTGCTTTCTTTCCTGATCGTCTTTTTCGGCCTTGTTATCATGATAGTCCACTTTACCATATTTAAGGAAAACCATCTGGGTTATGATCTGCTGGGACTCGGTATAGCAACCTTTGTAATAGGTATATGGACACTTGTGGAGTCCAATATAATACAGATGCTGACCGGATCGGCAGAGGCCATAAGACTTATGGATATCATGCTTCTGTCGTTTGTGGAATATCCTTTCACCTGTTTCATAGTATCGGTCACCAGAAAGAAAAAACAGATCTTTAAAAATATCAGCTTTGCCATCATGGCCATATGTCTCAGTACCGTGGTAGCCCTCAGGAAATTTGCGGGTCTGGATATGCACAGGCTCATCAGCTTTTTCTTCCTGAGCTATCTGATATGCATAGTGATGATGGTGTACATACTGTTCGATAATAAAAGATACTGTAAGAAAAGAGGTATCCGGGAGAATCTGCTGTATTTCTACATAGGCGGCGGATGTTTTGCCGTGGGAGCGATGATGGACATGGCAAGATATTTATTCTCCGGAAAGAATACGACCAATAACGGAACCTACGTGCGTGTAGGTCTGGTGGTGTTCATCATTTCAATGTTCGTGCAGATCATAAAGTGGATAACCCAGGTACAGAAGAAGAGCACCAAAGAGGAATTCGTAAATTCCCTGATGCAGTCTTCCATGTCCGGCAGGTCTGCAGAGGAGACTCTGAAACAGATGGTCGAATATCTCGGTAAAGAGCTGAGGGCGGATAAGGCTTATCTGTATGAACTGCAGGAAGACGGAAGATACAGCGTGACCTATGACTGGTACGGAGATGTCAACGACGCATCCAGACGAGGGCTTGACGAACTGCCGTTTGACGGCGTGGTGGATTCGTTCATGGTCGAATATGAAAAGACCGGAAGTGTTATCGTTGATGACTTAAGGAGATATAAGGAACCCTATCCGGTGCTGTACAATACGCTTACCAGAGCAGGCATACACAGTCTGATCTGTGCACCTGTGATAGTAAGTGATAAGATAGTGGGCTTTTTCGGAGTGAACAATCCCCCGGAGGAAAAGCTGGATGAGATAGCGGATATCATACAGTACCTGAAGTACTTCATCTCCGAAGCGATAGAGAGAAGGGGAACCGAGGAGAAGCTGATATCATACAGTTACTATGATCAGATGACCGGCGTGGGTAACAGACGCGCGATCGGTGAGTTCGAAGCGGAAAGGCTTGACACCGCAAAACCTTACGGCTTTGTGATGTGCGATATAAACGGACTGAAGCGTGTCAATGATAACGAGGGGCATGAAGCAGGCGACGCGCTGATAAAGGATGTCGCGGATGCCGTGAGGGAGGCTTTCGGCAAGCAGTGCTCTTTCCGTATGGGCGGCGATGAATTTGCAGCTTATAAGCAGTGTGATGAGGAAGTAGAGTTCATGGCAGCAGTGGAGGCGCTCAGAAACGGCATTGCGGAACGCAGCAGAAGCGCTTCCATAGGCTATATCTTTGTCAGTGATCCTGCGGCAAAGCCGGAAGAAATAAAGAAGAAAGCCGATATAATGATGTACGAGGATAAGAGCAGATATTATCAGGGAAGGACCGACAGGAGAAGACACTAAGGGGGAGAGATATGAAAAAGAGATTTTTGGCTGTGATAATGGCGGCAGTACTTATCGCAGGCTGCGGCAGGGAAGAAGTGAAGGAGCCTGAAACGACAGCGACCGGGCATGTACGTGAGGACAATTCCGGGACCACTGATCCTGAGGTGACGGAGCCTGAGACAGCACCCGAAGCGGAGAGTAAGGAACTTAAGATAAAAGTAACAAGCTTCTCTTTTTCCAGTGAGGAGAAATCGGACCGTGATGACGGATACACTTTTCCTCTCGCACTGCAGGTCTTTCAGAAGGTAGAGCTGGATGACGGCTGTGAGGCTGATTATCCTGAGCTTAAGAAAGGGCTTGATGCTTATAACGAAGAGAAAGAGACATCGGCGGAGCGTTCGCTTGCAGGGACGATGAAGGATGTGTGGGAAGATCCCGACTTTATCGATTATATGTATTCGTCCAATGAGCAGTCGGAAAATCTTACCCTCGTGAGGGCTGATGATAAGGTACTCAGCTTTTACAGCGATATCTATTCATCATTTAACGGAGCACATCCCGTAACCTGGTTCAGCAGCACATGCTTTGATACCAAAACGGGAGAACAGCTGCCGCTTTGCGATGTTGTCAGCGATATAAAGGGGCTGCCGCAGCTCATTCTTGATAATCTGGAACCTGCTTCTCATGATTATGATTTTACCGATGAAGAGAATGAGGAGATGCTTCCGATCATAGAAGAGATGGTTGCAGACAACAGGATAGTATGGACCATCTCGGATAAGGCCATGGACGTATATTTTGATCCCTACGATCTGCAGGGTTATGCTTTCGGGCCGATCTCTGCCACACTCGATTATTCCGAATATCCCGATCTTCTTGTTGATGAATACAGGCCGGGAACGGATGGGATGAAGCCGCTGGCTGAAAGAGTGAACAAGCTTGGCGGTGAGGAAAAGGCGCTGGACAATGAAGAGATAGAGGAGCTGCTTGAGCAGTATGCGGACGAATTCACAAATATCGAGTATCATTCTGTTGAGGCTCCGGACTGGGATGATCCCGCATATGATGAAAATGATCCCACAGAAATATATGATATGCCTTATGAGCTTAAGCAGATCAAGAAAGAAGATCTGATGTTTACCGATACCTGGGCGAATGCTAACGGATATGTCGTTCCCGGCTTTTACAGGGATTCCGACGGGCGTTATTCCGAAATGGGTTATACATATGAACCGCACAATGATGCTGATAATTATGTCCTCGGTGTAAACTGTTACTGGGATCAGGCGCTCACACAGGGTTACAGTTTTGATCTTTCGTCATTTTTATATACTCCAAATCCCGGCAACGAATTCACTACCATGTATGTGCGCTATGCCATGATGTATGAAGGCATACTCTATGTGAACCTGGCACACAGGACTTATTCTGCCGATCAGCCTTATACAGCCTATATGCTGGCTATCGACAGCAGTACCGGAGAGGTTAAATGGAGGAGTGATTATCTTGTGGCCAACTGCGACAACTTCGTGATCTATAAGGATACGATCATCTGCGGCTACGGTTTTACCAGGGAAGATGACTATATCTATATCCTGAGCAGATACAGCGGAAAGCTCCTTAAGCAGATCAAGGTAAAGACTTCGCCGGATTACTTTATACTTGACGGAGACAAGCTGGTCGTGGCCTGCTACGATACGGCTTATACTTACGAATTAAAATGATCACAATGTTTTCGGCCTAAATATGTGAGCAGCCGGTCGTGCAGGCCGGATGAGGCGGCGGAAAGACAGAGCTTCCATCAGGTTTGACTTGAAAGACGTAAAAGTCTATAATAGCCTGATAAATAAAAAAACGAGGTTTATTGGGATGGCACTTACAAAGAAGCCCGTGAAGGGTATGAAGGATATACTTCCCGCAGAGATGGCGGTCAGAAATTATGTGATGGGACTGATCAGGGAGACTTATGAAAGCTTCGGCTTTACGCAGATAGAGACCCCCTGTATGGAGCATATAGAGAACCTGACCAGCAAGCAGGGCGGGGAGAACGAGAAACTGATATTCAAGATCTTAAAGAGAGGCGAGAAGCTGAACCTGGCAGCAGCGAATACCGAGGAAGATCTGGTGGACGGAGGTATGCGTTATGACCTGACCGTTCCGCTTGCAAGGTATTATTCAAATCATTCGAATGAACTGCCGTCGCCTTTTAAGGCACTGCAGATGGGAAATGTATGGAGAGCGGACCAGCCTCAGAGAGGACGTTTCCGCCAGTTCATGCAGTGCGATATAGATATACTCGGCGATCCTTCCAATATGGCAGAGTGTGAGCTGATAATCGCGATGACCACACTGCTCGGAAAACTAAACTTTAAGGATTTTAACATAAGGATAAACGACAGGCGCATGCTCAAGGCCATGGCAGCTTACGCCGGCTTTGAAGAGAAGGATTACGACTCCGTATTCATCATACTTGATAAGATGGACAAGATAGGAAGGGACGGGGTAAAGGAAGAACTGACGGGCGCCGGTTATGCTGAAGATGTTGTCGCACGATATATGGAACTTTTTGAAAAGCTGGAGGGACAGGCAGGAGCGCAGGCTCTGGATACGCTGTCAGAGCTTATGGCAGACAAGCTTCCGGACGATTGCAGGAAAAATCTGGCAGAGATATTTGCAGTGGTGAATTCGGCAAAGAGAGCGGATTTCGAGCTGGTATTCGATCCTACGCTTGTAAGAGGGATGAGTTATTATACCGGTACCATCTTTGAGGTTGAGCTAAAGGAGTTCAATTCCTCCTGCGGAGGCGGCGGAAGATATGACGAGATGATAGGCAGGTTTACGGGACAGAATACTCCCGCTGTCGGCTTTTCGATAGGCTTTGAGCGTATCATCACGATACTGATGGAGAACGGCTTTGAAGTACCTGGAGGAAGTAATAAGACAGCATTCCTTATTGAAAAAGGCATGGGTATGGACAGGCAGGGCGAGATCCTGAAGGAGGCCATGGAACTGAGAGCAGCGGGAAATAAAGTACTGGTGCTCAGGATGGCCAAGAACAAGAAGTTCCAGAAGGAGCAGCTTGCATCCGACGGTTATACCGAGATAAAGGAATTCTATAAGGAGAGTCTGAACGGAGGTTGATCATGGCTGAAATCTATATGGCTTCATGCAGTCTTCTTTTGAATGAAAAAAATGTAAAGGAAGCTTATGACGGTGTAGATCCGCTGCGCCGCGAGCAGGCTGCGGCCGTATCCGATGCAAAGAAGAGAGCGCAGATACTTACCGCGGGACTTCTGCTTCAGCACGGTGCCAGGCAGTTCCTCGGAGAAAAGGCGCCCGAGGGAATATACAGGGTAGAGAAGGATGCCAAGGGAAAACCGTATTTTCCCGATCTTCCGGGTGTTAAATTCTCGATATCACACTCGGGTGATATGGCTGTATGCGCAGTATCATCGCTTAATGTGGGTGTGGATATACAGGAATGGAGACAGCTCAAGGCTGATGTGGCCGGAAGGTTTTTCCATCCGGCAGAAACGGAATATTTAAGGAAGCTGACACCGAGCGAATCGGAGAAGAACTTCTTCTCTGTATGGTGTTTAAAAGAAAGTTATATAAAGTATACCGGGGAGGGACTTGCAGCAGGTCTGGACGAACTCGATTTTACGCCTGTACTGCCCGGAGGCTTTGCTGTATTTGAGTTTACCGAGGGTAAGAAGAGCATAAGGGCGGAGCTGCTTGAGGCTCCGCACGGATATACAGCTGCGGTAATAGAGGAGCTTAAGGAGTAAAACAATGGGAACGAGAACAGATATCGATAACATGATGACCCGTGTCAAGGTCAACAACGAGATAGACCTGTGCGAGATCGTGCCGAAGAAGCCCAAACAGGCAGAAGAGGTGCGCCACAGGATAGAGGCGGCCCTGCAGCGTGCGAGGGTATCCTACTTTCTGAGATGGCAGGAACCGGGTATACTGGCCAAGATATTTTTGAAGGAAAGGCCGAAGCTGGTATTCTGTATCAACTCGGCGCAACTCGATGACGCAATGGATGTGTTCGAGGAGCTGGCGCTTACCGATCAGGAAGTGAGGATGATAAAAGAAAAATCCCGGAACAAATACGTATATGCAAATACCGGAAAGTCATAAAAAGATCCCTGCAGTTTTCTGCAGGGATCTTTCTTTGCTTTATAGGAAATTCCTCTGGAATTTCCATAAAGCAAAAAGCCCTCCGGGCGGGATGCACACTCGCGCGAGAGGAAAATGTTGCCTTCGGCAACCGCGCTCGGCGCCAGCGTTCCGCAAGCGGAACGCTTTGTTCCTCAAATTCAGCCTGAGCGGGCGGATAGTTATGATCAATTGCTCCTCGTAGGTATGTAAGGTCTGATAACTCCGGCCAGCTGGGGAACAGGCATGCTCTGAAGCCATACATGTCCGGGACCGGTAATGACAGTGTTGAACAGTCCTTCACCGCCCAGGAGCATATTTTTAAGACCGGGAACCGTCTGTATATCAATGCTGCAGGTAGAAGACATGGCAGCGAGATAACCGGTATCGATGATCATGCTCTGGCCGGGGCCGAGCTCATATTCTTTTACATAGCCATCAAACTCCAGAAATACTATACCGTTTCCGGAAAGCCTCTGCATGATGAAACCTTCACCGCCGAAGAGGCCGCTGCCCAATCTTTTCTGGAAAAATACCGAGAGCTGCACACCTGCGGATGAAGCCAGGAAAGCAGACTTCTGGGCTACGATGTCCTGACCGGGAGCTATCTGGAAAGCGCGGATCGCTCCGGGGAAACTGGAGGCGAAGGCGATGAGACCTTCTCCGCCTACAGCGGTATATATATTCTGGAACAGTTTCTCTCCCGAGAATGCACGACCGAGTACTTTGCCTATGCCGCCGTTTGATGAAGTCTCCATCTTCATATTGGGACTCATCCAGCTCATGGCGCCGCTCTCGGTGATCATGGCCTCGCCGGGTTCGAGATTACAGATGACTACGGGTAAGGGTTCGCCTTCGATACTGTATTTCATATTCTCTCCTCCTCAATTATGTTATTATTTATGTAAGAAAAAACCGGCATATATATACTAACATAAAACGAGGCTTACGGCAATTGCCGAAGACTTATTTCAGTCTTCCATATTGCACATTTTTTCTGTTCTTCTTGGAGCATGGAAATAGCAAGGCTGCCCGGAAATGCCTGAAATAAGCCTTTTCGGAAAAAATAAAAAGTGCTTGACAGGCTCGGAGAAATTTGGTATCATCATTTCTCGGTGGATGTGAATGCTGCCGTGGCTCAGTCGGTAGAGCGTCGCATTGGTAATGCGGAGGTCGGCGGTTCGATTCCGCTCGGCAGCTTTTATATCGAGGTGTGGCTCAGTTTGGCTAGAGCACCGTGTTAGGGACGCGGGGGTCGCTGGTTC
>JAIKYA010000071.1 GCA_024683645.1 Lachnospiraceae bacterium
GTTACGCTCCGTAAAGATGTAAGGAGCCATCTTAGGATTCCATCTCCTTGTCTGATGACCGAAGTGAACACCGGCCTCAAGCAGCTGTTTCATTGAAATTACGCCCATTTTTAAATCCTCCGTTTTGGTTTTTCTTCCGCGGAACTCACAGTTTCCTGCACCGAAACGTGCCCCGCGTGTTTTTTTGCAACTCGTTTATACTATCACAATAGTTCAGGGATTGCAAGCCCCAATAATCCGTCAGCTTCCCTTTCAGATAAGCTCTTCTATATTTGTTTTGTCCGCAACCGAAGCGCGGCAGGATATCGTCTCTCCGGGGAACGGAGTCTTATCAACTATGTGATTATACATCCAGATGATAGGATCATGTCCCTGTCCGAAGGAATCCTGACTGAGTATGGTTCCTATCGAACCGTTCCGTATATATTCGAACAGTGCTGGTGTCAGGTCAAAGCCTACTATGCAGGTCCTTCCAAGGCAACCGGCATCCATTACCGCTCTGGCTGCTTCTCCCGGGAATCCGTTTGTAAGGAACAGAACCTTTATATCCTTATTCCGTTTAAGCAGCTCCAGAGTCTTTTTATATACGTCCTTACCGTCATCTGTGACCTTTACCTCTTCGGCAAGCTTTATGGACTTGTATTTGCCTATCGCCTCTACAAAGCCCTTTCTTCTTTCGACATTGCCTATTATTGCGTCATTGCCCATCAATATGCCCACGTTACCGCTCTTTCCCGCAAGTTCATATGCCGCCTTTGCTCCGAGAGCCCCCTGCGCCACGGAATCCGGTTTCAGACAGGTCAGGCGGAATTTCGGATCACTGCAGTCGCAGTTGTAGGTCATCAGTTTTACACCCTTGGCCAGTGCCTCTTTTAAAGCGCTCTCTATTCCGCCAAGGAAACCTGGGTATATGATCGCATCAAACTTTTCTGCTACGAGTCCACGGATGATGCTGCGTACCATTTCGTCATTATCCCCGTCACCGAAAACTATGGGAACAAATCTTGCCACAGCCTTTAACCGTTCCAGTTCCTTGATCGCATAGTTTGCTCCGCGCTCCACTCCGTACCAGAATTCGTTATCATTCATGGAAAGCAGAGCGATCTTTATTTCTCTTCCCGCACGCGTCTTGGTAGGCGATATGCCTGTATCGAATCTTCCGAGCAAACGTCTGATGCCTGATAGCATTCCGTCAAGAGCGGCAGTGTTCTCTCCTATCTGAGCGGCTTCTTCGGTAACATCACGTGATATTCCGGCTATCTCACCTGCCATTTCATTTATATCTCTGGCAGTATCGCAGAGCCTGCCTGCTATATCTTTAGAATGCTCATAATTACCTTCCATCACACGGAACAGCTTGTTTATGTCTGTGATCCTGGTCTGTATCTGGGCTGCATTTGTATTGATCGAACGGAAGGAGCTGTTTACCTGGCCAAATGAAGCCTTACTCTCATTATAGGTGTCGGTACATTTGCCTATGCTGTCAGCTACACCGGAGCTGCTCTGCATTACCTCGCTTAAGATCGTATTTATCCTGTCCATGCCTTCCCTGGTCTGTTCGGACATACTTGTCATCTCGCTTGCAACGACTGCAAAACCTTTTCCGGTCTCGCCTGCCCTGGCTGCTTCTATCGATGCATTGAAGGACAGAAGTTTCAGTTGGTTGCTGATACCGACAATGAAATCGCCTACTTCATAAACTTTCTGAAGCAGTGAATTAAACTGTGTTATCGTTTCATTTATAGCCTGCAGGTCTTCAGATACCTCGTCCATATCCCCGCTGTACTTTTCCAGATCGGCTATTCCTCTGTCGCTGATGGTACCTGTTTCTTCGAGCATGGATACAATATCGTTCATAGAGTTTGCTATCTCCGCAAGCTGTTTGGAATTTGACTCCACCAGATCCATATTGTCCTGAACTATATTTAACTGCATGGCTGTACGTTCTTCAACGTTTACAGTGTTCTCGGCAATCTTCTCATTGTCTTTACGATTGCTTTCCATACTGCCTGTCAGCTTTTCCACAGCATCGGACAGCACGACGGTATTCTGCTTTGTGGCTTCCATAAAGGTCAGCAGGTTGGATTTGATCAGGTTTAATCCCGATGCAACTATATCCGAATTGCTGCGGGTTCCTTCAACCGGAATATCATCGATATTCAGTTTGCCTTTGACCAGCTGCTGAGCGTTGTAGACCATGTTTTCCTGCTTTTTTCTGCTGATCAGGTAGCTGATGATCCCTGCCAGTATGAGCAGAAACTCTATAACAGCGATTATTATCAAGAATACCATAAGAAATACCTCCTATAATCTACATTTATCTTTTTGTACTTATTTAGCTTTCTTTACTTTAATGACAAGCTTTTTCGTAACCCCTCCGCGGTAACTGATCTTCAGCGTAACACTGCCTTTATTTGCCTTTAGTTCTTTTACGCTGATCAGCATCTTATCTGCCGGATCGAATGAAGCCTCAAGCTTGCTTGTCGGTTTTATCTCGATATTTACGGGTTCCAGATTTCTCAGTTTGCCTGATCTGTCCTTGTAAACACTCTGTATAACAGTATTTCCGCTCACGCTTTCTTCCAAAAGCTTAACACTTGCAGCTTTTACCTTCGGACTGGACTTTGCTGCCTTAAGCTTAACCGCAGTTGTCTCAACAGTGGCATTTATGCCCTCAAGCTTAAGCTTAAAATCAAGGGAACCTATCTTTAACTTCTTTGCACTCAGATCGTTTCCGCTATATGCCACTACTATGTCACCTGCTGCGTTCACGCCTGCGGAATATCCGGCATTATTAACCGATACAGCACTCACTCGTCCTCCCGCTTCCTTAAATACGGGTTTCAGTATCATACTGCTTCCCGTTACGACATCATACTTGCTGAGGACTTTGAAGGAAACGGAATTTTTAAGTTCCTTGTCGCTTACTTTTATCTTCAGCTTCTGTTTTGCTTTCCCAACGGAAAGAGTTATATTGTAGTTTCCTTTCTTTAACCCGCCTGCAGGGAAACCGACGATCACCTTTCCGTTCTCAACTTTTACAAGCCCGCTGTTCTTTTTGTCAGCGATCTGAACACTGCCGGCTGCAGCCGGTACTCCGTTTGCATAGCAGTCAAACTCGTATTTCTGCTCTATTGCATGGGTATTCAGTATTATGGTTTTTACATCACCGGTTTCTACCCACAGATCCTTTGCAGCTGTCGCTTTCAGTTTCAGTTCTATAGCTGACTCCCATCCGTCCTTTTTAAGGGATATCGTATATTTACCTTTGGATGCAACATTTGCAGATACTGCTCCATTGACAGATACACTTATATTTCCGCCGCCGCTTATGTTCACGCTGTCTTTTCCTGCATTGTAAGGCACGAAGCTCCCCGTACCGGTCTTCTTGAGTATCTTCGTGTATACCTTCCCGCCTACTATGGGCACCGAAGACTTGGCCAGCCTAAATACAGGCTTTACATACTGTACCGGGAGCGTATATTCCAGAACACCCTTATCACCGAGATTAAATTCAAGCACGGTATTTGCTGCTTTAGCTGCGCTCTTGCGGTCTCCTGTCAGCTTAACAGTGATCTCACTTCCCTTAAGTACTGCATCAAAGAATTTAGAAGACTTGGAGTTGCTGTTCTTCACCTCTGTCTCCGAGCTGATACCGCTTACGCTGTATCTGTGTTCGGAAGCATCTTCAAAGAGATTCCATACCGAATCATCCTCCTCCGGTTCTCCGGGGAGCGGGAGAATGTCAGTATCGTCTGTTTTATCATTTTCTTCTTTCTCCACGACATCCTTCCAGCCGGCATAAACCGTGGTATCCTGTACTATCGGGGTATTATCGAAGTCAAATTCCTCAGTGCAGGCTTCATCCTCATACCAGCCCGTAAATTCAAAGCCTTCCGCAGAAGGATCGGTTTCGGGTCTGGCTGCGAGACTGTTCTTAGAAACCGCCTGTCTTTCAGGCACGTTAACAGCTTCCTTGCCGCACATATTAAAGCTTACAGTGTAATATTCGATGAATTCGCCTGTATCGATCCCTATTATTTTCCATATTGCCTTAACCGTTACATTTTTTTCAGGCATCCGGAAAGATGCTTCGGGTGATATATCGTCATACCATACATCTATATCATCCGACTCCCATCCGTCGAATACCATATTGAAACTTACACCAGCCTTGATATTAACCGTATCTCCCGGCATATACTCTCCGGCTCCGTTGTCTTCTGAAAAACTGCCCTGAACCGTAACGGATTTTTCGTTATATACCTTTACCTTGCATACAGCGATCTTTGCGCCTGCTCTTGCTATAACATCAAATGATCTGCCTTCCTTAGCATTGGGCCTAACGGTTACCGAACCGGTATTACTGACATATGCAGACTCAGTGTCACTGACGCTCCAGTTCACTTCTTCGTCGGCAGTCACTGAGTTCACAAAAGCTGAAAGTTTAAATGTTTCTCCCTGTTTTGCTGTATAAGAATCAAGAGAGATTTCAATATTGTTAACAGTAGGTAATGAATCATCTATAGTTACGCAAAAACTTTCCTTTTTTACGGTTTCAACGCCATATTCTAAGCCTGTATATTCAGCCTCATAATAATAATCACCATTTTCAGCATTAGGAATCTCCGCTATCAGATAATTACCATCATCACTTTTCGCAAAATCGATATCCAGAGTAGTTCCTGTTGCATTATTTATAGTGAAGTCGCCTATTTTTCCGTTCGGTGGATAAGCGCCATACTCCAGATAGGCAATATCCCCCGGTCTGGTAGTTATATTGGCAATATGAAGTGTATCCATCGGTATCTGTCCATTTTCATCTGTGGTCATGATCCTGCATTCGGATGAAAAAGGTGTTAAACCACTGGTTAAAACTCTTACAGTAGAAATATAATTAGGTTTTTCCGCTTTTACATATACAGTATGAATCGTCTGATGTGCCAGTATATCATGATTATAAACCGTATTACATTCCTCATCGATATACAGCTTTATTTTATCATTTGGAATACCGCCTATGTCATCAACGCTCCATGTAACATAATCAAATTTATAGGGATTAGCCGGTATGGGATTAACAGTCAAGGGAACCACATTACCAACTGACATATCTGCAGATTTTTTATCAAGAACCACACCATTAAGAGCTGTAGCTCCGCCTGTAGCAACAGATGCACAGTTAACCGCTTCCCCTGTACTGAATACCGGAGTCTCCTTAAATCTTGTATAAACATAAGCATAATCTTTTGTTCCTGTACAAGCTAAAGCTAATTCACCATCAGAATCAGGAGAGATACTGTTTTCCCAATCAGAAGGACTTATGGATATACCGGTTGTATCCGATTCCAAAATCACATATTCCTGCGAAGTCTTGGCATTTTTCACAGTAACTGTTGCATATGGAGGGGCTGTTTCCAAATTGGGATATTCAGGCATATCTTTATTTGCCAAACGTTCGATCAGTCTCGGCTCACTTGCAATACTGCCTATATAAGTCTCTATAGATACAGATACACGTATATATTTATTCACATCTTCGGCAGTGGGGGTATAATGATAGCTGCTTTGATCAAGATCCTCAAAACCCTCAATATTCTCCCAGGGACCGTCCGCACTGTCTGAGCGCTGCCAGGTATAGGAAGCCTTCTTTCCGTATCCTGAAGTAGCCGTATACATTTCTCCAGTGAGCGTTACTGATACAGGCTGTCCCAATACAACATCTGATATATACGCAACTTTTCCGGACAATACTCTCGCATCGACAGCTTTTATATCCGGACCTGCCATATCTACGTAACCATAGCCTGATGTGGCATAATAATCCCTAAGTCCCTGAACTATTGACCAGTATCTGTTGTTGACGCAAAATCTTGTATCGTCAGCGAGCTTATAATACAGACATAAACCGGGGCCATCACTTCTCGTATACAGTCTTACCCTGAGCTGATACGTTGCATCTTCAACCAGACTGGTCGGATTGCATTTTATATATTTACCATTTTCATTTTTCTTCCACCAGTACACATCACCTATCTCTACTCCCTTATCTGTGGGTGATTCCAAGGTAAAGGAAGGACGCCCTATCTTTTCTCCGATAAGAGGGTCAAGATATGCCGATTTTGCAAAAACTTCCGAAACTTCTCCGGCATATTCATACTTTGGCTTAAAACACGCCCTGAGTTTAACATTTTCATTACCCATCCGGAAACTGCTGTCAGTCAGGTTACTGACACTTCCATGTTCTATCCGCCATGAATCAAATATATATCCGCTCTTCGGTTTTGTGGTGAGATTTACGGTTTCAGATTCAGCAGCTATAGTTTTATCCGAGTAAGCGCTGCCGTTACCGTCATCTGTTACAACTACAGCGTACTTTCCTGCCGGAACACTCAAATTATAAGCAGGTCCTGCAAACACCATTCTCCCGGCACTGTTTGTATCATACCAGTCATACACCTTTCCAAACTGTACCCATCTTTCGTTTCCAACCTGAAAGCTCGTGTAGCCTGATTTCAGCTTCATATAACTCCAGATCCCGGCATTATTCTTGTAAGATTCCGAACTGACCTCAACCAGAGGCATGTAAGAACCCGCCTCAAAATAAGGCTTTGTATATAATTCCCACTTTTTGTTTTCCGTCAGATATATCCATCCTCCGAAAGTGAGAAATAGTCCCTTGTTTGTGGGAGTCAGCAGCGTATACTTAACTTCAGGCAGAGCCTCGCCTATTTG
>JAIKYA010000192.1 GCA_024683645.1 Lachnospiraceae bacterium
CCGGACCTCGGAGACAGCATAGGAGAGGCATTCCGGCGTGCGGGTTCTCTGATGGAAGAGCTCGGGATAGAGAATACGGAAGAGAATTCCAGGGCGGTGAGGATACTCGGATACAATTCAATGGAACTGACCGAAAAGAACATAAATGCCGTGAGATCCGCAGTCAGCACCGTAGACCGCATAATAGAGAGGATGACACCCGAAGAAACCCTCCGAATGATCAGGCAGGGTGTCAATCCCATGAAGCTTTCCATGGAGGAACTGGACAGAAGGCTTGCGGATGCATCTCCTTCCGGTGAGCGTTACAGCGAATTCCTTGTGAAACTGGAGGAGCGCCACAGGATCACTTCGGAAGAGAAGGAGTCCTATATAGGCATATACCGTATGCTTCACCAGGTAAGTAAAAAAGACGGAGCAGCCATAGGAACGCTGCTGGCGCAGGGTGCCGAGGTAAATTTCGAAAACCTGATGACCGCAGTCAGAAACATGCGTGACAAGGGCATGGATGTGAGCATTGATGATGCGTTCAGGGGTATGGACGCAGGAACGGTCAATGCTATAGATGAGCAGATAGCTTCAGCCTATGCGGCCGGTGATTATTTAAATACCCGTGAACTGCTTGAAGAAGCAGCAAATGCGCCCGAGAGGATATACAATGAGCTCATGAATATGGGTATCACGCCAACGGCTGAGAACGTGACGGCCTATCAGGAGCTTAAAGCCGGCAGGGGAGCCGCATTTGACCTGGCCAGAACGGCTGTGGGTGTCGCAGAAAGACGCAGAAGGACCGATAAGGACGGCAGCATAAGCAGCGAGGCTGTAAGACCGGTGGAGGATAACAGTGATCTGGAAGATGAGCTGCTTGACCGCTTAAGTGAGGCAAAAGAAGAGGTTTTGAACGCCTTTACTGATGCTGAAAGCGCAAAAGACGCGTATATGCGTATGATAGAGCTGTCGGAAAGCATGATAGAGGAGGCAGTGACGGAAAGCGCGGAACCCATAGACATAAGGCGTTTTACTTCGGCCCTGAAACAGCTTAATATAGCAGGTACGCTCTGCAGGGAAGAAAGCTATGAGATACCCATGACCACCGGCGGAGAGACGACTGCGGTAAATGTCAGGATCGTGCATGAAAGCTCCGTGCAGGCAAATGTAGAGATAAGTATGGACAGTCCGGCAGCAGGGCAGCTGAGGGCCAGGTTTACCACGGAAAAGAATGGTATCAGCGGTCTGGTCGCAGGAAGCGGACAGGAAGGCGTGGATGCGGCAAAGGAGCGTGAGGATATACTGAAAGAAAGGCTCGGAGCCGAGGGTATAGAGCTTACGGAAGTGTCATTTGTGCTTTCTGAGAGCTTCGGGCTAAATATTCCGAGGAAGAATGCCGATGTAATAGATAACGGAACAGATACTGCAGTATTATATAAGACAGCAAAGATATTCATAAGCTGCATGAGTGAATAATTTCACGGAAGAAACAAAGGCCACGGACGGCGGAAAGAAGAGGGTATATTTATGAGGATCAATTTTAACACCGCCGCCGTCATTGCAAATAAGAATCTGAATCAGAACGACGATCTGCTCAGCAGGTCTCTTCGTCGTCTTTCCTCAGGACTGAAAGTAAATGAAGCCAAGGATAATCCGGCAGGTATGGCGATCGGGCACCGTATGGACTCGCAGGTGCGCGGTCTGGGTGCGGGTTCCAACAATACCAACGACGGTATATCCGTGGTTGAGACCGCTGACGGAGCTTTAAGCGAGATCTCCTCGATCATGCAGCGTATGAGTGAGCTTGCGGTACAGGCCGGAACAGATACCAAGACCGACGATGACCGTGCGATCATCGATAAGGAGATACAGCAGCTTAAGCAGGAGATAACACGTATCTCCGAGCAGACCGAGTTCAACGGCCAGCCGCTTTTAAACGGAAATTTTGATCTGAAGGGATACACCGATGACAAGAATGTAAAGGTCCAGTATTACAATGCGGATGTTCCCGCAGGCAAATACGAACTGGATGTGACTGCGATATATACCCAGCTGCAGTCCGTGGGCGAAACAAGCGTATCGTCAACGGGATTTGAAAACAGGGATGTAAAGGCAACCCTCAGTGAATCCGGTGAAACATTAAGGCTCAGGGGCCTCAGCGGGTTTGAGATGGATATAGCGATAGATCCGGATAATCTTCCCGCAGCAAGCGTTAATCTGGATATAACCGGGATCGGTGCGATGAAGATACAGACCGGTGCCAATGAGGGACAGGAACTGGCTATACAGATACCCACCGTATCCTTAAAGACCATGGATATAGTAAACACAAACGTCCTCACAATGGATGATGCACAGACCGCCATAAGCAGTATAAAGGGAGCTCTGTATCATATCAATGATGTAAGGAGCAAACTCGGTGCATATCAGAACAGACTTGAGCATAATCTTGAGAGCACGGCCGTATCCGAGGAGAATATGACAGGAGCATATTCACGCATAATGGATGTCGATATGGCAGAGGAGATGACCGAATATACGACATATCAGGTACTGACACAGGCAGGTACCAGCATGCTCGCCCAGGCCAATGAGAGACCTTCTATGGTACTGCAGCTCCTGCAGTAATACATTTCGGGCGAAGCGAAGAATCTATATTATAAAAGGAGAACAGCGTTATGACAGATTCGAGAAAACAGGATTTCATGCTGAGGATAACCGGAGCAAACAGAACAGGACTGGTAGTGATACTTTATGATATGTTCCTTGAATATATGAAAGATCTGAAGGAAGCGGTTCCCGGTAGCACAAACTTTAAAAATGTGATAGACTATAGCCGTAATGTGTTACTGGAGCTTATGGATTCGCTCAACATGAAGACGGAGATAGGCAGGAATACTTACAGTCTTTACAGATTTGCGGACAGGAGACTGATAATGGCTTCCATACGTCAGAATACCGAACGTGTGGATGAGGCTGTCAGCATCATGCAGAGACTCCGTGATGCGTATGCCAAGAGTGTTGAGAATGACGATTCGCCTGCGCTCATGACAAATACGGAAGTGGTCTATGCCGGTATGACATACGGCCCCGGAGAATTAAACAACGATTATTCCGGAGCGGGAGCCAACAGGGGGTACCTGGCATAGAGAATTGAGGTAGAAATGATCAGCCTTTTAAATATCGGAGATGTATCAAACAAAGAAAAGCCGGCAGAAACAGAGAAGCCGGCTTTTTTCACTGACCTTAACTTGGAGCAGATACTTGAGAAAGTGACTGCGGACTGGGAAGACGCAGGGAAGCTTTATGAAGAATTTCCCGCAGACCGCAGAAATACCGAATACAGAAGAGCGATATATCGCGATATCAAGAAGCCGGAAGTATACTCAGCGATGACGGAGTATTACGGAAACATAAAGGAACGCGAACTGTTTTCGGAACGCAAGGAAAAGGCGTATGAGACACTTCAGACGCAGGCCTGGTATCTGAGAGAGGTCTGTTCGTATATCGACTCACTGGAAAAACTGAAAGACAGGCTGGAAAAGGCGGATATAGTTTCCGAAGGTATGAAGGGGCTGCTTGACTTTGTTTCTGAATGTCTTAGCAGTGAAGATTATCTGAAGATGAAGGAAGAAGCCACATCCTTAAGGAACGAACTGGCCACGTTCCGCGTTCATATCACATATGAAAAAGAAAAGATAACCATAACGGACGGCAGCGGAAGGGGGAATTTTGAAGAGTTTCTCTCCGGCTGTTTTCCCGGACATGATAAAGAATTTAAGAATCCCTTTCTTGACAGGGAGGAATTTGCGGGTCTTGAAGTAGAGATAGTCAATCTGTACAGAAAAAAGCACAGGGACTTTTTTAAACGTCTGGACAGATTCTGCAAAAACCATCCCTCATATATACACGAAGGTCTGGAAGTGCCGGAAAGGGAAATGGTCTATTATCTTGCGTATGCGAGATTCCAGAAGAAGATGGAAGAGCGAGGCTTTTCTTTCTGTACACCCGAGGCATCGGAAGACAAACTGATGGCTACGGGGCTTTATGATCTGGCGCTCGCTCTGGTCAATATGGAAGCAGGTAAGGAAGTGATATCCAATGAAACCTACCTCGGCAGCGATGAGAGGTTCTTTGTTCTGACAGGTCCCAATCAGGGAGGAAAGACTACTTACGGCAGAAGCCTCGGACAGCTTGTATGGTTTTCAAAGATGGGACTCGATGTACCTGCTGAAACGGCACAGGTACCTTATTACAGTAATCTGTGGACACACTTTTCGGTAGAGGAGTCTACGGAAAGCGGCCGCGGAAAGCTGATGGACGAGCTGGTACGTTTAAAGCCTATCATGGAAAAAGAGCAGGAAGGAGCCTTCGTTGTGATCAACGAGCTGTTCACGACAGCTGCCAATTATGATGCGACCATCATGGGAAAGAGAGTGCTTGAGCATCTGATAAAGATCAACTGCAGAGGTATATATGTAACGCATCTTATCGAACTGGCATCTTCATATACAGAAGTAGTGAGCATCCGTGCGAATGTTGATGAAGAGCTTAAGCAGACGTATAAGATAGAGAGAAGTGAAGCAAGGGAGATTACCGGAACAGACAGACAGGCTTACAAATACGGACTCACCTACGAACAGCTGAAGGAGAGATTTTCATGAATGTGAACTTGTTATATGCTGACAGGGAATGGGGAAACGCCAGACCATATTTTGACTGGAACAGCATTACAA
>JAIKYA010000038.1 GCA_024683645.1 Lachnospiraceae bacterium
GATGAGCAATGTGCTGCTGGAGAATGCTGCATCGGGCAGACCGGTGATAACGACCGATAATCCCGGCTGCAGGGAGACCTGCGCTGACGGAGTGAGCGGCTTTATCTATCCCAAAGGAAACAGGGAAGCACTGATACTTGCCGTGCAGAGATTTCTGGAACTGCCGAATGAAAAACGGCGTGAGATGGGGCTTATGGGACGAAAGAGAATGGAAAGGCATTTTTCCAGAGAGATCGTTATAAGGGCATATCTGAAAGAGATAAAAAGGCTGACAAAATGAAAAACGTGGCCATAGTCGTGCAGAACCTGCATAACGGCGGAGCCGAAAGAATGGCTGCCAATATGTCGAAGGAACTGGCCAAAGAGAATAAGGTTTATCTGATAGTCTTTGATTCGGGTGAGGCTATATATTCCTACGGAGGAAAACTCATAGATCTGAAAGTGCCGCCTGTGGAGAGCGGAGGAGTGTTTAGGCGGATACTGAATACGCTTAAGCGGGTAAGGCGTCTTAGTTTTATCAAGAAAAAATATGATATCGATCTGTGTATATCGCATATGGGCGGAGCCAATCTGGCAAATATCCTGTCAAGAAGGAAGGAGCGGGTGATCTCCGTGTATCACAGCATGCCTTCAAAGGAGTTTAAGGCAGATCTTAAAAACAGGCTGGTCCAGCGTTTCATAGGAAAGCATTCCGACTGCTATGTTATGGTATCGAAGCCTGCGGTAAAGGATATGAAGGAAAACTTCGGGGTGCCGGGAGATAAGCTTAAGTGTATATATAATTTCGTGGATGCGGAAGATATACGAAAGCTTGGGGACGAGCCTTTAGATAAAGCAGCTGAAGACTTTGTATCTGCGCATGATAAGCTGCTTGTACATGCAGGCAGGCTGACGGCGCTTAAAGCGCAATACAGGCTTATAATACTGCTGAAAGGTTTGAGAGATAAGGGACTGAATGCGGGGCTGATACTTCTGGGAGACGGTGAGGAAAAGGACGGGCTGAAGAAAAAGGCGTCGGAATACGGTGTCTCCGGGCATGTGCTTTTTACAGGGGAAGCGAAGAATCCTTTTTCTTATATAAGAAGGTCGGATGTATTTGTGCTGTGTTCAAGATATGAGGGCCTTCCGATGGTGCTGATAGAGGCGCTCAGCCTTAAGTGTCCGGTAGTGAGCGTGGATATGAAGTCGGGAGCCAGAGAGATACTGGCGCCGGGGACGGATACGGATATAAGTGCCGAAGGTATCGAATATGCCGAATACGGTATACTTATACAGCCCGGTGAGGATGAGGCAGGGGAGCGCTTTTTACTCGCCGCGGTTTATGAAATGCTTGAAAATAAAGAACTTCGCCGCAGATATCTTGATAAATGCGGCGAAGCTGTAGCAAACTTTGATGCAAAAACGATCATTTCGCAGTGGATGAATTTATAGTCTTTCTTAAAGTCTTGTTTGAACATATCAGCGCGGCCAGCGCGATCTTTATGGCATCCGGGATAAGATAGGGAATAACACAGATCGAAGCAGCGGCGGCAAAACCGAGCTTTGCTCCGGAATCCGACACATATATATGGCTGAACCAGAGCGTACCGAAAAGGTAACAGACTGAAAGCCCCAATATCATCGAAATGATGAGCAGCCAGGGAGCAGGGGTTTTTTTTGATATCGTTTCAAACAGCCACATGATGAGAGCGGTAAAAAGAAAACCGATGACGTAACCGCCGGTGGGGCCGGTAAGGGCTCCGAGGCCGCCCTTAAATCCGGATAAAACAGGGGCGCCGACTGCGGCGAGAAGTATATAGAGAAGCACCGATAAGGTACCCCGCATGCCGCCGAGCAGACCGGCTATTACAAAGACGCCGAAAGTCTGCAGGGTGAAGGGAACGAGCGAGGCTATGGACGGAATGCTTATCCACGAACATATGGTAAGAAAAGCCGCAGCCATGGCAATATAAACAAGATCGATAGTTTTAGTCTGTCTCATGATGTAAATTCCTTTCAGGTTTATTTTACCGTAAGGCTACGGCGGGGATAAATATATCACTAAGCGGAGAAAATGTCAACAGTAAAAAAATAAAGGTTGACAATCGGGGCGACAGCTGATGGGAAGGGCGAAGCAATCAATTTTCGTTAAGGGCAAATTGCGGCAAGCAGCGAAGCTGCTTGTCTGTATCGCGCAGAAAAGACACTCCGGCAAACCAGTTTGCCGGGATGTCTTATTTGCGCGATACCGGCAGACGATCTCTGATCGTCTGCCATTTGCCCGTGCGAGATATTGCCTCATTTGGCAGCCCATACGGTGGAGCCCTATTGATCATTCGCTTTTTGATATAATCATATACCCTACAATATCTCGTGTTTATTGATCCAAAATCCGCTTTTCGTTACAAATACCGCTTGTTTCGTGCATATTGTATTTACTTCTTAATTTGCTTGGTATACTATAATGTCAGGCCAAGATCTTGAACCTTTTAATGTAGTTACTTTTTATAAAAATTTTGGGCGTTTGATAATTTGCACAATTCATTTTGAACAAAATTGTAAAAAAGCCCGAAAAGAAAAAATTTGTAAAACCATACCATGTGTGGTACTATTGTACATATATGGGTGCATATGCTTTTTTAGTGCGTGTATTACCCTGTGGTTTTACAGAAGATTACGAAAGGCAACAGGCTTAAAATGCCGGAATTTCTATGGTTGCTTATGTATTGATGGGAGTTATGTGCCTGGTCTTCGGGGCTGCAGCTTATCTGTATGCGCAGTATAAGATCAGCAAGGGTCCGGAAGACGGCGAGATGCCTGAAGGAGAGAGCGCCGAGGCTGTGATGAAAAAAGCGGAAGGCTTAAGGCGCAGATTTTCAAAGGGGCTGGCGGTTTTTACGCTTATAAGTGTACTGATCGGTGAAGTGTTCCTTATGGAGTACGGGGAAGGGCCGAAAGCATTTATATATGCAGCAGCAGCGGTATTGCTCCTGAGTCTCTCACTTGTGGATCTTGCAATATTTGAGATCCCGCCCGAATATAACATAGTTATAGCTGTTCTGGGCGTGATCGCAACGGTGGCAGAGCCGAAAATGTGGCTGGGTCACCTTATCGGTGCGGTATGTGTCAGCGGATTGTTTTTACTGATCAACCTCATAAGCGGCGGAGCTGCGATGGGTGGCGGAGACGTGAAGCTGATGGCGGCGCTTGGACTGCTGACAGGGTGGAAACACATAATACTGGTGATGATAATCGGATCTCTGCTCGGTGCGGTGATCCACAGCATCAGGATGAAGGTTTCAGGCAAGAAAAAAGTGCTCGCGTTCGGACCGTATCTGGCAGCGGCAGGGGTGCTGACAATGATAGCCGGTGACATGTTGATTGCATGGTATGTTGCAATGCTGGTGCCGGAAGAACTCATCAATAAAAAGAGTATGATCCGGCAAGCCGGTTTGTACATATAAAAAGTAACTTATATGAAAGGGGAACAGGTAGGATGGCCAATAAGGTACTGACGATCTACATCTCATCGGACGCTATACGCGTTGCTGAGATGCAGAAGAACAACAAGCAGGTGATCCTCAGCAACGCTTCGGAGATCACGACTCCGGCAGGCTGCTTTAACGACGGATATCTGCTGGATGTGACTTCTGCAGCTGAAGCTGTCAGGCAGGCGATCTTTGGAAAAGGATTTTCGGCGAAGGACGTATTCTTCACCATATCCAGTAAGAAGATCGCAAGCAAGGAAGTTGAAGTAAACTATTTCAAGGACACCAAGAAACTGGGGAACATACTCCAGGCAAACTCGGGAGAATATTTCCCGATGAGTAATTCCGGAGATTATGTTTTTGCATATTCCATCCTCGAGGATTACATGACCGAGGAGGGAAGAAAGTACAGGGTCTCGGCAGTTGCGGCACCTACCGATCTGATAAGAGGATATTACGAACTTGCCGACGAACTGAAACTGAACGTAAAGAATATTGACTATTTCGGTAACTCGGTCATCCAGCTGCTCAGTATGCAGATGACACCCGGGCGTACCGATCTGGTCATCCAGATAGAGAAGGACGTAACCTACGTCAACGTAATGCGAGGCAGCGTGCTTGTGTTACAGAGAAGCGTCAACTACGGTAAGAACGCCGTTACCAACGCGCTGATGGACGTCAAGAAGATATCCGAGAAAGATGCGAAGACACTGCTTTCGAATGAGACCCTTCTTGATCAGCACGTTACCGCAGATGAATATGCATCTGCAGTGCAGTACCTTGTAAACGGTATAGGACGTGCAGTCGAGTACCACAGACAGAAGAATCCCGGCGAGCTGCTGCAGGGTATCAAGATATTCGGTGAAGGTTCTTCCATAGCCGGTATCGAGAAGATCCTTCAGAGAGAGCTCGGCGCCCAGGTGGAGCATTTCGATACTCTTTCCGGCGTTGTGATCAGAGGCCAGGCTTCACTTACCGCTGAAGAAGTCCTCAGATACCTGCCGAACATCGGCTGCGTTATCGATCCCATGAGCCTGATGATCAGATCCGGCAAGAAGGACAGTGCGATAGGCAGTGCCGACCTGATCAAAGCCCTGAGGATCATACTCGCGATAGCTGCAATATGCTCTATTACCTTTGTTGTTATAACATATATCCAGCATGACAAGGCTGTTAAGGAAAGAGACAGGATAAAGGCAGAGATCGAGAAGATAAAGGATATCGAAGAGATAGCCAACGAGTATGACCGTGCAATGAAGGAATACGATCTGATGGTTGAATTCGAGAAGACTACGCACAATGACAATGAGTATATCCTTCAGTTTATAGAGGATATGGAGAAGAAGCTTCC
>JAIKYA010000069.1 GCA_024683645.1 Lachnospiraceae bacterium
GATACGCGCGGCTGCGGAGGAAAAGATAGCTGCAATGCTGAACCAATATGGTGTTACGGATGTGGATTATGCCGTGCAGATCGGGGATGAACTGATCACGGGAAACAGCAGGAACTTTGTGATAAAAGAATTCTTCTCCTACGAGGGTATCATTAAGACACAGCTGGTGCCCATTGCGGAGACGACAAAAAACTTCTGCTTTTACGCATTGATCCTTGTTTCGGGGATCGTCGCGGTATTGATCACGATCATCACTTCGAATGATGTGAGAAGACAGCGGCATGCGCTTGGCATCATGAAGGGGCTGGGATATTCATCAAAGGATCTGATGATGCAGCTGGCGCTGAAATACATGCCGGTGATACTGGCCGGTACAGCGATCGCAACGATATGCGGACTATGGATAAATGATCTGTTCTGGGGACTTTTGTTTGCCTCATTCTGCAAGATCAATATCTCAACGATCGTTGTGACAGATGTGTTCCTGCTGGTCTTCTGTTTTGCGACAGCATATCTCAGTGCAGGGAAGATACGGAAAATTTCCGTGACGGAACTGATGACGGAATAAAACGATCATGTCATTACGAACGAATGTGAGGGAGCTTTATAAAGGAGGATCATATGAAAAAGAGAACTTATCATAAAAGTATACTCGGCTGCGCAGCTGCACTGGGCATTACGGGCATCATAGGGTTTAACGCTCTTTCCGTAAAAGGCGGGAGGGCTTTTGCGGAAGGTACTGAAAACAGTCAGGACAGTGTCAGGGAAGATCACGAAAACGGCTGGGAAGCTGCGAACAGGGATACGGAGTATGTCTACTGCGTGGGATCCGTCAGCAAGATATATTCAACAGCTGCGGTAATGCGACTTATAGATGAAGAAAAGGTTAAGCTTGATGCGCCGGTGACGGACTATATTCCCGAGTTTCGCATGGCTGATCCGAGGTATAAGGATATCACGGTACGGATGCTGATGGATCATACTTCAGGAATTATGGGATCAACTTATTCCGGAGGGTATCTGTATGAAGATACGAATAAAGACCGGCTTGATCAGCTTCTTGAGCATCTGGCAGATCAGAGGCTGAAAGCGGATCCCGGGGAATATGCATCTTACTGCAACGACGGATTTGATCTGCTTGCGCTGATCACACAGCGTGTAAGCGGCATTGACTATACGGAATATGTAAAAAAGTTTCTGTGTGCGCCTGCCGACGGTAATAATACGGGATCCGGTGTGACTTATCTATCGATGAAGGATCTCGCCCCGGCGTATACTGCAGGACATGTTCTTTATGAGCAGGGCGGCACACAGGTGCTTGGGGCCGGGGGTATCTATGCAACGGCTTCCGATACGGCTAAATTCGGCGCTGCATTTTTTGCAGGAAATAACAGCATTATTTCAGAAGCTTCCAAAATTGCGATGGCAACGCCCTGGACGGATAAGGATATCTATATGGATGAGAACGGCCTTGGCTGGGACTTTGTATCAATGAGGCGGTATGAGGACGCCGGTATCAGGGTGCTTGGAAAAGGCGGTGATACTTTGATGGAGCACGCTTTTCTCCTGGTTGCGCCTGAGGAAAAGATAAGTGTATCCGTGCTCACAAACGGCGGCAGCAGCACATTGAACGGACTCATGGCAGAGGCAATACTGGATGTGTGCCTGGAAGAAGAAGGGATCAGTCTTACGGATTCTGAGTGGCCGGCAGCAGTAAATATTTATGATATCCCGGAAGAATATGAGGTCATGGCCGGAGCGTATGCCGTTTCGGGGATGGAGGGAGCTGTGATCGATAAGATCAGCTTTCCGGAACATAAGTATATGCATGTGGAAAGTATAGGGCCGTATAAAACTACCTGTCAGGATTATGCACTGACGGATGACGGCAGGTTTGCACAGCTTGCGTATGAAGTGGAAGACAGCGGGATCGATCAGATGAGGTTTGCCTTAAATCCGATGTATATTTCATTTAAGACGGGTGCTGACGGAAGGATCCTTCTGGCTGCCGATCATAATACACGTCTTCCCGGGATAGGAGAGCAGGCACAGCACTTTTACATCGGTGAAAAGATGGACGAAGAGCCCGCGTGCGCCGAGGCAGAGGCTTTTGCACAGAAGGTAAGCGGCAGGGAATTTCTCATCGTCAGTGAAGGGCCTTCGTCAAGTGCTTACGATATGGCGTTTATGGAAGTGGTACCGCAGGCTGAATTTCCGGGATATGTATTTGTTGTCAACAGCAGGCTGGGAACACATCTGTTAAAGATCGCAGATGCTCATCATGCGCTGGCATTTACGGATATACCGTCCAGCAGGAACCGCGATCTGACAGATATCACACTGGTAGAGAAAGAAGGAAGCCTGGAGCTCTATACAAGCAACGGTCTTGGATTTATATCGGATGAGAATATACAGACATTTGACGGATCCGTAAAAAAGATAGTACTCTCTTCGGATAAGCCTGTATGGTTTAATATCGGAAAAGACCGGGCAAATGCGGAGATAACTGTCACAAAGCGTCCCGAACACAGCGCAGTTTATGTGTATAACAAATTCGGTGAGGTGGTATATACAACACATGTGAAAGGCATAACGGATATCCTGCCGATGCCGGAGGACGGCCGTATCGTATTCCTCGGGCAGGACGGAGAGAGCATACAGCTTTCCTCTTTATGAAAAACCACAAGGTCCGTCCCGTTGTTTTGAAACCCGGCTTCCGGCAATGATCGTTCATTGCAAGACCCGCTCCCGCTTGGGTTCGGACTCGCAGCGGTGCTAAACTCGTGCAAGCACTCGTTAAGCACCGGCGGCCTCACACAGTCTTGCACTGAAGCGATCATTTGCCGTCAGAATGGTGATTCAAAAAACCACAAGGTCCGTCCCCGTGGTTTAAAAAACCACAAGGTCCGTCCCCGTGGTTTAAAAAACCACAAGGTCCGTCCCCGTGGTTTAAAAATGTGTTGACAAGAAAAGCATACGGTAGTAGAGTTTCATTATATATTTTACAGGAGTATAAAAAGTGTTTATTACAGTTTCCTCATATTCGAATATTTCTATTATCAGGACTATGACAGAACGTTATGGTCATGTTTTGATATTGGAAAGAGGATGAGGAAGAAGCGTAAAGACAGTTAAAGACCAGGTTATTAAACCGCTTATCCGATTCCGGCTAAGCGGTTTTTGCTTTATAGGAATTCCAGAGGATTCTCCTATAACGCAAAAAATCATCCGGGCGGAATGTGGACTCGTGTGAGAGGAAGAGGTTGCCTTCGGCAACCGCGCCTGGCGCGAGCATGCTGCGAGCGGCAAGTTATTCCTGATAATCAATGAAAGGAGAAATTTTATGGATCTGATGATAATTCTTGGCAGCGGAGCAGTAGGTAAGATGACTGTAGGACAGGAACTTATGAAGATCACGGATTTCAGGCTGTTTCATAATCATATGATGATCGAGCCGGTACTGGAGATATTCGGAGGTTTTCAGGGGGCGCTGGTTGCAAAGCTTCGTGATGATATCTTTGAAGAATTCATGAAGAGCGAATACCAGGGACTTATCTTTACATATATGATGGCATTTGATCTTCCGTCAGAATGGGAATATATCAAAAATCTGTCAGAAAGATTTGAAGCTACCGGAGGCAGTGTGTACTATGTGGAGCTCGTGGCCGATCAGGAAGTGCGTCTTCAGAGAAATAAAAGCGATAACCGGCTGAAGAATAAAGCGTCAAAAAGAGATATCGAACTTTCAGATGAAAGGCTTAAGTACGAGGATGCACATTACCGTCTGGAGAGTAATGAAGGAGAGCTTGCTTTTGAGAATTATATAAAAATAGATAATACAAAGCTGGAGCCTGCTGAGACTGCACGGATCATAAAGGAGCGTTTTGCTCTTCCGGACCGAAGTGTCAGAGAACTTATGAGAAGGATAAAACTGGTAGAGGTCAGGGAAGATGAGATAGAAGAGCTGTATGAGATGCAGGTTAAAAGTTTTATGCCTTTATATGAAAAGTATCATGATGAAGGTTCACCTGCGATAGAAGGCATAGAGAGAGTACGCAGGAGATTTGCCGTTGAAAACAGGAAATACTATTTCATCATGAAAGACGGAGCAAGGGTAGGAGTGATAAATATCGGACACAATGATCCGAACGAAAAGAAAATATCATTCATCAGTCCGCTGTTTGTTCTGCCCGAATTTCAAAACCGCGGGATAGGCTACACCGCGATACAGAAAGCTTTTGAGTTATTGCCTGAGGTCAGCTGCTGGAAGCTCGATACCATCCTGCAGGAGCCGGCCAACTGTCATCTGTATGAAAAATGCGGCTTTGTAAGGACCGGTCAGGAGGAAGTTGTGAATGATAAAATGACACTTGTGTTTTATGAAAAACATGTGGGAGAAGAAATATGATCTCTTTGATGTTTGGATGTGGGTAAATGGAGAAAGAACTGTTATAATGAGGAAGCGGACTGTAACACCCGAAGAACAACAGGAGGGATAAAACATGAAATTTGAAGAAAGAAAGATCACGCTTAAGGATGGGAGAAGCTGCATCCTGCGTCCGACAACACCGGAATATGCTGAACAGATGATAGAGTATATGAAGAAGACTCCGGAGGAAAGCGATTATCTGCTGCGATATCCCGATGAGGTGAATTTTACTGTGGAAGCAGAAAAGGATATCCTCGGAAGACTGTATGAGGATCCATATTCCATAATGATGATGCCAATCGTGGACGGGAAGGTTGCAGGCAACGGAAGCATCAACGGTATCGGGAACAAAAGAAAGATATGTCATCGCTGTTCGCTTGCGATCGCTCTGTATAAAGAATACTGGGGACTCGGGATAGGAACTGCCATGATCGGTTACATGTGCGAACTGGCAGCAGAGATCGGATGGAAACAGGTGGACCTGGAAGTCGTGGCTGAGAACGAACAGGCACAGGCACTGTATAAAAAGTGCGGTTTCATTGAGACCGGACGCCGCCATAATGCACTTCGCTTCGATGACGGAAGCTGCCATGATGAGATACTGATGTATAAAGAACTGTCATAGACTGTGGTCCGGCATTTCGTAAGACTATGGAACAACTATGCATGAAAATGTGATAGAATAAACAGGACAGCTTCTTATGCTGTCTCTGGCTTTGCGATCGTCGGCGAGTGCCATATGCAGGAGTGCTTAAGATTTTGAAAATGAGGTATTTGAATGATAACTGAATTATTGGATAAGATAGACAGCGTAATGTATTATCCGGTTTTGATCATAGTGATGTCCCTGGCCGGAATTTATTTTACGGCGCTTACCAGGGGAGTTCAGCTCAGACTGTTTCCGGAATCGCTACGTCTGCTGAAAGAGCCGCCGGAGGATAAGAAGAATGTATCATCACTTCAGGCAATGCTGGTCTCAACGGCATCACGTGTAGGCACGGGAAATATCATAGGTGTATCTACAGCTATATGTCTGGGAGGCCCGGGCGCCTGTTTCTGGATGTGGGTGATGTGTATCATCGGGGCGTCTTCGGCGTTTGTCGAGAGTACTCTTGCACAGATCTATAAAAGAAAGAATGCAGACGGGGAATGCTACGGCGGACCGGCTTATTACATTGAGCGGGCACTTCATGCGCCGCATCTCGCCGCAGTATTCTGTGTATTTCTGATCGCTACCTATGCTGTCGGTTTCAATCTGCTCTGTTCTTATAATCTGCAGTCTACCTTTGCAGCCTATTCTTTTTATGACAAAAAAATAACACCTCTTGTGATCGGCGGGATACTGGCTCTGCTGACAGCTTATTGTCTTCTCGGCGGAGGAAAGAGGATCGTAAAGATCACGGGACTGGTCGTTCCGATAATGGGTCTGGCATATGTTGTGATATCCATGATCGTTATCGTAGTGAATATAAAAAATATTCCGGAAATGTTTGCAATGATATTTAAGGATGCATTTGATGTTAAGGCTATCTTTTCCGGTATTGCCGGATCCTGTGTGATCTACGGGATAAAGAGAGGTCTGTATTCCAATGAGGCAGGTGTGGGATCGGCGCCGAATGCATCTGCATCGGCTAAGGTCTCACATCCTGTAAAGCAGGGACTGGTGCAGACCTTGTCCGTTTATATCGATACCCTGCTGCTCTGCACGGCCACGGCGCTCATGTGTCTGTCAAGCGGAGTTGAAAGAAGCGAAGATGTTTCCGGCGCACCCTATGTACAGAATGCCATATCCACGGTCTTCGGAAAGATAGGACCGACGTTTATTACTGCGGCCATGGTCCTCTTCGCATTTACAACACTTTTGGGAAATCTTTATTATGTTGATAACGCCCTGATCTTTCTGAATAAAAAGAAGCAGCCCTCAAAGACTTTTATGAGATGTTTTCATATCGTATGTGCACTTATCGTCATGCTGGGCGCAGTGATACCGATGAATGCGGCATGGGCAGCTGCCGATATCACGATGGGAGGGATGACTCTCATAAATCTTCCGATATGCATGCTGCTCGGAAAAGTTGCGATCGATGCTCTGAAGGATTATGAGAAGCAGAAGAAGGAAGGGAAGAATCCCGTATTCAAAGCTAAAGATATCGGCTTGAATACCGAAGAACTGGATTACTGGAATTAGGGGAAATCAGACTGATGAAGATAATGATCGTAGATGATGATACGCATATCAGTGAGATGCTGCGTGAAAACCTGAGCATGGAAGGCTATGAAGTGACAGCGGCATATTCCGGAACGGAAGCAAAGCTGCTGATGGATAAGGAACGGCCGGATCTGATATTGCTGGATCTGATGCTTCCGGGAATGAGCGGCGAAGAACTGATCACGCAGATCAGCGGTATACCGGTGATAGTGCTCAGTGCAAAAGCAGATATTGCGGACAAGGTGGGACTGCTGCGCAGCGGCGCCGCCGATTATATGACCAAGCCTTTCGATATGCAGGAATTACTGGCACGTATCGATGTACAGCTGCGAAAAGCGGAAAGTGCCACGGATAATAAGATCCTGCGTTATAATGATATGTCGCTTGACCAGGATACACATACGGTGAGCTGCAGAGGCTGTAAGATCAGGCTGACCAGAACAGAGTATGCGATACTCCGGATCCTGATGTTAAAGAAGGAGCAGGTGGTGGCAAAGCTTACGATACTTGAGAATATAAGTGAAGATACCCCGGACTGTACGGAGGATTCGCTCAAGATACATATCCATAACTTAAGACGCAAGCTGAAAGCGGCTGCGGATAAAGAGTATATCTCCGCAGTATGGGGAATAGGATTTATGCTGACAGACCGTCCGGACAGTTAACCAAATCTTAACTTTTCTCTTAACCGTTTTCTTAACGACCGTATGATATCCTGTTTTCAGAAAGGAAGGTGATCTACATGGAATACATTCTGAAAACAAACAGGCTTGAAAAAAAATACAGAAATTTCACCGCTTTGAACGGCCTGTCAATGAGTGTTCCCAAAGGGGCGATATACGGCTTTGTTGGGAAGAATGGAGCAGGAAAGACAACGCTGATCCGCCTGATCTGCGGCCTGCAGGATCCGGATAGCGGCGATTTTGAACTGTATGGCAAAAAAAATACAAGCAGGGCGATCTATGCATCCAGACGCAGGATGGGAGCAGTCGTAGAGACTCCGTCGATCTATCTGGATATGACGGCAGAGGATAACATGAAACAGCAGTATGATGTGCTGGGGCTGCCTGACTATGAAGGGCTGGAAGAACTTCTTGCACTGGTAGGACTTTCGGATACCGGAAAGAAAAAGGCGAAGAATTTCTCTCTCGGGATGCGGCAGAGACTGGGTATAGCAGTGGCGCTTTGCGGCAATCCGGATTTCCTGGTGCTGGATGAGCCGATCAACGGCCTGGATCCGCAGGGTATAATAGAGATACGCGAGCTGATACTGAAGCTGAACCGTGAGAAAAAGATCACTGTGCTCATCTCCTCCCATATACTGGATGAACTCTCCAGACTGGCCACGCATTACGGCTTTATAGATCATGGCCGGATAGTACGTGAGATGAGTGCCGCAGAGCTGGAAAATGCATGCAGAAAGTGCATACTGCTTACGGTCACGGATGTGAAAGCACTGGCCATGGTCCTGGACGGACTGGGAATAGAATATAAGATAAGGGATGATCAAAACGCAGATGTTTATGCCAAGCCTGTTCTGTCACAGATCGTGAGGGAACTTGATAAATACGGATGCGAGCTGATCACGGCCTCCGAACGTGATGAGAGCCTTGAGTCTTACTATATCTCTCTTGTAGGAGGTGGCAGCCATGAATAAACTAATACGTGCGGGATTTAAAAGAGCATTAAAGATCAAAAGCTTATACATCTGTCTGGCGGTGCTGTTCTTTATAGATGGCTGGGATATCATAAAAGAATATCTGTTTCCGGAACCGGGCAGAAGCCTTCCGGAGCCGGAGGGATATCTTATATCAGCTTTTTTGACAATGATACTTCTGGCGGCTGTTTTTATATCATCGTTTCTGGGAAGTGAACATCAATACGGTACTCTGAGGAACAAGATCGCCGTAGGGCACGAGCGGTGGAAACTTTATGTGAGCAGCTTTATAGTATGTTACAGTGCCGTTATGATCATGTATGTTTTTGCCTGGGCGATGACCGCCGTTTTAGGGACACTTCTGCTGGGTGGTTTTAAAAGCAGCGCAAAGGAACTGTTATCTATGATGCTGATATCTTTTCTTGCATTTACCGTGCTGACCTCGTTGTTTGTGCTGCTTGGTCTGTGCATTCACAGTAAGAGCATGAGTTCTGTAACGTCGGTGATAACTGCTTTTGTGTGTATGCTCGCAGGCGTAATGACAGTGCAGATCCTTTCGGCACCGGAATTCCTTCCTGCAGACGGCGTACCGGCGCAGCTTATTTCAGAATACAAGCCGGCAGCTGAGGATCCGACACTTGTGATCAATCCGGACTATGTAGGCGGCAGGAAGCGAAAAACATATGAGACGATCCATAAGTTCTGCCCGGCATCACAGATACTGACAGCAGATGAAGGAGTAGATGCAGAACGTGTTTTGCTCCCTGTGGCGGAAACGCTGGTGCTGTTCGTGGCGGGAATGCTGATATTCAAAAAACGTGATCTGAAATAAAGGAGTAAGATATGAGCTATGTTGTGACCGGCATTTTAACGCTTGTCGTGATAAGCCTGAGCATAAAGATCATATTGATGAAAAAGTCAATACGTGAGATCGCGGATGAATTTGCCGACAGGGTGGAGAGCGATACCAATACACTTATAGATGTATCTACGGGAGACAAAGACATCATCAGGCTGGCCGGCATACTGAACTCAAGGCTGCGGGTGCTTCGGGCGGAGCACCTGCAGTATCATCAGGGAAATGCGGAACTTAAGGCAGCGATCACAAATATATCCCATGACCTGAGGACACCGCTTACGGCGATCTGCGGATATATCGATATGCTGCCAAAGACCGACGATAAAAAAAAGCAGGAACACTATCTCGCAATAATGAAGGAACGGGCCGGGATGATGAAACTTCTCACGGAAGAACTGTTTAAGTATTCGGTCATATTGTCGGAAGAAGATGAACTGACTACGGAAACGGTATATATCAATCAGCTTCTTGCGGAAAGTCTCAGCGGTTTTTATCCTGCTCTTACAAAAAAAGGGATCACTCCCGATATCAGCCTTACGGATAAGCGTATAGAGCGGGAAGTAAATAAAGCGGCATTGACAAGGGTGTTCTCCAATCTGCTTAACAATGCCGTGAAATACAGTGACGGAGATCTTTCTGTCACACTTGATGATAATGGAGTGATACTGTTTCGGAATCATGCAAAAGGGCTGTCTGCCGTGGAGGTGGAGCAGCTCTTTAACCGCTTTTACACAGTGGAAGCCGGACATCATTCTACAGGCATAGGTCTTTCGATCGCAAAGACTCTGATCGAGAGGATGCACGGAAGCATCAATACAGAATATGAAAACGAAGAACTGACGATCAGGATCATCCTGTAAAAACCACGGGGACGGACCTCATGGTTTTTATGGAGCGCTTTGTATGGCTGTACAGAAGAAAAATACTTTACTATTCATATTGATATTCATAGCAGCCGGTCTGGTGCACATACTGGAAGATTTTTTTCATAATGTACCCGAGCCGGATTATTCACTTGTTACTTTCATATTCTGTCTGATGCTGATAGTCTATCCGCTGCTTCTGCTGTTCTGGATATTAAGTATCCGCACAAGACTGCTCCCGTCGAGGTCGCGCAGTTACATGTTTGCGGCAGCGCTGCTCATGATACTGTATCTTTGCCTGCGTGCATTCAGGTACAGGATCGCGGATTCGGCGATCGGACTGCGATACGGGTGGTACGCTTATTATGTGCCGATGATATTGATGCCGACGCTTTTTATGATGGTATGCATCAGGAGCGGAAGGGGCGCAAATACGAAGTTTAATGAAAGGCTTTTGCTGATACCTGCGGTCCTGCTGGCAGCGGTGGTTATGACCAACGATCTGCACCATGCAGTGTTCGTTCCCAAGCCGGATACTAAAGTGCTGATAGGGAGCGGTGGCACATATACCTATACTTTTCTTTTCTATATGATCTATGCCTGGATCATACTTTCGATAATAATCGGTGTAGCGTTACTGCTCAAAGAATGCGGCCGCGGACATGATAAGAAGACAATGACGGAGGTCATAGCCGTTATCGTCGTGTGGATGATACTGCTGCAGCTGCATAATCTTAAGAGATCGATCGAGTTCATCCCTCCCTGGGAGACACCCGAACTCAATATCTTCAGTATCATCGCGATCTTCGAGATCTGCATACGCGAAAGGCTGATACCTTACAATGAAAACTATCCCGGATTTTTCTCAAAGCTGCCGATGCCGGTGATGATCACCGATAAAGCGTATGAGCCGGTATACCGTTCGGCGGGCAGTATGGATCCGGACAGGGAGCAGCTTGAAGATGCATTGAAAGCTTCGATATATATTGAAGAGGAACTAAAGCTCTCGGGAAAGAGTATAAACGGAGGGTTTGCCTTCTGGATAGAGGATGAGAGCGAGGTGATCCGCGCCAATGAAATGCTTAAGGAAGCCAACGAACTGCTGGAGAGCGAGAACACGCTGATAGAATACGAGAATAAGCAGAAAGAAGAGAATGCATATGTCTCCTCGCGTCATCATATCTATCATGACATAGCCGAGAAAATGTATCCCTACCAGAAGCGGATAAGGGATATGCTAAGTGACATTAAGCCCGGAGATCCGGATTTCCGCGAGGCGATCGCATATGTATCCGTACTGAACGCCTATGTAAAGAGGAAGACCAATTTTCTGCTGCTTGCTTCTGAAGCGGATAAGATAGCAATGAACGAGCTGTATCTTGCGATCTCGGAATCGGGCAGGTATCTGTCCTATGTGGGACTGAAGACTTCTGTGGAGGAGAGCGGTACGAAGGCTGAGCTTCCCGCGGAAGCCCTGATCGCTCTGTACGACAGCTTTGAGATACTGGCTGAAGGTATGATCGGTGAGGGAAAACTTCTGATGGTATCCTTTACACCCGATGGACTAAAGCTTGCCTGCGATATCAAAAAGCTTCCGCCCGCAGAAGT
Source organism: Lachnospiraceae bacterium (assembly GCA_024683645.1). Lineage (GTDB taxonomy): Bacteria > Bacillota > Clostridia > Lachnospirales > Lachnospiraceae > NK4A136. The sequence continues at coordinate 11,626 of JAIKYA010000069.1, forward strand.
GCCGGCATATCTTGAAACAAATATCAGCGAAGACATACTATATATCACTCTTCGTATCCCGACGGGAGGTGAGGCAGGATGACGATACTTGAAGCCATGCAGACTCCTCTGCGGGAGATACTGATAACGGGACTTATGATACTGCTGCTTTTGCAGGGATATCTGATGCTTGCGTTTATAGGACTTGACAGGAAAAACAGGATGAATATAGCCGGCGTGATACTGTTTGCTGTGGAGTTTATGATCTTCTTCCTTGCGCTTGATACCGTATTCCATTATGCAGAACCGGAAAAACCGCGTACCTGGCCGGGGTATGTCATGGCATTCCGCGCTCTGCCGGCTGTTTTGCTTATCTTGTTTGAACTGATCTGCGCGGCAGCGGTGGTGGCCGGCTTTTTAAGGCTTGGAAAAGCACGGCGGGAGAAGCTGACATACTGGGCAGTGAAAGAGACCTTAGATCTGCTCCCTGCGGGAGTCGCATTTGCCGAAGAGAACGGAAGCGTGGTACTGGCAAACCTGACGATGAACAGGATAGCGGGGCAGAAGAGCGGCAGGACTATCCGCAATACAGAGCTGCTCCCGAAGGAGACGGTATATGATGACGGAGAGAAGACCTGGCAGTTTACCCGGGAGAAGATAAGCGAAGGCGGGAAGGATTATCTGCAGCTCACCGCCACGGATATCACAACGCAGGCAAAGATAAATGAAGAACTGAAAGGTAAGAACACAAAACTCAAAGAGATCAAAAAACGTCTGGAGGTATATAACCGCACGGCAGAGCAGCTGATCATCTCGCAGGAACTGCTGAATGCCAGGATGCAGGTGCATAACGAGACCGGACATGTGCTGCTGGCCAGCCGCAGATACATGGATCATCCGGCTGTAGTTGACGAAGCGGCTCTTCTGAATATACTGCAGATAACCAATGCTTCACTGCTTCGTGAATATGAAGAAGATGATACCACGCGCGATCCGCTGACGGAAGCAATGGAGATGGCGAGGACTATAGGCGTGAAGGTGGCACTTGGCGGAGTGATACCTGCGGACGGTGCGGTAAGGAATATACTGGCCGTCGCTATAAATGAGTGTGCGACGAATGCCAGGAAACATGCGGACGGAGACCTGCTTAAGGTATCAACCGGGGAGCAGGACGGCGGACTGTGCATTACGGTCGTGAGTAACGGTGAGCCTGCGGATAAGAAGGTATCCGAAGGCGGCGGACTGTCTTCGCTGCGTATTCTCGTGGAGAACGCAGGAGGGACGATGGAGATATGCAGTACCGATCATTTTACCATAAGGATAGTTCTGAAAAATGGTTCCCGGGAGTGATGCGGAAGAAAGGCTTTAGAGTTATGATCTGACCAGACAGGGGAAAAGAGATATTGCAGTATTTCTTCCTGCGGGAGATTAAGCATGAGTAAAAAGACAAGGGTAGTGATAGCGGACGACCAGTATGTGGCACGCGGATTTTTTGAAATGTATGTGAAGATGTCGGCAGACTATGAGCTGGTGGCTTCCTTTTCATCTGCAGAACAGGCTGTGGACTATTGCAGGCGTGAAGGCGCTGATCTGGTGATCATGGATGTGATGATGAAGCAGGGGCTGGACGGCCTGACATGTGCAGAGACGATCAAGAACAACGATCCGTCGATACGCATCATACTTGCAACATCGACTGCGGAATATAAATGGATAGATAAAGCAAAAGAGGCAGGTATCGAGAGCTTCTGGTTCAAGGAGTACGATGAAAGCTCGCTCCTGGAGGTCATGGACCGCACCATGAAGGGCGAGGCTGTATATCCCGGTTCACGGCCGGATCCGATGCTGGGGGATGTCAGCAAGTCTGCCCTTACCGAGCGAGAACTTGAAATACTGCGGGAGCTCACTACCAACCGTTCCAACGAAGAGATAGCTGAGAAGTACAATATCTCGCTCTTTACGGTCAAACGGCATATACAGAACATGCTGAACAAGACCGGCTATTCCAACAGACTTGAACTTGCTGTGAACGCCAAGGCCTTAGGCCTCGTCGTCCACGACGACGACCGGACCGGGAACAGAGGATGAGGATGAAAAACGCATAAGAGACATATATTAATAGTATGACCCAGGGTGCGTAGAAAATGCATTTAGGTCACAAAACATGATTTCAGGAGGCAGCAGATATGCTGCCGCTTTTTGTTATACGGGCGGGATGCTTTAAAAGGGATCTGCTGAGAAAAATGGTTCCCGGGAGTGATGCGGGGGAAAGACAGTATGATGTAGGATGTGTGTTAAAGGGTGAAAAAAGGGCCCTGACACAGAAGAGGAGGGAATAAGGAAATGAAGAAGAAATCTGGACGAAGGATACTGAGTCTGCTGATGGCTGTGATCCTGGTCATCGGTACGCTGCAGGTACCGGGACTGACACTGAAGGTGCGGGCGGACACAGTGGAGTCGGGAACGTGTGGAAACGGTGTAACATATGTACTTGACAGTGACGGAGTGCTTACTATCAGTAAGACCGACCAGGGTACAGGGGAGATCACGGACAAACCATGGGTTACTGCTCATCGGGATGATGTAAAAAAACTTGTAATAGAAGATGGCGTAATAAACTTACCGGACTCTTTTTTTGGGCATTTTTTTGAGCTGACAAGCGTTAGCATTGCAGGAAGTGTCAAAAAAATAGAGGCCTACTGTTTTCAGGGTTGTTATAAGCTGGGCGAGCTCATTCTTTCCGAAGGATTGGAAAGCATAGACGAGTATGCTTTTGACGGATGTAAAGAGCTGGAGAGCGTCACTATTCCCAAAAGTGTGAGTAAGCTTGAAGGAAATGCATTTGAAGGTTGTGATAAGCTGAAAGCCATTAATGTGACGGGCGGAAACCAGAATTATCATTCGGTGGACGGAGTAGTTTATAACAGCGGATATACGTGCCTCATCAAGTATCCGAGTGCTAAAGAGGGGGGCAGCTATGTGATCCCTGATACTGTGACAGAGATAGGTGCATATGCTTTTTATGGATGTAGTGCACTAACAGACCTTACGATCCCGGCAAGTGTCACAGCTATAGGCGCTTTTGCCTTTGCTGAATGTAGTGCATTGAAAGACATTACGATCCCGGCGAGCGTTACAGATATAGGGAGGTGTGCCTTTGTTCATTGTGATACGCTGACAAGTATTACCATGTCGGTAATAGGTGATTTTTGTTTTATGGAATGTAGCGCATTAACAAGCGTAGTGATAAATGACGGTGTGAAAGAAATAAGCTATGGTGCTTTTAGGTACTGCCCATCTCTTGCGGCGATCTCAATACCCAAGAGCATTACAAAAATACAGGATAACGCTTTTGAAGGATGCAATGCCAATGCTGTGATCACTTATCCGGGTAGCCCAGGTGAATGGAGTAAAATTGATATTTCAGACGATACTTATTGGGGGCAGATAACCCTGAACTGTACCGGTGGTGAAATCGTTGAGAGCGATGAATGCGGCAATGGTGTCAGCTATGATCTGGATTCCAACGGTATATTATATATCAGCGGTACGGGAGCGGTAACAAATCATCCCTGGAAAGACAACGATATCAGGAAGGTGTTGATCGGAAAAGGTGTGACAGATGTAACAGCTGCCGGGTTTATTAACTGTTCTTATTTGGAAGATATCAGCGTTAAAAACGGAAATAAAGTCTATTCATCTGAAGACGGTGTTCTTTTCAACAAGAATAAAACCGAACTCATTCAGTATCATTGTAACAAAGACGTTGATGAGTATACTGTTCCTGACGCAGTGACGACCATTAAAGGAATGGCATTTGCAGGCTGTTCGGCACTGAAGAGTATTGCATTTTCGGATAGTGTTATTAGTATAGAAGAGGATGCTTTTAAGAACTGCAGCAGCCTGACAGATGTGTATTACGGCGGGGCAGGAACAAAATGGGATACTCTGAAAAACAACAACATAGGCGCAAATAACAGTTCTCTGACTAATGCAAAGATCCACTATATGAAGGGAAGCTGCGGAAGTAATGCTGCATGGACGCTTACTAAAGACGGTGTGCTCACCATCAGCGGAACAGGGGAGATTGAGGAAGTCAATGGAGATTCATGGAAGGTCGTTGATGTAAAAGAAGTAGTGATCGGAAACGGAGTGACAGCTATAGGCGATGGTGTTTTTGGAGCCTGCTGCATGACATCCGTTACGATACCTGAAAATGTAACATCTGTCGGAGAATTTGGATTTGCAGGATGTGATACTCTGGAGGAGGTTACTTTCCTTGGA
>JAIKYA010000080.1 GCA_024683645.1 Lachnospiraceae bacterium
GATAAAGGATATCGAAGAGATAGCCAACGAGTATGACCGTGCAATGAAGGAATACGATCTGATGGTTGAATTCGAGAAGACTACGCACAATGACAATGAGTATATCCTTCAGTTTATAGAGGATATGGAGAAGAAGCTTCCGGTTGATACAGCGATCAATAAAGTCGAGAGTATCGACGGAGAGTGGAAGATGGAAGTTAAAACCGGCTGGCATGATATGAATAAAAATGAAGTTGCCGATGTTATCGTTCAACTCAAGAAGTTGGATTATGTGAGAGATCTCAAAGTCGATTCGGTTAATGAAGAATACAAAGGTCTGATCGTAGTCGGAAAAGATGAGGAAGGAAATCTGCTGTATGCCACAAAAGGCAGGGATTTGGGTAAGCAGAAAGATAATGATGAAGGTACACCCATAGAGTATGTTGATCCCGAAAAAATGGATGATGCGGAAAAAGCTGAATATGGTGACCTGCCCGTGATCACGCTTGTACAATCTACATATACGCTCAGCTGCCATCTGGGCATTCCGGCTGAAGAAGAAAGCGAGGAAATTGAAGAGGAGGCTGCAGCCTCTGAAGAAGGAGGTGCAGCAGAATGAATCTGACAGACAGAGACCGAAAAACAATACTAATACTTTTGATATTGGCCGTGATCGCCCTGCCTTATACCTTATATATTCAGGATACCAGGGAAGATACAGATAAAGTAAATGCTGAAATTGTCACGCTCAATGAAACTTTTAACAGACTGAATGAAATGAATCAGAAGAGAGACTTCTATATTGCGGAAACCAAAAAATATAAGGATAATACTCTCAAACTGATAGAACAGTTCCCTGCTGATGTCAGGCCGGAGAATTATGCGATGTTCCTGCTAAATGCTGAGTACAGTTCCGATAAGATACCTTTGGAAGTAGAAGAAGGGGAGGAAGATTTAGGACTGTATGAGCTGGAGTATCCGATAAGGTTTAAGACATATGGCTTTGGGGATAATGAGCAATTTGACTTGGCATCCGATGAAGTACAGCTTGATTATACGGCGCTCACAAACAAGTCATCAGTTCTGTTCCTGTGTAAGTACGACGCGCTGAAGTATATGTTGAAATATCTTATGGATTATAAAGATCCGATGATATACTCTACACTTAAGCTGGAAATGGATGAGGAAACAGGAACGATCGCCGGCGAGATGATCCTCGAACAGTATGCCATAGCCGGTCAGGGAAGAACTCTTGAAGATGTAGTAGTGGAACCGGATATCGATAAGATGAAGATGAGAGGAGTGAACCTCGATCCGAAAAATGAGAACGGAGTATTCGGAAGTACTCATATAGACACCTGGGAAGAGCTGGAAGAAGATGAAGGTGGCGATGCTGAAGGCGGCGATGCTGAAGGTGGCGATGCTGAAGGCGGCGATGCTGAAGCTGGCGATGCTGAAGGTGGCGATGCTGAAGCTGACGAGGATGCTGATACCGCAGACGCTGAATAATAAAGAGTAACAGTGGTTTATGCCTGATAAGCTCCTGCGTCAGGCATAAACCCAAAAAGTAAAAGCGGGAGAAAGGAGGAACCCATGGATAGGACAGCTGGGATAAAGAGCGATAACAAAGGTTTAACACTGCTGGAAATATTGATCTCGGTATGCTTACTTATGATCTTGCTTATGCCGATTTCTTCAGCACTGTTAACTTCTGTTAAGATCAATGCAAAGGCGAGAACATTACTTACGGCTACAGATGTAGCCCAGTCAATCATGGAGGATATATCCGAGAAGACATATACGGAATGTCTTTCAACGATGAAAAGTCTTGAGAATGCCAGCAAGGCCCGGTCAGCTAAGTTAATAGGTTTCTCTGCGATAGATGGAGATAAATTTAATGATTCTAGCAATGTTAGTAAAGTAAGTTTTCCTGGCGGCATAGCACCTGTTACGATAAATTCTACTTCTTTGGGAGCCAATACTTCTCTGATTAGTAACAACAAGGGACTTAATGCAAAATTTGCCGAGATCATGAAGGGGTATACAGGCAAGAAACAGCTGATATATGCATTGGACAGCAACAGCCTGCTGATGTATATGGGGTATGTTGGAGTCAGTTCAAAAGGGAAGGTCTATGATGTGATTATATCATTCCTGCCTCTTGCACGTACATCAACTGACCAATTCTATACATACGAAGTGTTTTTGGATGTATATGATGCAAAAGACAGTGCAGGAAGACTTAATGCACCCATGGTCAGTCTGAAGACAGGTATAAGAGCACAATAGTTACATGGAGGGTTGAAAAATGAAGAAGCTGAGTCAAAATAAAGGTGTGGCACTGGTAACTGTGCTCGTTGTAACAACGTTCATGACGTTGGTGGCCACCACTCTGTTGTATATGTCTTATATGAATTATATGACCAAGAGTATGCGCCACATGTCGACGGACAATTTCTATACTGACGAGTTTGCATTGGATGATCTGGCGACCGAATTGCAACAGTTTGCTGCAAATAAGCCAAAAGAGACAGCTGTAACCGATCTTATTGCGGCGGTAAAAGATGGCGATAATAATCATTGGTCAACTACCAAGATGCGAAGTTTTATAAACCTTGCAACGGCTGAAGCCGATATCGTCGTAGAAGCTGTTGATGGAAAAAATGATATAAAATACAGTACAAATTATGTGACATTTAAAAATGTAAGAATCAAATCAAAGACAAAGAAGGGGGGCTATGAATCAAGTATAGTTACCGATCTGAGTATCGCATGGCCTTCTGTTCCGAAGGAGAGTTACGGGGTATACGATTTCAGTCTGATCACAGATTCTCAGATTGATCTTATTTCGGGTGATATGGCTGTAGGGGGGTGTTTGTATTGCAAACAGCCTGAGGGAAAAGATTCTGCCATAAAGGTGGAGTGTGGCGGTACGCTCGCACTTAATGGCCCTGTTTCTGTTGTCCATGGGGATATTATAGTAGAAAAGGGCGGAGTAATGGCCATCAGCGGTAAGCTGTATGTTACAGGAACCATAAAGATCGATGAAGGTGGTACAGTGTATGTTGTATCCGATACGGTGGTATATGGGGGTGATGAGCCCGAAATGAGCCGGATAAAAGGCAATAGTACAAAAGTAGTCAAAAAAGATAATGCTACAGCTTGGGTCGCAGAGTTCGATGCTTTGGCAGAAGAAGGAAACGGAATTGCCGGGGATATGGTAAATGAACATCTGAAAGTCAAGCTTAACGGTTTGAATTATGTAGATATTTTTGATAAGCCCTGGAAAGAAAATCCGGCTAAAGGCTATTTGTGCTACAATACACAGTTTTACAAAAAGTCTAAAAAGCTGAAGGACGGCACACAGGTAGGGGCATATGTCGGTTTGCCAACCGATACTTCAAACGGTTTGAATGACACCCTTGTAATATCAAATCAGGCGATGACTATAAGAGGTGACTGTTCCAATTCTACCTTTATAAGTACAGCCAAGGACAAGATTACCTTGGATATTTCAGGGGTACCTACATTTATGCAGCATATGACTGAAGAAGGGTATGAGGCAGCGAAGAATATTCTGTATCGTCCGGGTATGGATTATATGAATAGTAGCAATGTTAAGGCAGCGTACGCTACGTCGTATAAAACATTTGGCGGCACTGCAGACAATGATGATTACTTTGACAATGTAAAAGATAATGCCGTTGTTTTTGCCACTGATACTTTTGGAACAGAGAAAATAGAATACTATTATTTAAAAGATACGGATAAGAATATTATTCCGGTAGGTAATCTTATAACACCGAAGGCTGAATCAAATGTGTCCAAGATACTATCGATCGCTACGGGCGGAGGAGTTAAACCCGACAGCTCTGAGATATATTACTCTAACTGGTATAAGGAATAGGGAGGTGTCTATGAGGAAAGCGGAAAAGGGTTTTACCTTGTTGGAAATTGTGATAGTTTTAGCGCTTTCGGCTGTTTTGGTAGGATTGAGCGGTTTGTCTGTAAACATGATCACCAGAGCTAATGTTGAAAAGACAGCAAATAAACTGCAGAAAATTGTAGCTCAAGCCAGAAACCAGTCTATGGCGAAGGGGGAGACAGCAGGAACTTTGCATCTCCACTACGGAGACGGGAAAGTGTATGCCGGTGTGGGAAGCGAAAGTGGTGAACTGATCAGCAGCGGAAACATCATGTTTACTACTGACTTGAGTCTTGATAATGTGGGAGCAGTACCGATTGAGGGCGAAAATGGTAGTTCAAGTATACGATTCCACACCGATGGAGGAGTCGGGACTGTCGACGGTGTCAGATTTACAGTAGCTGATCGCAAGAACAGAAGATGTGCGGAAATTGTTGTATATGGTGTGACAGGTAAAAGTGAGATTAGATATCTCAGGTAAAGCCTAAAAGGAGGTAGATATGAAAAATCGAAGAAAAGGTTTTACTTTGGTCGAAATGCTGGTGGCAATGGGTGTTATGGCTATTGTTCTGGGAGAGATAGCAATGATACTTTCCAGCAATCTTAAGATTTATACAAACGGATCTATAGAAGTCCATCTTCAGGAGGAAGCTTCTCAGGTTGTCCAAATGTTGGAGAACCTTATGATTGATGCTACCGACAGTATCGACGTTACGACATCGGCAACGATTACATGGCCTGATGCTTCAACTTCCAAACCTGATAAAATAGTTATATCGAACTGGAAGGATCCGGACAATGAAGCTCTAGGAAAGGTAACTTATACCATAGAGTTAAGGAATGATAAGCCAAAGAAAAATTACGGAACTTTATGGATAACGGATCCTAAAGGAAATTCCTATCCTATGGCAGATTATGTCAAAGATATTAAGCTGAAAAAAGATCTATATAATAAAAATAGTGTTGTCGAACTTCAGATGGAAATGCAGGGAGATAATTACAGCTATCAGGTATCAAAAGATATATACAACAGAAATGAGATAGGTACGCCTAAGGTGGATCTTGAAAGCCTGGGAGGCAGCGGCGGAGAGAAAAGCCTGAGTGTTTTGCGTTATCATACGTATGAGCTTTCGACTATGATACCTTATGATAAGGAATGGCAGAAGGTTGAACTGACCGATGCGTCTAAACTGACCGAATTTCAACAGTATTATGATCTTGATATGTCAACGTTTAAGCTCACGCCTACAGACACATTAAACGGAAATAATACGAGAATTCCTCCCACCACCGGTACATATGATCTCAAATTTACTGCCAAGGCAGTAGATGGTAAGCCACCGGAGACTTTTGTGCTTTCCATATATTCTGAGAAGCCGGAAGTAATAGGTGGAGGACAACAGTTATTATACAGCAATGCTGTAAAGAGTGATTCTGCTACAACTTTTATCCCTTTGAGGGGAATAAGTGCAGAGGATGCAAATAAATGTCAGATCGATATCTGTGTTGGTGACAAAGTTCTCCAGACAGAGACACTGGATAAGAATACGGGATTTAAAATCTCACAAAAGGATTTTGGGGGATTTCATTTTCAGGTAAATGCAAATGATGGTAAAGATCTTACCGATCAGACTTCTTCAGTTAATGGATCCATTGTTTACAGAACAGCTGATATCAATACGGTTGTCCTGCAGACAGGAATGTTTAATAATGCTAATGGTAAAGAAAATAATAAATATGCCAAGTTCTTTACAGACTATGAAGTGTTGGTATATGCCAAGTGTACTTTGTTCTGGGAGACACCCAACAGGGATCTTACGTTTAAGGCCTTTTTTTACCCTGTAAATGTTATTAACATCGGCGATACAAAGGATTCTTGCTTCACTAATGAACAGAGTAATAAATTCTTCGAACTTGTTGCAGACGATGGTGGAACAAATTCAGATCTAGAGATAACTGAAAGCGACGAAGGAGACGACGAGGGTGGTGATTCTGCTGAAATCAGCTATACTGTTTCAGAAGGTACATTTAAATTAACCGGTCAGGATCCGGGAGCTAATAAGATATGGTTCCAGTTTGAAGGAACAACTACTGTAACATTTGATAAAAATGTAACAAGTGTGTCATTTGATAATGGTTCATGTTCTCCTTCAAGTGGTACTACGATTACCTTTACACCTGCATCATGGGGGAGTGGCTCTGGGAATCTCGTTTACGAAGAATAATTCTACTTGAAAAAAGAATTATTATGTTGTATGCTATTGCGCGTGAGTGAATCTCACGCGCAATTTTTTACTTTATGGAAATTCCGGGACAAAGGGGACGTTCCTTTTGTCTTATTATTTTTTCCCGTTGACAGAGGGGGATTTTTATAATAGATTATAGAAGCAAGGAAGGTCATATCGTCATTTTCTAAGACGGTATATCAGGGATAATTCATCCATATTCCTTTATACGACATATATGAATAGAAAGGAGGTATTATGCCCCGGAGAGCCAGAGTATTAAGCTGTACAAATGTTTATCATGTAATGTTTCGCGGAGTTAATAAGCGACAGATTTTTTTTGACGATGAAGATCATCAATACCTTATTGATACAATTAATCGTTACAAAATTATTTCTGGGTATGAAGTATATGCGTTTTGCCTGATGGATAATCACTTTCATCTGCTTATCAAGATCGGGCAAGAACCGTTGGGAATTGTTTTTCGGCGCATAGGAGATGCGTATGTATTTTGGTATAATAAAAAGTATGACCGTTGCGGGCATCTTTTTCAGAACAGATACAGAAGTGAACCGGTTGAGGATGAGCAATATCTTTTACATGTGTGGCGTTATATATTACAGAACCCGATAAAAGCCGGAATATGCAAGCTGCCGCAGGAGTATAAATGGAGCAGTGCTTTGGAATACTGCTATGGAAAAGCCTGTATAACTGATATGGCTTATATAGTTGGGATACTTGGGGACAACCTGAAGGATTACATGCAGAAAAATGATGAAGATGAGGTTTGGAGAAATGATCACGGTCGTCATAGGCTGAGTGATAAAGAAGCACTTAAAATAATCCAAAATGACAATATGCCGGAGGAAAAAGAAAAACTTCCTTCATGGGTGAAAAGGCAGATAACTGCAGGGATTTCGGTAAGGCAATTAAGCAGATTGTCAGGGATCACAAAGAATCGGATTGAAAGAATGAAAAAATAAGACAAAAGGAGCGTCCCCTATGTCCGAAAAGATTTACCTTGCAAAAAAAAATATTATGTTGTATGCTATTGCGCGTGAGTGAATCTCACGCGCAATTGTTTAAGTTATGAAGAAATGCGTACACAACAAAAGAAGGGAAGGCTGCGGGTTAAACCGCAAGAGTAGTGAAATGGCAAAGAATCTGGTAATTGTGGAGTCGCCTGCAAAGGTAAAGACCATTAAGAAGTTTTTGGGGACAAATTATGAAGTGCTGGCAAGCAACGGGCATGTAAGGGATCTGCCCAAGTCGTCGCTGGGGATAGATGTAGAACATGATTTTGAACCTAAATATATAACGATAAGAGGCAAAGGAGATGTATTGGCCAAGCTTCGCAAGGAAGTAAAGAAGGCAGATAATGTTTATCTCGCAACCGACCCCGATCGCGAGGGGGAAGCGATAAGCTGGCATCTGTTTGAGGGCCTGAAGCTTGCCGATAAAAAAGTACACCGCATAACCTTTAACGAGATAACCAAGTCTGCAGTAAAGGAGTCTTTAAAGAATCCGCGCGAGATAGATATGGACCTGGTGGATGCCCAGCAGGCAAGGCGTATCCTTGACAGAGTTGTGGGCTATCGTATATCCCCGCTGCTCTGGGGCAAGATAAAGAGAGGACTTTCGGCAGGACGGGTTCAGAGCGTCGCTCTCCGTATCATCTGCGACAGGGAAGATGAGATCGCGGCATTCATACCTAAGGAGTATTGGAGTGTAGAAGCCAAATGCCATTCCGGAAACGGAAAGAAGACGTTCACCGCTTCTTTTTTTGCCGATGAAGACGGTAAGAAGAGCATAGATACTAAAGCTGAAGCTGAACGTATAGAGAAGCTTGTAAAAAAGACAGGCCTTAAAGTTAAAGAAATCAAAAGATCGGAGCGTAGCAGAAAGGCGCCGCTGCCGTTCACCACATCGACCATGCAGCAGGAAGCTTCAAAGGTGCTGAATTTCTCAACCCAGAAAAGCATGAGGACTGCACAGAGCCTGTATGAAGATGGTTACATCTCATATTTAAGAACCGATTCCACCAGAATATCGGACGAGGCGCAGGCTGCAGCTGCAGAGTATATAGGAAGCCACTACGGCAGCGAGTATCTTGCCGAAGGCACGGCTGCAAAAAAAGACGATAAGAAAATCCAGGACGCGCATGAAGCAATACGTCCCACAGACATAAGCCTGCTCCCGGAGATGGTGAAGGCCAAGCTTCCCAGGGACCAGTACAGGCTGTATCAGCTGATATGGAAGAGATTTGCGGCAAGCCGTATGTCGAATGCAGTATACGATACACTTTCGATCAAGCTTGACGCAGGCGGGGCAGAGTTCAGGGCCAGTGCTTCCGAGATAAAGTTTGACGGCTTTATGAAAGTGTATACTGATGATGAAGATGAGAAGGCAGAGAACAGCTTCCTTCTTAAGAATATAGATGAGAAGTCAAAGCTTGACGTGGAAGAGGTCGAGAAGAAACAGCACTTTACCCAGCCTCCTGCACACTTTACCGAAGCCAGTCTGGTAAGAGCTCTTGAGGAACTCGGGATCGGACGTCCCTCAACCTATGCGCCTACGATCACTACGATCATAGCAAGACACTATGTTGTAAAAGAGAATAAGAACCTCTACGTATCCGAACTTGGTGAGGTAGTGAACCGCGTAATGAAAGAAGAGTTTCCGGCTATAGTGGACGTAAACTTTACGGCAACCATGGAAGGGTTGCTCGACAGCGTCGGCGAAGGAAAGACCAACTGGAAGACGGTTATAGAGAATTTCTATCCGGATCTGGATGAGGCCGTAAAAAAGGCTGAGGCCGAGATGGAAAACATAGAGATAAAGGATGAAGAGTCCGATGTTCGGTGTGAGAACTGCGGCCGCATGATGGTCATTAAATACGGACCTCACGGCAAGTTCCTTGCCTGTCCCGGTTTCCCTGAATGCAGGAATACCAAACCTTACTATGAGACGACCGGCGTGATGTGCCCCAAGTGCGGCAAGGATATAGTAGCGCGCATGACCAAAAAGGGCAGAAGATACTATGGCTGTATAGATATACCGGAATGTGATTTCATGGTGTGGAACAAGCCGGTGAAAACGAAATGCGAGCGCTGCGGAGGCCTGATGCTCAAAAAAGGCCGTAAGCTTGTATGTGCCGATGAAAACTGCGGCTTTGTTACAGATGATAATGAGGACGAATAATGAGTGATGTTACCCTGCTGGACAGGACCAGAAAAATAGGGCAGTTATTGCATAATAACAGTGCGACGAAGGTTGCTTTTTCAGATATCTGCGGCGTATGCTCGGATATCCTTAAGTCCAATGTGCTGGTCATCAGTTTTCGCGGGAAACTGCTCGGTGTGGGCATAGATAAAAATACAGCTGTGATCAATGAACTCGTTACACATACGACGGGTGAATTTATAGATGAGGGCTTAAACGGCCGTTTCATGAGGATACTTTCGACCCAGGATAACCTGAATCTGCTGACCCTGGGCTTTTCAAAAGAAAAAGCGGAAGGCAGCGAACGCTATCATGCCTGCGCGGTCCCTATATTTATGAACGGCGAGCGACTGGGGACACTTTTCTTTTACAAAAACAACGGCTGGTATGATATCGATGATGTGATACTCTGCGAATATGCTGCGACTGTAGTCGGTCTCGAGATGATGAGGAGCATGGACACGGAGCAGAACACGGAAGAACATATGGCAAGCGGTGTACGTTCAGCACTGGAATCTCTGACAGCCTCAGAGAAGCTGGCGGTAAAATGCCTGCTTAAAGGTGCGGGCATGGAGGAACGGCTGGTGGTAGCGGGACAGATAGCCGAGGAATCCGGCGTGACCAGGTCCGTTGCCGTTAATGCGATACGTAAACTTGAGAGTGCGGGAGTGATCAAAACCCATTCTGCAGGGGTCAAAGGCACCCGCGTTCTGGTTACCAATGAACTTATACTTGAAGAGCTCAAGAAGATATAAATTTATCTAAAAATCCTTGTATTATTCTCCGATAAATAATATAATAACACATGGATGAAATACATCAGCAGGGAAGCTTCATAAAGGAAGGCTTTCTTGTTTTATGTATTTTAAGGATGTTATGTAAAGTACTTATGTAATCAAGCCTTCCGAAAAGGAGGTATGAAATGATAAATACAAATGCGTTCGGCTATATTAACCTGCTGGATAAGACAGCCGATGCCGCGTGGCTGAAACATGAAGCTATAACCAATAATATAGCCAATGTAGATACCCCGGGGTATAAGCGGCAGGATGTTGCATTCGAGGATCAGCTGACCAGAGTTCTCAATAAAGTCGAGTATGATACCATGGATGCAAAGGTTTACCATCTCAATATGAACAGGATCGAGCCGAGAGTGTACACGGAAGCTTTTGACTTTTCCTACAGACTTGACGGAAACAATGTCGATATTGATACCGAAAACGTTTATCTGGCAGAAAACCAGTTAAGATACAACGGACTGATCAGCGGTATGCAGGCGGAGTTCGCCAATCTGCGTACCGCCATGGGCTCCGCATCGTAAGAAGGGAGGGCATAGGATATGGGAATGTTTCATGCTTTTGACATAACCGCTACAGGCCTTACGGCAGAACGCTACCGTATGGACACCATAGCTGAAAATATAGCAAACACCAATACCACGAGAACTGCAGATGGCACGCCTTACCGCAGAAAAGTGGTGACGTTTGAAACGCAGGATACCGAGCAGGACAGAAGAAGCTTCGGCCACGTGCTATCCGATATAGTCGGAAGCGGTACGGCACAGCTGCATAACGGCAGAAGAGTAGTAAACGAGGATATGATCGGTTACGGCGTAAAGATCCCCAAGATAAGCGAGGATAACGAAACGCAGATGAACATGGTCTATGATCCCTCACATCCGGACGCCGATGAAAACGGATATGTAACCTATCCGAATGTGAACACCATAACCGAAATGACAAACCTGATAGATGCCAACCGTGCATATGAAGCAAATGCTACGGTTTTCAATGCGAGCAAGTCGATGACCTCCACGGGTCTGGGGCTGGCAAACAAAGGCTGAAAGGAGGGATTTAAATGCAGGTAGCACCTACATATGAACCCCATCTGATGACGAACAGAGCCGTGAGGGGCGCGATAAGACCCGATATAAGCACTTTCAGAAATAAAGAAAAAGACGAGGACCTGTTCGGATCACTTTTGGATTCGGCGATCAATAACATAAACAAGACTAACGGATACCTCTCTGATATGGAAAACGAAGAGGTGAAATTTGCTTTGGGCGAGACGGATAACGCACATGATCTCGGTGTCGCGATACAGAAAGCATCGACGGCACTGCAGTACACCGTGGCCGTCAAAAACGCCGCAATGGAAGCATACAGACAAATCATGCAGATGCAGATATAAGCGATAAGCTGCGGATAAATCGAGGATGACGAATCCGTACAAACTTGTTTGTCCGGATTCGGAAGACGAGATTTAGACGTGCAACGTATATGAGGAAGCAGCAAAGCCAAGCGAAGCGCAGGCTGCAGCGGATTCCGAATATACGTTGGAGGATTGCGGGAGTGCGAAGCACGAAGCGATCCGGGAGCTTGGAAATTGGTGGGATACACACCCGAGATCGCGGGAGTGCGAAGCACGAAGCAATCCGGGAGCTTGGAAAAGTAGTTAGGAAAGGAAGAAGACATGGTTGACAAACTCTTGGCGTGGCTTAGGAGCCTGCCCGGAAAAATCGTAGACTGGTGGGAAAAGTTTTCCAAACGTCAGAAGACGACCATAATAGTGCTTACGCTGGTGGTACTGGTTGCCTTCGGCATTCTTATCTTTGCCATGACCAGGCCGGAATATGTTACGATCTATACAGCGAAGAATGCTACGGAAGCCAACGATGTTATGGAGCTGCTTACAGGTGATGAAATAGCTTACCAGACATCCGAGGACGGCATGATCATCAAGATCAACCGCAAGGATTACACAAAGGCAGTCCTTCTTCTCGGCTCCAACAGTATATCGACCGATGCTTTTACCATCGATAACGTGACCAATGGCGGCTTCTTTACCACAGAGTCCGATACACAGAAAAAATATATAGTCTATCTTCAGGATACTCTGGAGCAGACACTCGAATACCAGAGCTTTGTTAATGATGCGACCGTACAGCTGCATCTTCCGGAAGAGAACGGTACGCTGATCGCGCAGAACAAGGAATCGTCCGCTTCCGTAATGCTGGATCTTTCTGATGTGTGCACGGCAGACAAAGCCGCAGCCATGGCCAGGCTCATAGCCACAGCCCTCGGCAATGACACCACCGATCACATAACCATTATGGATACTGAAGGTACGCTTCTTTATTCCGGTGCAGAGAGCAATGACGGTATCGGCAATGTAAGTTCAGCTCTTGATGTTTCCGATAAAGTGGCCCAGAACATGAGAAACGAGGTCAAGAAGGTGCTGGCAGCCACACAGCAGTTTTCTTCGATCGAGGTTGCTGCCAATGTGCTGATAAACCAGAAGAAACTCAGGGAGACCACGCACACCTATTCAAATACTGAAGAAGAAAAAGACGGTGTGCTGGCAAGCCGCGATACCTATCATTCCGAATCCACGGGTTCAGTCAGTGGTGTTCCGGGAACCGACTCCAATGTGGAGACGGGGTATATGTATGAGAACAACCAGAGCGATTCGACTCTTGTTAACGAGACCAGTGAAGACTTCCTTCCCGACGAATATATCAGGGACGAAGAACTTCCTGTCGGAGCAATAGAATATGATAATTCTTCCGTTGCCGTATCTCTTGTGACCTACAATGTTATACGTGAGGATGACGTTAAGGAAGACGGCCTGCTGGACGGTATTACCTGGGAACAGTACAAGAGAAATAATGATATAAAGACCAAGCTTGAGGTGGATTCGGATATAGTCGGTATGGTATCCAATGCCACGGGTGTTCCTGTCAGCAGGATCACGGTCGTGTCCTATGAGGAACCTTTCTTTGTGGATCATGAAGGTCTTAACATAGGACTTACGGATGTGCTCCAGATCTTATTGATCATCCTGATCATGGGACTGCTGCTCTTCGTCATACTCAGGAGCATGCACCAGGCAAAGACGGAAGTACCGGAGCCGGAGATTTCCATAGACGATATACTTGTATCAACTCCGGTTGAGGAGATGGCGGACATAGGTGTCGAGGATAAATCCGAGGCAAGAAAGATTGTTGAAAAATTTGTGGAAGATAATCCGGATGCGGCGGCAAACCTGCTCCGCAACTGGCTTAATGAGGATTGGGACTGATGGCGTCAAATGATAATTCTTTATCGGGCCTGCAGAAAGCTGCAGTGTTACTCATAGCACTGGGACCGGAGATGAGTTCTTCGGTATTTAAGCATCTGAAAGAGGAGGAGATAGAGGATCTCACCCTTGAGATAGCCAATACACGAAGCGTTTCCCCCCAGGTTAAAGAAGACGTTATCAATGAATTCTATGAGATATGTCTCGCACAGCAATATATCGCCGAAGGCGGTATAGGCTATGCTAAAGAATTGCTGGAAAAGGCACTCGGTGCCGACAAGGCGCTGGATGTCATCGGAAAGCTCACCGCATCGCTGCAGGTGAAGCCTTTTGAATTCGTCAGAAAAACAGACGCATCACAGCTGCTCTCCTTCATACAGGATGAGCATCCCCAGACCATAGCACTTATACTTTCGTATCTGTCGGCCAGCCAGGCCGCGCTGATACTTTCTGCCCTGCCGCAGGAAAGCCAGGCAGACGTGGCGAGACGTATAGCCACAATGGACAGGACCAGCCCGGATGTCATCCAGGAAGTGGAAAGAGTATTGGAATCAAAGCTGGCAAACCTTGTGAATCAGGATTATACGATCATCGGCGGCGTGGATCAGGTGGTGGAGATATTGAACACTACCGACCGCGGTACGGAAAAGCACATCATGGAGATACTGGAGATAGAGGATCCCGGACTTGCAGACGAGATCAGGAAAAAGATGTTCGTATTCGAGGATGTGCTGCTTTTGGACGATCGTGCGATACAGCGTGTGCTGCGTGATGTTGACAACTCCGAACTGGGTCTTGCTCTCAAGGGCTCCAATGAAGAAGTTCAGAATGTTATTTTCAACAATCTATCTAAACGACTGGCAGAGATGATAAAAGAAGACATGGAATTCATGGGCCCCGTGCGTATGAAGGACGTGGAGGAAGCACAGCAGAAGATAGTAAACATCATCCGCAAGCTGGAGGATGCCGGTGAGATAGTCATTTCCAGAGGCGGAGGTGACGAGATAATTGTCTAGTAATCTGGTCAAAGGCGGCTATATCAGCCTTGCCGCGGGAAACAAACTTACCATCGACAATAATGAATTTGTAGCCCGGAGGATCGAAGAGCTTACGAGGCAGATAAAGGAAGAGCCTGCGCAGGCTATAGAGGAAAGCTTTTCGGACGGACTTGATCCTGAAACAGTAGAAGCACTTGTCAGTGACGGAGATGGCGGTGACGAGGGCTTTGTTGCGGGCGGAATCATAAAAAATGAGGATCCTTTGAATGGTGCCGCTTATGCTGCTGCAATGAAAGAAGCAAACGAAAGGGCTCGCGAGATAGTCGAATGTGCAGAACAGGAAGCGCAGGAGATAAAGAACAGGGCTGCGGAAGACGGACGCTCGGAAGGTTATGAGCAGGGACTTGCCGATGCACGTGCGGCTGCGGAGGCAGAATACAGGCAGAAAGAAGATGCCTTGAAAAAAAAGGAAGAGGAGCTGGAGGCGGAGTATCAGAAAAAGACAGCGGAACTGGAACCCCTCCTGGTAGATAAACTTGCAGGCGTATTCGAAAGAGTATGCGGCGCCAGGCTCGAGAACGAAAAAGAAACAGTGATGTATCTGTTAAACCGTGCTCTTACAGGCAGCGAGAGCGGCCGCGATTATATAATACACGTGACGGCGGATGATTATCAGTATGTGAGATCATCCAAGGAGGAATTGTGCAAGGGAACAGGCATACTGCCTGAAAATATCGAGATAGTCGAAGATGCCACGCTGACTGCCGGCGGCTGTATGATAGAGAGTGAAGGCGGTATATGGGACTGTTCACTCGGAACCCAGCTGAAACAATTGGCGGCCGAACTGCGTATACTGAGTTATAACTGATTGCTTGATAAGGAATCGATCATGGATCTTGACAAATACGACGCTGCGGCGGAAAAACTGTATTATCGTAAGCTCGGGAAGATAGTCAACGTGGTTGGCCTTACGCTGGAGAGCGCCGGCCCCGATGCACGTATGGGCGACATGTGCAGGATCACGACGGCTGACGGGAATGTGATAATGTCCGAGGTTGTCGGCTTTAAGAATAACATGACCCTGCTGATGCCTTACGAGAACACTGAAGGCATAGGCGCCGGCTGCATAGTTGAGAACATGGAAAAACCGCTGTCCGTTCAGGTCGGCGATTTCCTTATAGGTCAGGTACTTGACGGCCTGGGAAGACCGATCAGTGATTTTACACCAAGCGGCGAGACCTGGTATCCCATGGATGCCAAAAGTCCGGATGCCATGACAAGGACCATAATAGACGAAGCACTGCCTCTCGGGGTAAAGGCAGTGGACGGTCTGATCACCGTCGGAAAAGGACAGAGGATAGGTATCTTTGCGGGATCGGGCGTAGGGAAATCCACGCTGATGGGAATGTTCGCAAGGAACACAAGAGCACAGATAAACGTGATAGCACTGATAGGCGAGCGCGGACGTGAGGTGCGGGAATTTATAGAAAGAGACCTCGGCGAAGAGGGAATGAAGAGGTCGGTGGTGGTATGCGCCACTTCCGACAAACCTGCTCTTGAACGTAAGAAAGCCGCGCAGACAGCAACGGCGATAGCCGAGTATTTCAGAAACAAGGGCTGTGATGTGCTGCTGATGATGGATAACCTTACCAGATTTTCAATGGCACAGAGAGAGATAGGGCTTGCTACCGGGGAACCTCCCGTTACCAGAGGATATCCGCCCAGTGTTTATTCCGAAATGCCTAAGCTTCTTGAGCGCGCGGGTAAGAATGACAAAGGTTCGATCACCGGGCTCTACGCGGTGCTGGTGGACGGTGATGATTTCAACGAGCCCATAACGGATACCGCAAGAGGAATACTGGACGGACATATAATGCTGTCCAGAAGGCTCGGGGCTAAAGGACATTATCCTGCGATCGATGTGATGCTCTCGATATCGAGATGCATGACGATGGTCACTTCAAAGGAACACAGAGCCGCAGCTACCAAGCTAAAGAGTGTCATGGCGACTTATGATGAGGCCGAAGACCTGATAAATATAGGGGCATATAAAAAGGGCTCAAATTCAAAGATCGATTATGCGATATCAAAGATAGATGCCGTAAATGATTTCCTCTGCCAGGATGTGGATGAAAAGGTTGAATTTGAAGACAGTGTAAGCAGGCTGGAAGCTCTGTTCAAATAAAAGTTAAGCCATAAACACGGGGAAATGCGATGGCGAGATTTGTATACCGGATGCAGAATATCCTTGAACTCAAGGAAAAGCTTGAGGAACAGGAAAAGAACAACTTCGCCGTAAGGCAGAGACAGCTGAATGAAGAGCTGGAGATACTTGACGGCCTTCTTGCAAAGCTTGGTGCACTTGAAGAAGAGGGGAAGGCACTGAGGCTTTCGGTCATCGATGTACTGAAGATAAAAGAGAATGAGCGCAGTGTGGAATATGCCGAAGAAGAAATAAAAAAGCAGCGCGTAAAGGTAAGGGTGGCCGAGAAAAATCTGGAAGCCGCACGTGTAAGGATGCAGGAAGCCATCCAGGAACGCAAGATACATGAGAAGATGCGCGAAAAAGCTTTTGAACGTTTTGTTGCGGAAGTGAATGCCGCGGAAGTAAAGGAAATAGACGAGCTTACAAGCTATGTATACGGTACGCGGGAGCCGGAGGAATAAGCCGGTCACCGGATAAAGGAGCGGAGAATGGCTGACGATAAGGATTTAAAAGCCGAGAAAAAGAAACTCGCCGAAGAAAAGAAAAAACTGAAGGCTGACGAAAAGAAACAGAAGCTGGAAGTAAAGAAGCGTGCAAAGGAACTGGCTGATCAGGAAGCTGAACTGGATGATGAGACACCGGGCGGCGGCCTTTCCATGTTCATTGTCACTCTTTTTATCGTGCTTATCTGGATAGCGATCATCATCGTACTCATAAAACTGGATGTCGGAGGTTTCGGCAGCGGTGTGTTAAAGCCTGTGCTGAAGGATGTACCTGTGCTCAATAAGATACTGCCGGGCGATCCCACTACAGAGACCGATGATCTCGAAGCTTATTACGGCTATACTTCACTTTCTGAAGCTGTTGACAAGATAAGGGCGCTGGAACTGGAGCTTACGAGCGCGCAGACGGCCAACGCTTCCTATGTCAATGATCTGGAACTCTTAAAAGAAGAGGTCCTGCGTCTGCAGACTTTTGAGAAACAGCAGGTTGAGTTCCAGCGGATCAAAAATGAATTTTATCAGGAAGTGGTCTATGCTACCAACGGGCCGGGACCTGATGAATACAGAAAGTATTATGAAGAGATGGATCCTGCGACTGCGGAGGCGCTGTACCAGCAAGTTGTGACGTCACAGGCGGTTGCAGGTAAGATGAGCGATTATGCGGCCGGATATGCTGCTATGGAACCGGCGGCAGCGGCAAAGATATTTGATACGATGGGCAATTCCCTTGATCTGGTCGGCGAGATACTTTGGTCGATGAACAGTGCACAGCGCGGCGCCATACTGCAGGCTATGGATCCGACCATAGCTGCTCAGGTTACCAGGATAATGGAACCTGAAAAATAAAAATGTAAAGTCTCCGTCATTGCTTGCCGATAAAATAATTGAGTATAGTACCACACAATTTACGAGGAGGAGCGGCCATGATAAAAGCACCGATAGGCGGGCTTGATATGATGCAGATGCAGAATATCGCTCCCGCAGTGCAGAATGTCAGGCAGGATACCGGCAGTGATTTCAAGCAGGCATTTGAAAGTGCAAAGGATACGGTATCCAAAGCTGATGAAAGCACTAAGGTAAAAAGGACGGATGGAACCGGTGCAGGCGGAAAGGACTCTGGGGCAGCTGGTCAGACTGCCGATGATTCAAAGGTAAAACAGGATATAAACAGAAAAACGGGAACTGACAGTTCTGCAGACGTCAGGGATACTTCCGATGTTAAGACTTCGGCAAATGCCGGCGGAACAGACAGGACAGTATCTGAGACAGATAAGGAAGAGCTTTCGTTTGACACGACTGAGATCTCGAAGATCGCAGAGAAGATGATCCTTGATATAGCTTCGCTTCTGGGTATCACTCCCGGGGAGCTTGCAGGTTTTCTTGAGGATATGGGTATCGGAGCCGAAGATCTGATGGTCAGCGAGAATATCAACATACTTGTCGCCGATGTAAAGGGTGGCGGCGATATGATAAGCCTGGCGGCCGATGCCGATCTGATGGCTCTGGCTGCTGATATAAATGAAGCGGCGGTACAGATGCGTGAGCTGCTCGATGATATGACAGCCGTTACGGACGAGGTCGTTTCAAAGGTATTCGAAGACAGCCTGGTAAAGACTGTTGCGCAGTTTAATGATGCCGATGCAGATGCTGCGCTTAAGACTGATATGTCCGGGATGGAGACAGCAGAAACTGAGACGGTTGTACAGGCCGGCGATATGAAGATCGAGAATACCGCAGCAGTTGATGATAGCGGAAAAGGTGATGCTTCGCTGAATGGCGGCGATGACAGTAAGGATACATCAGCGGACAGACGCAGCATAAGACAGGACAGTGACCATCGTGAGGACCTGAGCTTTACACGTATAGAAGTGACCGGTGATATGGAAGTAAGGCCCGAGGATGTGCTGAAGGCTGATGAGGGACTGAAAGAATACGGCAGCAATACCGCTGAAGTAGTGGAGCAGATACTGGATCACATGAAGGCGCAGGTTAAGCTGGATATGGGCGGCCTGGAGATGGTGCTCCATCCCGCAAGCCTCGGTAATGTGTCCGTTAATATTACAAATAACGGCGGAGGTCTTACCGCGCAGTTTACGGTACAGAACGAAGCCGTAAGAGAAGCGATAGAAGCTCAGGTAGCTGTGTTTAAGGAAAACCTTGAGCAGCAGGGAGTGAAAGTTGAAGCCGTGGAAGTGTCAGTGGCAAGCCACGGTTTCGAGGAAAACCTCGAGCAGGGCAATGACAGAAACGATGCGGAAGATTCCGAAAGAGAAAGACTCAGAAAAGCTACAAGAAGTATAGACCTGGGAGCTTTCGGAGAGGACGCACCCGAGGATCTTGATGAAGCGGAAGAAGTGACGGTAGATATGATGAGATCTGACGGAAACCGTATGAATTACAGGGTTTAAGGAGGTAAGGATATGGCAGTAACGGGTTTGATGGCAAATTTTGCAGACGGTGCTTTTACGGAATCCGCGTCAAGCACGTCTTTAAAAAATTCACAGGAAACCAAGGGCGGCGGGAAGATAGATTCCGAATCTTTCCTTCAGCTTCTGGTTGCGGAGATGCAGAATCAGGATCCGCTGCAGCCTACTTCAAATACCGAATGGGTAAGCCAGTATGCACAGTTTACGCAGACTTCTTCCGTGCAGGAGATAGCTGATGCCATGGGCGGTGTACAGGCCAACAGTCTTGTCGGTAAGAATGTCATCATGAAGGTGACTGATGCTGTCGGAAATACCAATTATATCGACGGTATGGTCGAAAGAGTCGGTTACGAAGGAAACAAGGCTTTCCTCTATATTGACGGAAATCCTTATTCCATCGATGATCTGGATACCATCATAAGCGAAGAATATATGGCAGCGGACAAGAAGATAAGTACCATTCACGAGCTTATGAACAAGCTGCCTGAAGTAAGCCAGATCACGGAAGATGATAAGGAAGATATATTCGCGATCAGCGAGATCTTAAGTACCTTAAGTGACTATGAGAGGAATTTCCTAAACGGTGATGAGATGGATACCATGGCCGAATATCTGAGGAAACTCTCCGAACTGATCGATGAGAGAAAAGCAAGGGAAGAGAAAGAAAATACAGCTGAAGAAGAGTCAAAGACTGAAGACAGCGGAGAACCGGTAGTCGAAGGCTAAAGTAATCCGGCCCTGCGGCCGATAAAGATAATAAGTAAATCAAAGAGGATGGTTTCTCAGGGAAGAGGAACTGAAAGAAGGATCTAAGCCCTCCTCATATACCAGAATACAAGGAGGGCATCTATTATGATGAGATCACTCTACTCCGGCGTTTCGGGGTTAAAGACACACCAGATCAAAATGGACGTTATAGGTAATAACATCGCAAACGTTAACACGGTTGCGTTCAAGTCACAGTCCATTACTTTTTCCGAATTAATGTATCAGACGACCCAGAAGGCATCAGGCCCCAATGCTGCTACCGGACGTGCCGGTATCAACGCAAAGCAGATAGGTCTCGGTGTTTCTTCGGCTGCCATCTCCACACAGATAGCAACGCAGGGTTCATCACAGAATACGGGCAATGCATTTGATCTGCGTATCTCCGGTGATGCTTTCTTCGTGGTCAACGGCGGTAACGGCAACAAGTTTACCCGTGACGGTTCTTTCTACGTAGACGCTGTAGGTAACCTGGCAATGAGTTCAAACGGATATAACGTTATGGGCTGGCAGGTGAACAAGGACGGCGATATCGTACAGGACAATGTTTCCAAACTGCAGATCCTCTCCGAAGAGAATATGACCAGCGAGCCGGCAGCTACCACCCTGGCTACCATGGAAGGCATCGTTGATAAAAACGATCCCCAGGTGCTTTCAAAGGATGGCAAGGTCGTTAACTTAAGCTTTTACGACA
>JAIKYA010000182.1 GCA_024683645.1 Lachnospiraceae bacterium
CTTCCAAAGAGCCGCTGCAGCTTTTCGTCTATCGCGATACTTCTTCGTCGCCTCATCCTCACAAAAGTCATGCATAAATTGATTCCACTGAAGTGCCGACTTATCATAGACCGCATAAGTCTTTTTCCCGTAATAGATATCCAGCAGGTCTCCCAGGGTAAAACTCTCATCGCCGTTTTCTTTTACTGCTTTGGCGGTAGCAACCATATCGACATTGAATTTGAATTTCTCCACGCCTGTCTGCTTTATGAAGAAATCACGAAACTTCGGTCCGAAAGTAAATCCACATTCGATCAGTCCGGTCTCCAAAGTCAGCTCTCCCTGAAACTTTGCCTTCCTGCTCGTTTTCTTTTTTTCCGGCAGGATCTTTTCCCCATTAAAATAGGCCTCGATCACCTTATTCAGTTCGATCTTTCCGCTGGGTGCATATAATCCGTGCGCCTTACAGATCGCGATCAGTTCATCCCTGTACCAATAGTATTTACTGAATTCTTCATATGTTTTTATACTGTCAAAATCAGGTCTGTCCATCTCTTCCCCCTAATGAGGACGCGGGGACGGTTCTCCCGTCCTCATTTTCCGCCTGCTATCTGAGGACAACAGGACCGCCCCCCTGTCCTCACTCTGCCGTTATCTGAGGACAACAGGACCGTCCCCGCGTCCTCACCCTGTCCTCAGTCCAATGACTGGCACTCTATTGTCTTCATCATCTCACAGAAACCGTTTCTTTCATAGAAGCACATTCCGCCGACATTTCCGGGAAAAACCTGCGTACGTATGAAGTCGGCGCCCTTTTCTTTTCCGTAATCCTTAGCCGCGCGCATGATCACACTTCCAATCCCCTTATTGCGCATATCTTCCCGCACACACAGATCCTGCAGATAAACAACCGTCTGCGGCTTCAAACAGGAAACCTTTTTCTGCGGAATGATCATGCAGTGTACAAAGCCGATCGCTTCTCCGTCGATATCCGCCACCAGGATGTCCTGCGTATCACTGTCAAAGATAGTCTGAAAGAATTCTTCCGTTCTCTCACCGATCACAAAGTGTTCCGGCTGATAGTGCACTCCGTCTTCCTCCAACAGGCGATAAAGAATACGGAGCGCCGGTATATCATTTACATCAGCTTTTCTTATCAGAAAATCAGTATTCATTCTCTCATAGATCTCCTGTATTACGGGTGACTTATGTTCAATGTACTTATCCATATCATCGGGATAGAGCCTTGCGCCTTCTTCCTTGATCCTGCCATACTCCCGTATGGCTTCGGGATGCGAGCGCAGATAGTCCCGGAATGCGATATGTCTCTTAAGTTCTGCGCAGTCCTGCGTACAGACATACAGATGATGCTTTCTCAAATGTTCCTTACCATCATATTTGAACGCTTCCCGTCCTGCAATACCCAGATCTCCTTCGTGACGGTAACCGATTTCTGCAAGCGCGCTTATCACTTCCTCCAAAACCTGTCTGTCCCTGATCACAACATCGATGTCTATGATCGGTTTTGCAGACAGCCCCCGCACGGATGTACTGCCCACATGCTCGATCCGCATTGCCAGCGTCCCAAGCACTTCTTTTATTTCATCCCGTATCTTTATAAAATCATCCGCCCATGCCTCATCATAAGGCATAACTACAACTCTCTTATTTCCCACTTATATCTCCTCCTCACACGTCTCGTCCTGTCCTCTTCAAAACAGGATTTCTCTTTTTCTTCAGCCGTTCCGCCCCTCTATAATAACCTGCAGAGATAACGCTCTGCGATGCCGTCCGGGTACCGCTTCCGAATCTTTTCCACACTAAACCCGCAGCTGCGATAAAATCCCACAGCATCCCCATCTGTTTCTGCCAGCAAAGAACGACCGGCTGACATTCGGCGAAGTTCCTTTGTCATCTTCCTTCCGATCCCGCATCCGCGATATTTTTCTGCAACTGCGATCCCAAGGATTTTTGTGCCATCATCCATAAACTCCGAAACCATTATTGCCGATACATCACCATCCGTTTGGTTCACCAGGATCATCACAGCCGGACTTTCAATATACTTTTTCATCATCTCACGGTGTTTCTCAAGGTTCGGCTTATACATACAATCCGCATATATTGCAAATGCCTCCTCCGAATAAAGCCACTCCGGTTCCTCAGCGGTCAGCCGCACCGATAATATATGCCTTGCCGGGAAAAACTCATACAGATGCAGGGTCGTTACCTTTCCCGAAAAAGGACAGAACTCCTCCATGACATGCTTCTGCGCCACCTGTATCACTTCCGGCTTATCGATCAGCAATGTTGTATGAGCCGCCCATGG
>JAIKYA010000196.1 GCA_024683645.1 Lachnospiraceae bacterium
AAGAGCGACAGAGGTCATGTGATGGCGGAAGGGAGCGCGGACTCCCACAAGCTGCATCTGATCGATGCATTGGGAGAGGGGATCAGCGGATGTCCTCTCATTTTGACATATTCGGAAAGACGCGCAAGGGAGATAGCGGGAGAATACCGCTTCTTTGATCCGGGCGTGGCAGTCTATCCCGCAAGGGATCTGATGTTCTATCAGGCGGATATCAACGGAAGGGAATCGACGGAAGAGAGACTCAAGTGCTTAAGCCGTATACTTGACGGCGAGCGCTTTACCATCGTGTCAACTTTTGACGTGCTCTTCGGCTATCAGCCGCCGTTAAAGCTTCTGCAGGATAATATCATAGATATCGATAAGAGCTCGCTGGTAGACGAGCGCGCTATAGCCCTGAAGCTTACGGCCATGGGCTATGAGAAGAGCTACCAGGCCGAGGCGCCGGGGCAGTTTAGCGTGCGCGGCGGCATAGTGGATATCTTTGACCTGACAAGGGATAATCCCTACCGTATAGAGCTGTGGGGAGATGAGGTGACGTCGCTTCGGAGCTTTGATGCGCAGAGCCAGCGTTCCATAGAGGATCTGGACAGTATAAGGATATATCCGGCTACGGAGATGATACTCTCCGAGACCGACAGATATGAAGCTTTCAATAAGATCAAAAAAGATACCAGAGAGCAGGCGGAGACCTTCCGCTCGCAGATGAATCCGGAAGCCGCATCCAGACTGGAAAAGAAGCTGGATGAGCTTAAGGATGAACTGATAGAGCTGGGCGGGATGAGGAATATCGAGAGCTACCTGCATTATTTCTACGAGGAAACCATATCCTTCCTCGATCTCTTTGATACGCCGCCGCTCATCTTCATTGATGAACCTGCGCGGGTGGAAGAACATATGGCAGGCATGACGGCCGAGTGGCGCGAGAGCATGAGCCACAGGCTTGAGCGCGGTTATCTTCTGCCGAAGCAGACACAGCTTCTGCGCGAAAAAGAAGAAGTGCTCTCAAAGCTATCGAAGTATGCGAGCGTACAGCTGAGCGCGATGCACGGCACAGGACTCTTCGGAGACGAGCAGTGCTGCGAGATCAAAGCACGTACACTCTCATCTTATAACGGCAGCATACAGCGGCTCATAGGTGATCTGCGTGCATTAAAAGCAGGCGGCGAAAAGATAGTGATACTCTCGCCTTCAAGAAGCAGGGCCAAACGTCTGGCTGATGATCTGTGTGAAGAAGGCGTGACCGCAAGCTATACGGAGAATGCGGACAAGGAGCTGGTGGCCGGTGAAGTCGTGTGCTTCTACGGCAGCGTGCGCAAGGGCTTTTCCTATCCGGAATGCAGACTCACGGTCATAGCGGAAACGGATATTTTCGGGGCGGGAGTAAAGTCGAGAAAGAAGCGCCCGAAATATACCGGCGGAAAAAAGATAAGTTCATACTCACAGCTTCATGTGGGTGATTATGTCATACATGAGGAATACGGGATCGGCATATACAGAGGCATAGAGGAAGCGGAAGTAGACCGTGTGCGCAAGGACTATATGAAGATAGAGTACCGCGACGGGGCTTTTCTCTACGTGCTCGCTACGGCACTTGATCTGATACAGCTTTACGCCGATAAGGATTCGAAGGCGCCGAAATTGAACCGCTTAGGCACCCAGGAGTGGAACCGCACCAAGACCAAGGTCAAGACCGCTTTGGCCACAGTCGCGAAGGATCTGGTGGAACTGTATGCCGTGCGGCAGAGCAGGCACGGCTATGAATACGGGCCGGATACCGTATGGCAGAAGGAATTTGAAGAACTCTTCCCTTACGAGGAGACGGAAGACCAGCTGAATGCGATCAACTCCACCAAGGAGGATATGGAGAGCACGAAGATAATGGACCGTCTGATCTGCGGCGATGTAGGCTTCGGCAAGACCGAAGTAGCCATAAGGGCTGCGTTCAAGGCGGTGCAGGAGGGCAAGCAGGTGGCTTACCTCGTGCCCACGACCATACTCTGCGACCAGCATTACCAGACTTTTAAAGAGAGGATGGCAGGCTATCCGGTAAGGGTGGAGATGCTCTCGCGTTTCCGCACGGCCGGAGAGATAAAGAAGACCATCGCCGATCTGAAAAAAGGCATGGTCGACATAGTGATAGGTACGCACAGGCTGCTTTCGAAGGACGTGGAATACAAGGACCTGGGACTGCTCGTGATCGATGAGGAGCAGCGTTTCGGTGTAAGCCACAAAGAGAAGATAAAGAAGCTGCGTGAAAACGTGGACGTGCTGACCATGACCGCGACCCCCATACCGAGGACTCTGCACATGAGCCTGGTAGGGATCAGGGATATGAGCCTTTTGGAAGAGGCGCCGCAGAACAGGCTGCCCATACAGACCTACGTATGTGAGTACGATGAGGAGATGGTGAGGGAAGCCATAAGGCGTGAGCTTTCCAGGCACGGACAGGTCTACTATGTTTATAACAGGATAGCGGATATAGCAGAGATCGCATCGAAGATATCGCAGCTGGTGCCCGAGGCGCGGGTATCCTATGCCCACGGACAGATGGAAGAGCGTGTGCTCGAAGACATGATGCGGGATTTCATCGCGGGAGACCTGGACGTGCTGGTGAGCACAACGATAATAGAGACCGGACTCGACATACCGAACGTAAATACCATCATAGTCCACGATGCGGACAGGATGGGGCTTTCGCAGCTTTACCAGCTGAGAGGGCGCGTGGGCAGATCGGACCGTGTGGCCTATGCATTCCTGATGTACCGCAGGGACAAGATACTTAAGGAAGAAGCGGAAAAGAGGCTGATGGCCATAAGGGAGTTCACGGAGCTCGGCAGCGGTTTCAAGATAGCCATGAGGGATCTGGAGATAAGAGGAGCGGGAACGATGCTGGGCAGGCAGCAGCACGGCCACATCGAGAGCGTGGGTTATGACCTTTACTGCAAGATGCTGGAAGAAGCACTGCGTGTGGAGAAGCATGAAGAGGCTGCGGGAGAGACCGTGTGTGCGATAGACCTGGATGCGGATGCCTATATCCCTCCCGAGTATATAGCAAACGAAATGCAGAAGCTGGATATATACAAGCGTATCGCGGCGATAAGGAGCGTGGAAGATAAAGACGAGATGTATGATGAGCTGAAGGACCGCTTCGGCAATGTTCCCGTCAAAGTGGAGAACCTGCTCCGTATAGCGCTGATGAAAGCCGCTGCACAGAACATGTATATGAAGGAAGTGCGCGGCAGGGCGGGACGCATAAGGATAGTGATGGACAAGGATGCGCCGGTCAATGTGCTGCAGATACCCGTATTGATAAACGGATATGCGGGTGCGCTCAAGATGAGCACCGTAGGCCAGCCGGAGTTCACCTACACTTATGAGATAGAAGGCCTGGTGGAGCAGGATGCCATGAAGCTTCTGGAAGAGAGCGAAAAGCTGATAGAGAGTTTTGAAATACTGTTTATCCCGGAGACATAAAGATGCAGGATGAAAGCAAAGGCTTATCCCCCGCGGCGGAAAGCAGTCAGGCCGAAGCTGCGGCTGATGAGGGGCATAAAGAGATAATAAAGCTGGCAGCACTGCTGGCTCTTATCGCTGTTGTCGTGCTGGGTGCGACTCTTCTTATCTGTGCCCTGGCTCTTCGGTGGTTTGAAAAAAGGCCGGAAGAGGCAGAGGATATGCCTGAGGAAGAGGAAAGTGTAACGGCGGATATTAAGCCGGGTGAAGCTGCCGGCGGGGATACTGCGGAGCCGACGGAAGCGCCGGCTAAGCTGCTGTGGCCGGCGGGAACCGCCTGGGATACCGGGAGCGGCAGCTATTACTTTATGGAGGATGGCGGATATTATTACTATATCAGTGATGATATGGCCGACTATATAAAAGGGCGCATAAGCATAAAGGAAGCGACGGAAGAAGAGGTGCGCAGCGCCGGAGCGGGAGAGATACTTGCCGGACATGATGAAGGAAAGCTTGTGGCGATAGATGTGCTGGTCGATAAAGAGATCTATTTTGACCGCGAAAAGAGCGGGATGAAGTATACGATCTACATGGCGGGCAGCGGAGATAAGATGAGCGTTTACGACAGCGGCTGGGGCTATGTGTATGAAGGAAAAAAGGCCGCGATGCCGGAGCGGGTAAAGCTCAACGACTATTTTGAGAAGAAGGCCGAGCCGGGAACGGTGGAAACTTCTGAAGGCAATGAAAGGGAATATCCCTTTGCGGATATAAGCTTTGACAATGAGAGCGTAGCCAGGAGCGGGCAGCATCTGTGTGCGGACGGCGGAAGGGCTGTATATGCGGATGTGATCACACCTCCCGAGGATACGGAAGTGAGCAACATGGCGGCTGCAGGCGGCTATATCTATTACGGCGCGGGAAGGCGCGGCAGCAGGGGCGTGCGTACCGAGGCGCTCTACCGCGCAGGTACCGACGGCAGCGGTGCAGAGCTTCTTGTCAAAGATAAAGCGGAAGATATGCTCATCTGCAAAGACCGCATATATTATACGGATTACAACCGCCTCGTATGTCTTGAAAAAGACGGCAGTACGAAAGATTTATGGAAATACGGCGTGTACTGTTTTGAAGTGGCGGAAGGAAACATATATCTTTTTGACGGAGAAGAATGGGAGCTTCTGGATGCCGACGACGGCAGCGACAAGGGCTATATTTCGAACGGCATAAACTATGCCTACAGCTGCGATCATGCGGTGTACAGGAACGGATATCTTTTCTTCTCGGCTTATGATCATAACAGAAAGTCCGTGAGCATAAGGGCGCTGTGTGCGGAGGACGGGAGCGAGCTCATACTCGGTGAAGAGATAGACGGGACGGCGGAGGATGTGTGCAATACGGCTTTTTCCGGGAGCTGCATTTATTATACCGGAAGTGACCGTGAGAGACTGAACCGTCTGGACCTTAAGGATGGCAGCGTTAAGAGCGTGGAACTGTCCGATGAGGGACTGTGGTATATCAGCGACATGGCGGGAACAGCCGGCGGTGCGACGGTCTGCGCCTGTGACCGTGACGGGAACAGGGCGTATTATACCGTGGACAGGGAACTGAATATCAAAAAGCAGTGAGGAGCAATACATGACGGATCCGGCATTTCTGAAAGACGAAGTAAGATGCGGTTTTATGATCCCCACAGCCATAAAACAGGCGTGGGCGGGAAGTCTGCGCGTTCTTGCGGAGATAGACCGCATCTGCGTAAAGCACGGTATCAATTATTATGCTGAGTGGGGAACGCTGCTCGGGGCGGTGCGCCACGGCGGTTTTGTGCCATGGGATGATGATCTGGACATAGGGATGATGCGACCCGACTACCGCAGGTTCCGCGAAGCGGCAGATAAGGAACTGCCCGAGGGCTTTATGGTCCAGGACTATGCCAGCCTGGAAGATTACAGACAGTTCGTCGTGCGCGTGACCAATTCGGAGCGCATGAATTTTGGCGAAGAGCATTTAAACGAGTTCAATAATTTTCCATTTATAGCAAGCATAGATATCTTTGTTTCGGATTATCTCTATCCGGATGAGGAGAAGGAAAAGGAAAGAGACCGTGAGATACTGCGGCTGATCGCACTTGCGGATTCGGTCAGGGACGGTGAGATAGCGGAAGAGGCAGCGAAGCGTGAAATGCGGGAGACTGAGCGCAGATATGGCGTGAGACTGCCGGAGCTTCGGAAAAAGAGAGACGTGGCGGTGGCGCTGTATGCCCTTGCGGAAGAGCAGATGGGAAGAGTCGGCAGGGATGAGGCATCGATGGCCGGACAGATCTTTCCCTGGATAATAAAGGGCGGAACGGGTGTAAGCCGCGAAGTGTTTGAAGAATATGTGAGACTCCCGTTTGAGGATACCACCATGCCTGTGCAGGCTCAGTATGCGCGCATGCTGAAAAAGAAATATAACGATTTTATGAAAGTGAGCAAGATATGGGGCGGCCACGGTTATCCTTTCTTCGAAGCCCAGAGGGAAAGCTTTGAGGCCTCTGCAGGTATGAAGATGCCGGCATTTAAATACGAGCCGGGTATGGAAAAAAAGGAAAGAGAAGACAGTCTGAAAGACATAGCAGCCGAATGTATCGCGCAGCTTAAGGCACTTGCGGATGCTTACGATCCCGCTACATACTACGCCGCGAGCCAGCAGATAGCGATAGAACTGGGGACGCTTGCCGAGCAGGTATATGGTGAGGCTTCGGCGTTTTGCAGGGTGCTCGTGCCTGTGCTGGAGCAGTTCTGTGAGAAGCTGTATACGGCAGCGGAGAGCGGGGAGAAGGTGGATATTTCCGAGGTGGAGACGGCTGCCTGCGCGGCTTTTGGCGGACGGGAAGAAGTACTGTTCGTGGTCTATGATGCGGCGTCTTTTGAGGATATAAGAGAGCTGTATGAAGAAGAGAGGGCGAAGGCGGATACGGCAGTGGTGAGGCTGCCTGTGTGGAAGAAGGATGCGCTGGGTGTGGCGGACAGAAGCGTGGATGCGGGTGATGATCCGGAGGGCGTGGTACTTACCGCCTATGATGCTTATGATCCGGGACTGCGCAGGCCCGCAAGGATATATATACGCTGGCCTTATGATAACGCAAATCCGGTGCTTACGGTGCCCGCGGCGTATTTCGCTTCGAGGCTTAAAAACTGCACGGACGAACTGATATGCGTGATGCCGCGTGGTATCAGGGATTTCGGAGCGGATGAAAAAAATGATGTCTACAATATGAAGCACTATGTGTGTGTGCCGGGACCTGTTTGCGCGGACAGCGTGATAGTGTGGAGCGAAGTGCTGAAGGAGAGAGTGGCGGAGGCACTGGGAGCGTTTACGGGAAAGGACATGAAAGAGAAGATCAAGCTTTTTCGGACCGGAGCTGTGGAGTGAGCCGGGTTAGCCTGGGCGGAGCGAAGGAGTTTTGAAATGTGAGACATGTTATCCGAAGCGGAGCGAAGGAGCTTTGAAATGTGAGTCAGGTCCTCCTGAGCGGAGCGAAGGATCTTAACGAGGAAGGATAAATGATACTGAAAACAAAGGACGATCTGTCGCTTAAGAAGATAGCGGATTCCGGTCAGTGCTTCAGGTGGAAGAAACTGGAGGACGGCGCATATTTCGTGCCGTATAAGGAGCGGAGCCTGATAATAAACGAACTGGGCAGCGGAGAATACGAACTGGACTGCAGCGAGGATGAGTATAAGCATCTGTGGTCGGACTACCTGGACATGGATGTGAACTATGCGAAGATAAGGGCGCTTGCGGATAAGAAGAGCGATCCGTTTATGTATGAAGCGGCTTCGGCCCAGCGCGGTATACGCATACTCAGACAGGACCCTTTCGAAGCACTTATAAGTTTTATCATTTCGCAGAACAGGAATATCCCTGCGATAAAGAATTCCATAGAGCTGATCTGTGAACGTGCCGGGAAAACGTATAAGGACAGCAGGGGGAATGTGTGGTACAGCTTTCCCGATGCGTCTGAACTGAACGGGATGAGCGATGATGCATTGAAGGAATGCAGGCTGGGATACCGCTTTGAATATATCAGAAGGACCGCTGCTGCGGTTTCCTGCGGGGAGTTTGATCTGAGAGAGCTCAGACTTCTCGATGACGAGACATGTCTTGCAAAGCTTCAGAGCCTGCACGGTGTAGGGCTCAAGGTCGCCAGCTGCATGCTGCTCTACGGCCTGCACAGAATGGATGCCTTCCCGGTTGACGTATGGGTGAAGCGCATCCTTACGGACAAGTACCCCGACGGCTTTCCGTTTGAGGCCTACACGCCGTACTGCGGTCTGTTCCAGCAGTATATGTTCGCCTACTATCGGAATACTTCCGGAACTGATAAAGAATAAAAACAGCAAAAAACGAGGAAAAAAGCCGGAAATGCTGTCTGATATCGGGACTTTCAGAGGTTGAGGAGGAAATGGGAGGACACGGGGACGGTTCTTCTGTCCTCGCCGGAACATGATGAATACCCACAGCCGGCAGCATTAAGATTCTGCTAAATCGTTACGAACCTAAGTTCAAACATCGCAGCAGGACTAGCCGGCGGGTCATTTTTACTAAGTCCGCCACTAAGTCGGGGATAAGAGGAACAGGGGAACGGAAATGGAAGAAATGTACAGAATCGTTGCCGGAAATGAGAGAATAAGAGAAGCGTGGCAACGGAAACGGATGAAATGGTCAGAATTGTTGCCGGAAATGAGAGAATAAGAGAAGCGTGGCAACGGAAACGGATGAAATGGCCAGAATCGTTGCCGGAAATGAGAGAATAAGAGAAGCGTGGCAACGGAAATGGAAGAAATGGCCAGAATCGTTGCCGGAAATGAGAGAATAAGAGAAGCGTGGCAACGGAAACGGATGAAATGGCCATAATCGTTGCCGGAAATGAGAGAATAAGAGAAGCGTGGCAACGGAAATGGAAGAAATGACTAGAATCGTTGCCGGAAATGAGAGAATAAGAGAAGCGTGGGAACGGAAATAGAAGAAATGGCCAGAATCGTTGCCGGAAATGAGAGAATAAGAGAAGCGTGGGAACGGAAATAGAAGAAATGGCCAGAATCGTTGCCGGAAAAGAGAGAATAAGAGAAGCATGGCAACGGAAATGGGAGAAATGGCCAGAATCGTTGCTTGAAAATGAGACCAGGTTTTGAGGGTGGAGACAGCATAAAAAAAGAGCTGCGGATATGTTGTCGTGAAATGCAGGATTTGAGAGAGAAGACAGCATGGGAGAGAGAAAAGCGTCGCTATGCTGTTTATTGCCGAAAGTGAGCCTGAAGAATAAATGGCGCCGTAGCGCATAAAGATCCATTCCTGCTTGACCAAATATGATCTGTCCGGAGAGAGCTGTCAACCCTGCGAAGTACCGCTGCGCGGCTATGGGGTTGACTACGCTCTCCGGGCAGATAAAATGACAGCTAAGCAGGAATGGATCAGAAAAGCGTCGCTATGCTGTTTATTGGCGGGAGTGAGTCTGAAGAAGACAGCATCTCGTTTGATCCGGCGCCGGTACTGAAGGCGGCGGGAATATCCCTTCCGGCCGGGGAGCTGCTGGACGTATCCTATGTCTATAAGAATAATAAGAATGCGAGCGCGGGCGTTACGAAGGAATCGAAGAAGTCGTATTACTATATCAGACTGAAGATCAAAAAGGGCGCGTCAAAGCTGCCAGGCGATAAGGCAAAGTATTCCGCGCTTAAGAAGATAGTGGCGGCAGTGAATAAAAAGCTGAAGACAAAAGAGAACAGGTGTTACTTCACGATCAACAAGGCTTCAATGTCGGACGTTTCGCCGAAGGTATACCTGAAGAACAGCACTGTTGCTGTTGATAAAAAGGGAAGACTCAAAGGACTTAAGAAGATAACGGTTAAGTTTTCCGGAGACACAAAGGAAACGAAGCTTTCAAAGTCTATGTACGATAAGGATCTAAAGCCGGATCCCGCGGCCAACACCGTGTGGGTCAAAGGACTTAAGAATTACACCGGAAGCAGGCTGCTGCAGCCGTAACTCGGCGACGTCAAAGGAGAGAACATATGAAGATAGACCAGACAGCGATAAATCAGATAGCGTCTTCGCTGGCAGGACATTTTGAAAGTCTGTATTATGCAGAACTTGGCAGCGGCAGCTTTGTGCAGTATTTTCCATCCAGAAAGATGGAGGGTGTCAGCTTTCCGGATGAGGGCAGCGATCTGTTTGCGCTTATCCGTGAAAATGCGGCTAAATTCGTGCATCCCGCAGATCAGGCCGGACTGCTTAAGCTGTACGACAGGGAGAGACTGCGGAAGGAACTGGCTCCGGGGGAGTCCTGCTCGGTCATCTGCCGCGGCCTTCTGAACGGAACGGTGTCACACCTTCGCCATATCGTGCTGATGTGCGAAGACGGTGAGCATGTGTTATGCTGTCTGGAAAACATAGACAGAGAGTACCGGGAGAAGGAAGAACAGAAGCGGAATCTGCAGAGCGCGGAGCGCATGGCAAGGACGGATGAGCTGACCGGGATAAAGAATAAGAATGCATATGCGGAGAAGGCTGCTGAGATCGATGAACTGCTTTCCGGGGACAGGAAGGATCTGCATTTCGGTATAGTGATGTGTGACGTGAATGACCTTAAGGTCATTAATGACACGAGAGGACACAGTTTCGGGGATGAAGCCATACAGAGTGTAAGCCGCATGATCTGCAATATATTTGCCCACAGCCCGGTTTACAGGGTAGGGGGAGATGAGTTTGCGGTAGTACTGAGCGGCCGGGATTACGAACAGCGCCTGCAGCTGCTGGAAATGCTGAGGAGGGAATCCGAAGCCAACGGCCGTTCGCGTTCGGGGCCGATGGTTGCCAGCGGACTTGCAGTGTACGATCCCGAGAGGGACAGCGGGGTAGATTCCGTTTATGACCGGGCAGACCGGTTGATGTATGAAAACAAAAGTGAGATTAAGGCCGGGAAACTCATGGAAGGGTTCAGGAAGATGGATGCGATCGAGGAGCCTATCCCCGATGAAAGAAAGCGTCTGCTTGACGGACTTTTCGGAGCCTTATATACCGTGGCCGGAGAAGGTTATGTGTATCTGAACGACATGCGCTATGATTTTTCGCGATGGTCGCTGCCGCTGATATGTGATTTTGATATGAAATCGCAGTATATGTACCATGCCGGAAAGATATGGCAGGAATACATACACCCCGATGATGTGAAAGCCTATACGGAAGCGATCGAAGCGGTGTTTAGCGGCCGGGCGGAGATACGTCCAATCTATTACCGGGCAAGGAGGCGGGACGGCTCTTATATGCTCCTTGCAACCAGGGGCTTTGTCTTAAGCGATGAAAACGGAGATCCCGAATACTTCGGCGGGATCATGATACCGCAGGGGTGAGGACAGAAGGACCGTCCCCGCGTCCTCACTTCGTCCTCGGCTTGACAAAAAGCGGAAAGATTCATAAGATGGTAGGAGCGCAAAAACAGGAGGAAAGAGAAATGGCTGAAGCTAAGAAGCTTGTTGAAGAGATCACTTCCATGAAGGAAGATTTTGCACAGTGGTATACCGATGTGGTGAAGAAGGCAGAGCTCATCGATTATGCGTCGGTGAAGGGCTGCATGGTGATAAAGCCTGCGGGATATGCGCTGTGGGAGAATATACAGAAAGAGCTTGATCGGAAGTTCAAGGAGACGGGCGTGGAGAACGTATACATGCCGCTGTTCATACCCGAGAGTCTGCTTCAGAAGGAAAAGGATCATGTGGAAGGTTTTGCGCCCGAGGTGGCATGGGTGACTCACGGCGGACTGGAGCCGCTGACCGAGAGACTCTGCGTGCGTCCCACATCCGAGACACTATTCTGCGATTTCTATAAGGATGAAGTACATTCCTACAGGGATCTGCCGAAATGCTATAACCAGTGGTGTTCGGTAGTGCGCTGGGAAAAGACGACCAGGCCGTTCCTCCGCAGCCGTGAGTTTTTATGGCAGGAAGGACATACTGTTCATGCCACGGCTGAGGATGCGCAGGCGCGTACGATACAGATGCTCAATGTTTACGCGGATTTCTGCGAGCAGGTGCTGGCAATCCCCGTTATAAAGGGAAGAAAGACAGATAAGGAAAAATTCGCCGGAGCCGAGGCTACATATACGATAGAAGCACTGATGCACGACGGACAGGCGCTGCAGTCGGGAACCAGCCACAATTTCGGAGACGGTTTTGCAAAGGCTTTCGGCATACAGTATACGGATAAGGACAACACGATGAAGTACTGCCACCAGACTTCCTGGGGTATGAGCACCAGGATAATCGGCGGTATCATAATGGTGCACGGCGATGATTCGGGATTGAAGCTGCCGCCCCGCATCGCACCGGTGCAGGCCGTTGTGATCCCCATCCAGCAGAAGAAGGAAGGCGTAATGGAATGCGCCGAAGGTCTCGCCGACAGACTCAAGGCAGCAGGTGTAAGGGCCAAGATGGACGGCAGTGACAAATCGCCGGGATTTAAGTTTGCAGAGCAGGAGATGCGCGGGATACCCGTAAGGATAGAGATAGGTCCCAAGGATATGGAAGCCGGCAAGTGTGTTGTGGTGCGCAGGGACAACGGAGAGAAGATCGATGTGGCTCTTGATGCGCTTGAGACAGAAGTGCCGAAGATACTGGATCAGATCCAGAATAATATGTTCGAGATGGCCTTAAAACACAGGGAAGAACATACCTACAAGGCTACGGAGTATGCGGAGTTCTGCGATACGATAGAGAACAAACCCGGCTTTGTGAAGGCTATGTGGTGCGGTGACAGGGCCTGCGAAGACAAGATCAAGGATGATACCAGAGCGACCAGCAGGTGCATGCCTTTCGAGCAGGAGCAGCTTTCAGATAAATGTATCTGCTGCGGCAAGCCTGCAAACAAGATGGTTTACTGGGGTAGAGCGTACTGAGAAGTTTGACAAAAGCAGTGATTTATGGTAATGTTTTCATATAAAAGGTGTTGCCGATAGATGGTTAGCCCAAGGATTTAGTAAAAAAATAACCGTACCTATGGCTGGGGGCGGTTATTTTTGTGTCGATGAATTGCGTCCGATCGTGTATCCAAGACTAAATGCTGTAAGCGCGAGGCTGATAACAGCAATCAAAGCTTCGATTGTGATCATTGGCATCCCCTCCTTTCACAAAGACTGGAGGGACACTGCCCTCCGTGTGGAGGGCTAACCGCCTACCGTGTATGGCAACACCCGAATCTAATTTATCACATCCGATGGGAAAGAACAAGTGTTCGATGCGATTTTATTTTATTTCTGAAAGTTTCTCCAACGCATGTGATCTGATAATGGGCTCGTAGAGCTCATCCATATGCGCTTTGAAGCCTGCGGCGCGTATCTCGGATGAGGAGAAGTCTGCCGCGAGCGTGCAGAGCTGCCTGAAAGCAGCCGGAGGAAAGCTGTCGGCCATGAGGAGCAGACAGTATTTTCCGTTTGAAGTGTCTTTATAAAGGCATTCGTTACCGGAGGATAAGTCGCCGGAGGCGAGGCTTAAATCGATAACGTCCGAAAGTGAATCGAAAATGAATACCCTGTCAGCCTCTTCAGCGGAAGGGGCTTTTGCTTTGGGTGCGGGCTGACGGTTGCTGTTTCCGTTGTTCTGCGCATCGATACCCAGCATCTCCTGGAAAAGATCCCTGATCGTCTGACCCAGCGAAGGCAGGGATGAGAGATTGCCGCCGATGCGTATGGTAGCCGAATGAGTAACCGGAGTCGTCTCCTCTCCGAAAACATCATCGCCATCGGGATCGTCGGCACTGTCAAAGAAATCAAAGGACGAGATAGCCGGCGTGGCATTGTTCTCGCCGGGTACCTTGGTAATAAGGAAGACTATCATCCCTGACTGCATGGGAACAGCCTCGATCATCAGGGGCTGATTGCCTGTCTCAAAGCCATATATCCGGTTGGCTTCAAGCATAACATCCCTGAAAAGATCCGTCGCCTTCTCGCTGCCATAGGTCAGCTCGCTGAACTTGATCTTCCTGTTCTCGAGGTCCTCCTTTGTCAGGATGCACCTTATCTGGTTTTCGTTGATCCTCTCTATCTTCATGCGCTTTAGTATATATCATTTCCGCGGAAAGTCAAGTACGCCGGACAGAGGGCAGACAGTGGGGACAGTGGGGACGCTCCTTTTGTCTTATGACAATAAGACAAAAGGAGCGTCCCCACTGTCCCTTTTCCCACTGTCCCCACTGTCTGCCCTCTGTCCCGCAGCTTGCGCGGCGGAGCAGATTAGTGTATAATACTGTTTGATTTTTTTGGCATAAACAGATGAGGGTTTATTATGGCTGCAAAGCTTAAGGTCAAAGGAAAACTCAGGAGTTATCTGCAGACACCGTTTCTGCTGGGAGTGATACTGCTTCTGGTGAATGTGGCGGTGTATCTGGTGAACAGGACGGCCGGCTATATCGTGACGGGATATACTCTGGTGTATTTTGTTTTCATGGGGCTGATGATACTGATCATCAAGCCGGAGATCACGAGGGAGCTGGTGACTTTTGCCGCCGAGTACGGGCAGATACAGAAGCAGATACTGAAGAATCTGGAGCTGCCGTATGCACTGCTTGACGAGAACGGCAAGATAATATGGTTCAACGGGGCTTTCGAGGATATAACCGAGAAGGAGAAACTGAATAAGAAGACCATCATGAGCCTGATCCCGCAGATACAGAAGACCGACCTGCCGGCCGAGGACGGTATGGCGGAACTGAAGGTAAAGCATGAGGAGAAGGATTATCTGGTGCGTATGAAGGGCATCACGCTCAAGGAGATGGCGATGATGACCGGAGCCGAAGGGGCGGAGGAATATCACGGATATCTGATAGCGATATATTTCTTTGATGAGACCGCACTTAATCTGGCTCTGCAGGAAGTGGATAACCAGAGCCTGGTCGTGGGAATGATCTACATAGATAATTATGAAGAAGCGCTGGAGAGCGTGGACGATGTGGGACGGAGCCTGCTGGGAGCCTATATAGACAGGGCTTTGAACCAGTATGTGAATGCCATAGACGGAATCCTTCGGAAGACCGAGAAAGACAAGTATCTGATGATCATCAGGAAGAGTGCACTGGCGCAGCTTAAGGAAGAGAAGTTCACTCTGCTTGAAGAGGTCAAGAACATAAACATAGGCAATACCATAGCAATGACGCTTTCGATAGGTATAGGTGTGGACGGACTCACCTATGCGCAGAACTGTGAATTTGCAAGGAATGCCATAGACCTGGCCCTCGGCCGCGGCGGCGACCAGGCCGTGGTAAAGAGCAGGGAAAACCTGACCTATTACGGAGGCAAGAGCGAGCAGAAGGAGACCACCACCAGGGTGCGTGCGAGAGTAAAGGCGCAGGCCCTGGAGGAGATAATATCGGGCAGGGACCGTATATATGTGATGGGACACCGCAACGGCGACATGGATTCCTTCGGAGCGGCAGTCGGTGTATGCTGTGCGGCCCAGAGCCTGCATAAAAAATGTCATATAGTGCTGGCGGAGGAGGTCAATCCGTCGCTGCAGCCACTGGTAGCGCTTTACCGTGACAGCGCGGACTGCGGGGAGGACACGATCATCACGCCGGAACAGGCCATAGAGAACGCCGATGACGGCAAGACAGCAGTTATAGTTGTGGATATCAACCGGCCGTCGATCACGGAATGTCCGGAGCTTTTGAAAAAATGCAAGACCATCATCGTGCTCGATCACCACAGGCAGGGAGCGGAAGCCATTGAGAATGCGACCCTTTCTTATATAGAGCCGAATGCGTCGAGTGCCTGCGAGATGGTGGCCGAGATACTGCAGTATTTCGGCGGCGGTGTGAAGTTCAAGGGCGTGGTGGCGGATGCGCTTTATTCGGGCATAGTGCTGGATACGCAGAATTTCACCGTTAAGACCGGCGTCAGGACCTTTGAGGCGGCAGCGGGACTGCGCAGGAACGGTGCCGATGTAACGAGGGTAAGGAAGATGTTCCGCGAGGATCCTGCGGATTACAAGGCCAAGGCCGAGACTACCAGAATGGCGGAGATATATAAAAAGGAATATGCGATCTCCTCCTGTCCCGCAGACGGCGTGAAGAACCCGACGGTCATCGCGGCGCAGGCGGCCAACGACCTGCTGGGGATGAAGGGTGTGAAGGCAAGCTT
Source organism: Lachnospiraceae bacterium (assembly GCA_024683645.1). Lineage (GTDB taxonomy): Bacteria > Bacillota > Clostridia > Lachnospirales > Lachnospiraceae > NK4A136. The sequence continues at coordinate 15,617 of JAIKYA010000196.1, forward strand.
TGTCATGACGGAGTATCAGGGCCGGATCTTTATCTCGGCGAGATCCATAGATGAAGTGAACGTACAGGTGATAATGGAGAAGCTGGGCGGCGGCGGACATATGAACGTGGCCGGTGCGCAGATGGAAAACACCACGATAGATGCGGCGATGATAGTGCTTAAAAACACTTTGGACAATATGATACAGGAAGGAGAACTGTAATGAAGGTGATACTGATCGAAGATGTTAAGAGCCTCGGAAAAAAAGGCGAAGTGGTAGATGTGAGCGACGGATATGCAAGGAATTTCCTGCTTTCCAAGAAGAAGGGACTGGAAGCTACTCCCGAAAACATGAACAACCTGAAGCTCAAGAAAGCCAATGAAGATAAGATAGCAAAGGAAAAGCTGGACGAGGCTAAGCGTTTTGCCGAGGAACTGAAGACAAAGAGTGTGAAGCTGGGCATCAAGGCCGGCGAGGGCGGAAGGGCATTCGGCTCGATCTCGGCAAAGGAGATCGCCCAGGCAGCAAAGGA
>JAIKYA010000035.1 GCA_024683645.1 Lachnospiraceae bacterium
ACTTACTTATGTTATTATTTTAGGTAAAAGTGCCCCGATCAGTATTAAAGACCATGCGTTTTCTGGCTGTATAAGCCTTAATTGCATATACGTGCATTCGGGAAGGACATTAAATGACATAAGTGATAATGACAAGGCTAAGGTAAAATACTATAGCACAATAAATGTGGATTCTGCCTCAAATGGTACTATATCATTAAGCGACGGGGATGTGCCTGAACATACCGAGTTATATACAGGTGATACAAATGTTACGATCACCGTGACTCCCGATACAGGATTTGGTCTTTATTCATTAAGTGTAACAGATAAGGACGGTCACGAGATTCCGGTTAGCAAAGCGGATAATTCTTACATTTTCGCTATGCCGCAAAAGGATGTAACGGTCAGTGCAAAATTTTATAAATTACTCACAGCGCCTACAGCCGTCACCGGACTCGTTTATAATGGCCACGTACAGACCGGAGTGGCCGTCGGCACGGGTTATACATTAACTGGAAACACAGCTACGGATGCGGGCACCTACACTGCTACGGCAACATTACAGACCGGATATCTCTGGAGCGACGGAACAAGCGAACCCAAGATGATTTCCTGGAGCATTGCAAAGACGGCATCTTCTGCAACAGCTCCCACTGCAAAGACAGGTCTGGTGGCAAACGGACAGGAACAGGAGCTTGTGACAGGGGGATCGGCGACCGGCGGTACGATGTATTATGCTGTTACCACAGAGAATACAGAAGCCACCGCATCACTTTATACCACATCCATCCCTACCGCCAGCAACGCAGGCAGCTATAAAGTCTGGTATATGGTCGCAGGAGACAAAAATCACAACGATACGGAAGCAAAGTCGCTTATGGTGCAGATAGCAGAAAATCCCGTGACAGCGATCAAACTGGATAAAGCTCAAGTTACTGTGAAGAAGGGAACTACACTGACTCTTACGGCAAGCCTACTTCCCGATAATGCTTCTGATAAGGCTGTGTTATGGACAGCTGCCGACCCGACTGACAGTACGAAAACTCCGGTGGTGACAGTGACTTCGTCAGATGCCGGAAAGACAGCTGCCGTAACAGCGAATGATACAGGTAAAGCTGTCGTTACGGCGACCAGTAAAGACGGAGGCTTCAGCGCTTCCTGCGAGATACTGGTGGTTTCGGATGAGTTGCCTCAGGATATCATAGATAAGATCAAAGCCGACGAAGTGTATACGGAGGAAGCCGACAAGCCTGCAACACCCGAGCCGGTGCTTCCGGCGCCTGTGAAGGTAAACGATAACGTAACGATCCCAATCAGCTACGACAGTGCAGCTGTTGTCTACAACGGCAGTAAGGCAGATCCCGAAAAGCAGCTGGGTGCAAAGGCAGATCTCACGGCTCTTGCAGCAGGTATTACGATCAAAGATACGAGCAAGACGATCAACGATCTTATAAAAGTAACATGGGTAGTTTCCGGCAAGGATAAGGGAGAGAGATATTTCTATCCTAAGCTTTCACTGACAAGCACCGGCAAGTCTTCCGCTGTTCTTTCTAACAAGGACCGAAAGACTTTGAGCAGCGTCATAAAGAAAGCCAATAAAGCACTTAAGAAGAGCAGTGCAAGATGCAAGTTTACGATCAATAAGCGCTCCCTCACAGCCGGCGTACTTTCTGTCGGAGTGCAGATGAAGGACGGAGCCATCAAGCTTAACAAGAAGAAAAATATTGCAAAGGTGAAATACGTAAAGCTTAAGATCTCCGATAAAGAAAGCATTACTTTAAAGAACGGAAAGGACTGCAAGATAACGCTCATCGATGCAAAGAGCGGCCTTGTGAAAGTCGAAGCAAAGAAGAATACAAACTTCACCGGAGCAGTGACGCTGTACGTGGATCCTCAGTGAGATATTTTCCGATGTAGTCGGCTACTTTGTCTGAGCCGGAAGTGTTGAGGTGATCCAGATCGGAGTAATCGCTCTGACCGTCGAGGCCCACTGCTTCATAGTCTTTTGAAAGATCCAGAAATACACAGTCATTTGCTGCAGCATAAGAAGCCATGGCGTCATTGTATTCATAGGGTTCGTTCCAGGGAACGATGTAGAATACGGGGATGATATCGTTTTTACGGCAGAGATCCACTATCTCATCCAGTTCCGCAAGAGACTCTTCCGGCAGGGGCTTCTGTGCGTCTTTATCGTATCCGCAGATATCGATGGGGATCACCGAATCCGAAGGAGAATAACCTCTGTTATTAAGGAGTTCTTCATCAGCACCCTGCTTTAGTTCCCTGAAGCTCTGCTCCGTCAGGCTGTTCCAGTTATCGTGGAACATGGCCAGGGGGCAGATGTATGATAATACACGTTCCGGAGTAGGGTGGCTGCCCAGACACTGTTTCATATAACGGTCTTTGTATTCACCGTTTTCCAGATAGCGGCAGTAATATACCTCGGGAAGCAGGTCCATATCCTCGATAACTATCCCTGCAGTGTAAGCTTCTATCAGCGCTATCTTCGGCTTCTGGCTGAGAAGGGAATCATAGATAAAAGTCTTTATGGTATTAAGCTTCTGCCAGTTCCAGTCGTAGTTGTAACAACTGATGCCGTATACTTCATTAAGGCGGGCCGTATTGATGCCTTTAAAGGCATGACTGGAGCCGTATGCGATGACATCAAGCGAGTTTTCAGGCAGCGAATGGAAAGTCTGACTTTTTTCATCATATGCTTCATTCCAGGGAAGAGGCAAATGCCTTGCTCAAGAATATGATTACAAGTCAAAACGAAAGATAGCAAGCAGGCATCAGACGATATGATGTTGGCGTAGATGCCAATAACTTCTTTCCGGTTTCGGTGAAGCAGATAATAGATTTCTTTGGAGAGCAGAATTGATTTATTCCAATCAGTATGCTATATTTGATTTGTAAATAAAAATGGTTTACAAATTAAAAAAAGGATGCATTATGGAAAAATATCTTACTGAAATGCTTCATATGGATACTAAATTAGTCGAGGCTACAGAATTATATGATCATCTCCCGCTTTTATTTAAAGGGACTTATGTTATTTACAAAGTAAACTCAGGCGGA
>JAIKYA010000057.1 GCA_024683645.1 Lachnospiraceae bacterium
TCGGAAGACAAGGGACACGGATCTGAAGAGACTGCGGCAGAGTTATATGAGGCTTTTCTTAAGAATGAGATAGTGGCATACTTGACGGATGATTCAGTAAGTGATATCAAAAACATGGTGGTAGGCGGCAGTTATACAATAGAGCAGATTTCTGAAAAGCTGGGTATATCATTTTCGAATAATGAGTATATTGACTGTGGCTCGGATGGAATTAAAGAGCTGGTGTGTTACTTCAGTGATCCGTATGGTTCTGCGTGTATTGCCGTTAAAGAGAAAAATGGAAAATTATGTATTATATATATTGGACCGACCGGCGTGGGCGCAACTGGCTCCGGGATCGGCGAAAGCAGTATAAATCAAAAAGGATTTGTGAGTTCTGAAATATATGCCGGTTCAGGTATTTATACATACGGCTATATAAATGCTGAGGGATTATATCAGGAATGGTTTACGCTTGGCTGGGAATTTCCGATGTTATTTGATGATGAAGATATGCCGGATATATTGCCGGAATACCGGGTTGGGGATAAGACGTTTTGCGTTTGTGAAGACACCTTACGCAGGAGTGCTTATGAGAAAGCAGGTTTGATGATATGTACTTCTTCAGAGATAAAAAGATTGATAGAAGACAGAAGAATTGAAATAGGCCTAGATACGGAGATTGTTGGTGATGAACCAGTTTATGGACGGAACGGTACGGTAGAATTCTGAGAAAGGTATACACAGAATGATCATATCACCGGAAATGTTAAAAAACGAAGAACAGTTCCCGATAAGGGGCATTTTGAGAACGAATGACGGACGGGAGATCCCTATGATATGGGATCATAAAAAAAGTCATAAGGCTGTGCTTCTATGTCTGCATGGGTTCGGAGGAGATAAAGAGAGCTCCGTAATTGCTGCGCTGATGGAAAGAATGGATACTGAAGGGGCAGGGGTAGTTGCATTTGACTGGCCGGCTCATGGGGAAAGCAATGCGTCGGATGATGAATTGACGGTAGAACGCTGTCTTGCGGATCTTGAAGCGGTTGTTCGGTTTATAAAGTTGATCACCGGACAATATATATGTTGTTTTGCGACAAGTTTTGGCGGCTATCTGGCAACTTTGTACAGAAACGCTCACGAGCATGATTTTTTGTATCTGATCCTGCGTTCACCCGCGCTGAAAATGGCAGAGGTATACAGAAGGTTTTTATCGGATGATGAATACCATGCCCTTATGCGAGGAGAAATAATCGAACAGGGATTTGAACGAAAGATGCATCTGGGGAAAGCTTTTTATGAAAGCCTGCTGAGGAATGATGCATATAATGAGGAGCCGCCTATGCCATGGAATATAAAGATCATCCAGGGCGATAAGGACGAAATAGTGAATCCTCGGGATATAACGGCATATGCTGACAGATACAAAGATACTAAACTTAAGCTGGAAGTTTTTAAGGGGACAGATCACAGGTACAAACGTCCGGGTGAAAAAGAAAGAGTAGTTGAATGTGTTGCGGAATTTCTGGACAGATTATTACATCAGGAAAAGTATGACAGGCTTGAGGCGGAAGCTAAAAAGGAAAAAAGAAGTGTATACAGGGATAAAATACGAGGCTGTCTTTTTGGTGGTGCAGCCGGTGATGCTTTGGGATATCCTGTTGAGTTTTTGAAAGAGGATGCGATCTTTGGAAAGTACGGTGATTTAGGGATCACAAGGTATGAGAAGGATAAAAGAAGCGGTAAAGCGCTGATATCCGATGATACCCAGATGACTCTGTTTACTGCCAACGGTCTGCTTGCAGGAGATACAAGAGGCTGTCTGCGTGGCATACAGGGACCTTCAGCGGCATATGTGTACAAAGCGTATTTTGACTGGCTGATAACTCAGGAAGTACCGTATTTTGATAAAAGAGCCAAAGATGAAAGAAGCGAATGCTGGTTATTGGATGTGCCCGGGATCTTTGCCGTCCGTGTACCCGGAAATACATGCATATCCGCGCTTGAAGAACTGAAATATCATGGAAGACAGGGTTATCCGGATACTGCGTTGAAAAGAAATAACAGTAAGGGTAACGGTGGTTTGATGAGGATATCACCGCTTGCTTTGGCCTATGCAGGATCAGAAAGTTTAGATTCCCTTGATGAGGAAGGTGGGGAGATCGCAAGGATAACTCATTGTCACCCGCTCGGATATATGCCGGCGGCATTTCTGACCCATGTGATAAATCGTATAGTTTATCCGCATAAAAACATGGAGCTGGAACAGATCATTACAGAGGCGAAGGATACGGTAAAGCGTATATATTTTGGGGACGATGGACTGTCGAGACTTATTTCGGTAGTTGATCTGTCCATGAAGCTTGCTAAGAATAAGGATGATGACCTTAATAATATCCATAAGATCGGTGAGGGCTGGGTTGCCGAGGAAACACTTGGGATAGCTCTTTACTGTGCATTGCGTTATCGTGATAATTTCAGCGCAGGGATCATAGCGGCTGTCAATCATAACGGAGACAGTGATACTACAGGTGCAGTGGCCGGAAACATACTCGGAGCACTGTGCGGCTATGAAGCTATTGAAGAAAAATGGAAAGAGGATCTGGAGCTTTCTGATATAATACTTGAAATGGCGGATGATCTGTGCTACGGCTGTCTGATGGAAGAATACAGCAGCTACACGGATCCTGTGTGGACAGCCAAATACATACATAAAAGATGGTTTGCAGATCCGGACGAATATGATGCATACAAGGACGGATGAGGCAGACGGATATTCTGTCGGAATCTGAGGCGGCCTTGAGAGGCCGCCTTTTTTGTGGTATTATCATATTACGATCGTGCACTGTATACGGAGGAAATATGAAAAAGATACTGATGACGGTTCTGGCGGCAGTTTTCTTTATACTGGGTGTGATAGGGCTTCTGATACCGGTGATACCGCAGATCCCGTTTTTTGTCTTAAGCGTGCTGCTGATGTCGGCGGCTTCGGATCGGTTTAAGAAGGCTTTTACCGAAACGAGGCTGTACAAAAAGCATCTGGAAAAGCATGTGGTAAAGCATCACCGTCTGGCTGCTTGGCTGAACGGCAGCGAAGAAGAGGGCAAAGACGGTCTGAAAAAGCCTGAAGCACTGAATGCATAAGGCCGCAGGACCGGGGATCTGATGATAAGATATCTGAACAATTTAAAACTCGGGCAGAAATTCAGGCTGCTGTTCATCGTCGGGGTGCTGATACCGATGCTGATCACTGACTGGATGATACTGAGCAATATCATAGAGGCTGATAATACGAACAGGCGCAACGAGATGGAAAAGTGCGCCGATGCGGTGGAATATGCCCTGCAGGAACATCTGGAGTATCCCGTGACCATAGCGCATAATCTGTATAAGAGCCAGGTGATGGAGGACTTTTTAAACAGGGAGTATACATCGCCGGGCGATTATTATGAAGCCTTTTACAGGCTGCGCAGTTCGCTTCTTTTTGACAGCAATATAGGTATCGAAGGAGGTACCCTGTCGATATACGCCGATAATCCCACGATAGTGGACGGCAGCGGTTTTTACAGACTTGACCGGGAGATCGAATGGTATAAAGCCTTTGAGTCGGAAAACAGGCAGAGCTCGCTGCTGTTTCCCTATGAGACAGCATCAAATACCGACAAAAGCTTAAAACGCAAGGTCGTACTGCTGATGCGCATGGACAAGGGCAAGGCCGGAGGCTGTGAGAAGATACTGCGCATAGAGCTGGATTACGTGAATCTGGCGGAAGCTCTCGAAGGCCTTGACAGCGTCAACAGCAGCAGACAGTATCTGGTCTGCCAGGATAATACGATAGTGCTGACCGAGAGCAGTGCAGCCGAGAAATTCCAGCCGTATCCCGAATTCGAAAAAATAGAAAAGGGATCCTACAGAAAAAACATACATCTTTACGACCAGGATCTGACGATCAATGTGCTGCCGGATAAGGATCAGGGCATTATGTTCTTCAGGGCCAACGGCAGACGTATCTTCCTTATGATACTTGCCAATATAGTCCTGCCGCTGATAATGATGCGCATGATAGAGATATCCATTACCAGGCGCATCCTGTCACTCGAAAGATCTTTTGAAAGCGAGACTGAGGATGAACTGCAGCTCATTACCAGGATAGAAGGCAACGATGAGATCACGGGTCTGATCCGCAGTTACAACCGCATGGCTCTCAGAATGAACGAACTGATCATGACGGTGTATAAGGACAAGCTGCATGAGCAGGAGATAAACATCGCCAGACAGAACGCCGAGCTGCTCGCGCTTCACAGCCAGATCAACCCGCACTTTCTTTTTAATGCTCTGGAAAGCATACGCATGCACAGCCTGCTGCGCGGGGAGACTGAGACTGCCGAGATGGTCGGGAAGCTTGCGGTCATAGAACGCACCTATGTGAACTGGGGTGAGGACTCTGTCAGCATCGGAAAAGAGATGGAATTTGTACAGGCATATCTGGCACTGCAGAAATACCGTTTCGGTGACAGGCTTAAATTCGACATATCCGTGGATCCCGATTGTGAACAGTTCGGCATACCGAAGCTGACCCTGGTCACTTTCGTTGAAAATGCCTGCGTTCACGGTGTAGAACGCAAGTCCACGCCGGTGTGGATCTTTGTGCGGGCCAGTAAACAGAACGGCAAGATGTGCATAGAGATCGAAGATACCGGCGAAGGCATGGATGAAGAAGAACTTAAGGAACTGACTGATAAAATAAAAAATGTTACCATAGAGGATATGAAAAATAAAAAACACGTGGGCATGATGAACGCATACTTAAGGCTTAAGAAGATAACGAAGGGACTGGTCGAGTTTGATATCAGTTCGGAAAAAGGCCTGGGTACTGTCGTTCGCATAGTGATGCCTCTGGAGATAAGGATATGAGAGTATTGCTTGTTGATGATGAACCGTTCATAACTCAGGGGCTGAAGCTTCTGATAGACTGGAAGGCTGAGGGCTGCGAGATAGCCGGCTGTGTGCAGAACGGCTGGGACGCCATAGCTTTTCTGAAAAAAGAGAAGGTGGATCTGGTCGTGACCGATATACGCATGCCGCGCTGTGACGGACTGCAGCTTCTGGAGCTCGTAAAAAAAGAAGGCATCTCGGATGCCTACTTTATAATGATGAGCGGTTTTGATGAATTCGGCTATGCCCAGAAAGCTCTCCGTTTCGGCTGCGTGGATTATATAGTGAAGCCGGTCGACAAGGACGAGCTCCTTTCGGCGGTGCGAAAAGCCTGTCAGATGGATGCCAGGGTAAAAGAGGAAGAAGAACGTATCTACGAACTGGAGCAGGCCGCCCAGGAGCAGTACAGCATTACGGCGCTTATAGGTACCTATGACAAGGACAAGGGGAAAAACATAGTCTTTAAGGAAAACATGGACCGGATCGTGGCAGCCATAGAAGAAAACGACAAAAACGAGATAACAAAGCAGGTAAATCTGTTTTTTGCCGATACGAGGGAGATGGGGATATCCAGGGAATCGCTTGATTTCAATGTCGCATATCTTCTGTTCCAGCTCATTCACGTTGCCGCGGAGCAGGATGATGAAGTGAACCAGGAAGAGATAATGAAGTTTATAGGCGAGAGCTCTTTTGAAGAGGGGCGTATAAAGGGAGATATAGAGTATTTCCTCAGCTTCTGCCTTGAGTATGCGGAATATATCGCCCAGCTGCGGGGCAGGGCAGGCCAGGGCGTGCTCAGGGACGTGGAAAAAGAGATACATGCGAGATATGCCGAGAATATAAGCCTGAGGGAGATGAGCCAGAAATTCTTCATAAACAGTGCATATCTGGGGCAGATCTTTAAGAAGAAATACGGTAAGTCGTTTAAGGATTACCTTACCGATGTAAGGATCCATGAGGCTGCAAAGATGCTGGCGGGTACCGATAAGAAGATAATCCTGATAGCCGAGGAGGTCGGATATAAGGACAGTGACTACTTTGTGCAGAAATTCATAGACAGGATGGGCTGTACACCTTCAAAGTACAGGAGAGATAATTCATAATTTTATCATAATTCATATTTCATTCATAATTTGTCGGGTATTTGGTGAAAGTTTGTCCGTTTCATATTTTTTCCTCTGATGTAGAATATAATCAGCCGAAAAATTCCGGGACATGGTGTTCCGGGAAACAGCAAAGAGGAGGGATTTATAATATGAAAATGAAAAGAGTTTTAGGACTCGCAATGACTGCCATCATGTCATTTACGGCACTGGCAGGCTGCGGCAAAACCGATGGCGGCGCATCGGGCGGAGTGCAGGAAGTTACCTTCATGGTATGGGATGACCTGGAGACCACTGAAGACCTTATTTCCAAGGGCTACAAGGATTCCATCGATCGTTTCAACAAGGATTATGAAGGCAAGTATCACGCAAAGGTTGTTTCTACAAACCTCGAGGAGTACTACACCAAACTGAACGCTGAGATCCAGGCAGGTAACTGCCCCGATGTATTCATCGTTTCTCCCGGTGCAAACCTCAACGACTATGTTCTTAAGGACAAGACAGACAAGCCCATCGCTAAGAAGATGGATGAGTACCTGAACGCAGACGGCTGGAAGGCTACCTTCACATCAGACGCTGTATTCGCAGGCGGTACTTACGGCGACGAAGCAACACAGGGCGCAGGTATTTATGCTATACCTCTTAACATCGCAGCTGCTTGTGTATTCTACAACACCGAGATGTTCGAAAAAGCAGGTGCAGCTGTTCCCAAGACATACAGCGAGCTGCTTGACGCTTGCCAGAAGCTTAAAGACAGCGGCGTAACACCTATCACCATTTCCGCAGGTACTGCATGGTGTCTGTCAATGGTAGCAGGTTATCTTTGCGACAGAAACGGCCTCAACCTTGCTGATGTCAAGGATCACAAGACCGATTGGAAAGATGCAAAGGTTATCAACGCTGCAAAGCAGATCCAGGAGCTGAGCCAGTACTTCCAGCCTACAGCTGAATCCGAT
>JAIKYA010000067.1 GCA_024683645.1 Lachnospiraceae bacterium
GTATAGTCAAGTCAATCTGGATGAACCCATACTGTACATTTGGAGAGCAATATAATATGCTCTTTGCCGATACAACAGAGTATGATAAGATGGTGACAAGCGGCAGTATTCATGGAGAAGCATACGGTGAACAGCTTTCAATAGCGAACCGGACCCAGTATCAGGTACCGTTCTATTTGATACAAGGAAAAAATGATCACAATGTCGGGACAATGGTTGAAGTCGCCGTAGAATATTATGAGAAAGTAGAAGCACCGGACAAAGACATCTGTCTGGTCGAAGGTGGTCATGTGTCGCCGTTGCTGTGTTGTGATCTGCTTGCAGCATTTGTCCATAAGATTGCTGAAAAGCAGAAGTAAATCAAATAACCGTAGTCTATTGGCGCAACCATAAACCGTTCCGTACAAGTCCGTTTAAGCATTATGGCGCGCGCCACAATGACAGCATACCCTTTTGGAACTGAATAACTCACAAAGACCTGAGATTCGCTCACACAAGCACTTATCAGGTCTTTTCTTTTCAGGCGGTTAGTTTTCCGCTCCGTAGTCTCGGACGGCTCTGATGGGCCTTCCGTTCGTCTTATGGTGCTTCTTCGAAGGGAATACCGGATTCGGCCTCTGCGATGGCCTGCGCTTTGTCGCGGGCGGTGTCGTCAAGCTTTTCTTCGAGACCGGTGAGGGCTTCGAAGGGGGCAAACTGCGCGGCACGCTTTTCAAGTGACATCTGAGGATGCCGTTTTGATACGTGATGCGGCATATCGAGCATATCTGAATAATCAGTCATAGTACCTCCATTAATATCGATACTTTTGAACTTCTTCGCTGTGATCCGACTGTCTCCTGAAATAAGTAAGACAGAAGGAACGTCCCCTTTGTCTTCTTTGGCTTTTTGGGGAATAAAAAAGGAGCTGCCACACTAATTAGTGCGACAGCCCCTTTGCTGTCAGTCAGTTATCTTTACTACGTCGCAGAGATATTCGCAGACCTTGTCGTCTAAGAGGCTCTGTGCCATGTAGCCGTAGCCATAGGTCTTTACGGCATCCTTGAAGGCGGCATCGTCGGATGAATAGCCTGCTTTTTCCTTGATCTCGTCTTTGGTAAGAGACAGGCCGGCGTGCTTGTAAACATACTGGAGACTTAAGAGCTTCTGGGTCTTGGTCTGTGCACGTTCCTTAAGCAGTGCATCATATTCCTCCTGAGAGGATACGCCGTACATATCAAACACGGTTCCGTACATCTGGCTGCCGGTGTACTGCATATACATTTGGTTGTAGTAAGCGAGGTTTTCTTCATCCTGTGCGGCAAGCACCTTGGTCTGGTAATCCATGAACTTGCTCGGATAAGCGCTGTATACGGTATTTAAGGATATGGAAGATGATATCTTGTTCTTTAAGCTGCTGCGGTATTTCTCGCTGCGTACCGATTCACGGAACTGGTCAACTGTGGTCCCGCGCTCGGGATAGTTGGCTGCAACGAAGGCATCATTGAATTCGGGAGCTTCGTATACGCCTTTGAATTTAACTTCATAATTTACCGTCTTGCCTGCGAAAGCTTCTTCATCGGCATCCTCATCATAATCCACATCAACGGAGAAAGTGTCTCCGGCTTTGTGGCCGATAAGGGCTTCATCAAATACCTCATCGATCTCTTCACTGCCGATGGTGTATTTGTACTCACTGTCTTCACCTATGGTCTCATGTACTTCGCCGTCTATCCTGGTGGTGTAGGAGATGCCTACGGTATCATCCTCATCTGCGATCCTGCCGGCGTCGGTAGAGAGTGTGGTATGTTCTTCGATGGCCTGATCCACTTCCGAGTCTATGGAGGCTTCGGAAGGCTCAAGCTCGGAACGGGAGAAGCTCATGTTCTCATAATCAACGGTGGCAAACTTGTCTATATCGATGGAAGCTATAGTACCGTCATCATTCAGATATTTGGAATAATTGAGCTGATTGGCTTTGTGGATGACCACCAGTGCGACTATAAAGCCGACTATAAGAACCGGGATGAGCACTGACCACATTGCGGACATTGCTTTTTTGTGACGCTGATCCGCGCGGGCCTTTGCCTCTGCGATACGTTTCTGTTTTGATTTGCTTACTTCATCGTGCTTATTTGTTTCACTCATTGTCTTTCTCCTTCATAACTGCTAATACGGAGCGGGGAGAGCCGCTGCCGGAAAGTTCCTTTCCCGGACGCCCCAAAAACTCCAAATACAGAGTATATATCAAAAGTAAAAAAAAATAAAGTGAATTTATGGTGAACGGGATGTTTTTTGTGTTATACTGTAAAAGCTGTAGTCTGAATATTTCATTTACGGGGAGAGTTATCAGGTTGGCTGAATGGATCCTGGTCAGAAAAGGCGGAGATTATGTCGAAACAGGCAGGAAGTACGGTATCTCGCCTGTGATAGCCAGACTTCTTAAAAACAGAGGTGTGGAAGGAGACGCTATTCCCGTTTTTCTGAGTGAGCAGGGGGCGGCACTATCACTGCCGGATTCTCTTCCGGATATGGAAAAAGCATACCGGGTCATTAAGGACAGGATAGATAAAAAAGAAAAGATAAGAGTGATAGGCGACTACGATATAGACGGAGTATGTGCTACGGCTATATTGCTGAAAGGACTGAAGACACTGGGCGCCGATGCCGATCATACCATCCCGCACAGGATAAATGACGGATACGGAATGAATCCCGGCATGGTAGAGGATGCGGCCGGGGCGGGCGTCTCACTGATAGTGACCTGCGATAACGGCATAGCCGCTACGGAAGAATGCGCTCTGGCTTCCGAACTGGGAATAGACGTGGTGGTGACCGATCATCATGAAGTAAGATATGAAGAAGAGGGCGGGGTGCGTAAATATATACTGCCAAAGGCAGCGGCAGTCGTGGATCCCAAGAGGGAAGACAACGTATACCCCTGTCCCGGGATATGCGGAGCAGTGGTGGCGTATCAGCTTATCAGATACATAATGAAAAGAGAGGATCCTTCTTTTGAAGGGAGCGCCACTGATCGTGAGATGATGCAGCTGGCGGCTTTTGCGACCGTCGGTGATATAATGGAACTGGGAGGAGAAAACCGCGGGCTGGTAAAGCGCGGACTCAAGAGCATATCCGAAGAGCCCTGCAGGGGAATGGCGGCGCTGAAGAAGGCAGCGGGCCTGGAAGACGGCGAGGTCAGCGCTTTTCATCTCGGTTTTGTCCTGGGACCGATGGTCAATGCCGGAGGCAGGCTGGACAGTGCTGACAGGGCGCTTGAACTGTTCATGAGCGAAGATGACATCAGTGCGCTGAAAAGAGCGGAAGAACTGAAAGCACTTAATGAAAGCAGAAAAAGCATGACCGAGAAGGCCGTGGCTGATGCCGGCGATATAATGAAAAAAGAAGGACTGGAAAATGACACGGTGCTGGTAGTCTATCTTCCGGAGTGTCATGAGAGCATAGCAGGCATAGTAGCCGGAAGGCTTAGAGAAAAATATATAAAGCCGGTACTTGTGGTCACGAACGGGCGTGATGAGCTGAAAGGCTCGGCCAGATCAGTGCCTGCTTATCATATGTTCGATGCGATGCTGGAGATAAAGGATGTATTCATCAAATTCGGCGGCCATTCGCAGGCAGCGGGCTTCTCGCTTCCAAAGGACAGGCTCGGAGAACTGAGAAGGAGGCTTAATGAGAACTGCCGCCTGAAAGCTTCCGACATGAAGGAAGTACTAAAGATAGATATGGAGCTGCCGCTCTGCTATTCCGACGACGCACTTGCCGATGCACTGGAGGCGCTGGAACCCTACGGTGAGGGCAATGAAAGGGCACTCTTCGGCAGGATGGGAGTGGAGATCACAGGCATAAAGAATATCGGAGTCAGCGGAAAAGTTATAAAGATAGATGTGAAGGATTCGGGCAGCGACGCGGAGCTTACCATGTTCGGGAAGAACCGTGTATTTAAGGAAGAGCTGGCCGCAAGGTATGGGGAAGACAAACTGCAGCAGCTGTATATGGGACGCGGCGCGGGGATCAGATTCAATATAGTGTACAGCGTCGCATGGAACCTGTATAATGGTATCAAAAGACTGCAGATCGTTGTGGAGGATTACAAGTGGGCAGACTGAACAGTCTCAGTGAGAGAAAAAAAAGACACCTTGAACTGTACGCAGGGTTGTGGGTCATAATGTATCTGGTCGTGACCTGCGGTATCTATCCCGGCAAGATGCGCTATCCCGTGCAGCTGGGCATGGTACCGGTCGTATTTTCGCTGATCGGGCTTAAACTCAGACATATGGAGGAAGCCTGCGAAGAGACCTTCGGTATAAAAAGTGCGGCTAAGGGCCTGCTGATGCCCTACCTCTGGTTCTCGCTTGCGGGACTGGTCATATGTTCAGCGGGAGTGATGCTGGATCTTAACGGTTACACTGTAAAGTACCTTATGGAGAAAGTTGAGAATGCCGTTACCTTCTACGGCAACAACGGGCTGTGGATACTTCCCTCCGCCTTTATAGCCATAGCCGTACGCGGCTTTATCAAAAGATCCGGTATGCCGGATAAAGTGTGGGGCTGCGGGGTAAGCCTGCTGTTTGTGGTCTTCTGCGGGATACTGTATTATACGGGGTATAATACGGAGAGGATCTTTGATGTAGGTAGCGAGGGTATATACGGAGTATTTATCAGGATAGCCATGGTGATGTGGCGCGGTATCATGGGAGCTTTCTTCTGCTTTATAGGGGAGCTGCTCTACGGCATGTATGACAGGATAAAAAAGAGAAAGCTTCTGTTTGTGATATTTGCAGGGCTTCTGCTGGCGGCCGCTACCGCGCTCGCCATATATACCGGAGAAATCTGCTGGGAGGATTTCAGCTTCGAAAAGCCTTATATCACAATACCTGCGGCACTGGCTGTTACGATAGCGCTCTATATCTTCAGCGTATGGGTGGATACCATACCTCCGATAGCATATATCGGAAGACATGCGATCATCATATACTGCTGCGCAGCTGAGTTCGGAGCGGTATGGCTGGCTTACAATACCTACGTGGCGGTGCTTGCACGTCTGGCTAACAGATTTGCAGCCAGCTGTATCCATGCAGTGGTGCTGATCGTGGCGCTTATCGTGCTGGTATTCATATTCGGCAGAAAGGAGCTCTCGTTCCTCTTCGGATACAGAAGTTTTGAAAAGCCCATGGTAGAAGAAGATTTCGATACCTACGATTAAAACCCGGACCTTATGTCTGAATATTTGCAAAAAAGTGTACGTGATTTAAAACATACAATTTCACAATAGTACACAAAATGGACACAATTATCCGATATACTGACAATCAGATAGTTAATTACTTTATTACTATCTCCCCCTCATATAAGCGGTGCGCTGCGCGTACCGCTTTTTTACTTTATAGGAAATTCCTCTGGAATTTCCATAAAGCAAAAAGCCCTCCGGGCGGGATGCACACTCGCGCGAGAGGAAAATGTTGCCTTCGGCAACCGCGCTCGGCGCTAGCGTTCCGCAAGCGGAACGCTTTGTTCCTTTAATTCGGAAACTCCTCCGAAATCCCCTCCGCTTCGGCCGGTGCATACATTTGCTTTTAATATTGGCCTGTGGTAAAATATCTTGTTATGTTTGATGTATTTTTATACGTATGTAAAACAGGTTTTGCCAATATCATCAAGACACTGAAAGAGATGGATTACCTTCATCTCCTTTTGGTGTGCCTGATCGTCGGAGTTTTTCTGGCAATGCTGATCAGATTCTTCCGCTATGCCTTTGAGAAGAGGGTGAGGCTTATATGGTCACTGCTGGCAATGCTCTGCGCAGGTGTGGCTCTTTTTATGTGCGTTATAGCCTCCGCTGCCGGAACTCTGGTCTTTGAGCCGGATACAAAGCCCGAGGATGTGGTCAGGGTGTTCCTGGATTCATATATACAGAGGGATATCGCCGCTGCAAAGAATTATCTGGAGCCGGGGGTGATGCTTCCGGAGACAGCAGAAGGGGAAGATGAACTCAAAGACAGGTTTTATGAGGCTCTTTTTACAAGTTTTTCATACACGATAAGCGGGGAGACTGACATGCAGGATACGCATGCATCGGTCCCCGTTTCTTTTACCTGGCTCGATATGCAGGCCATGATACCCGATATCAGCGCTGAACTTACGCCGCTTCTTGAATACGGTGTGGAGAACAGGGGCAGGAATGCGGTTTTTGATGAGAATAAGGAATACCGGCATGAGTTTCTGGATGAGATATATACGATGGCCGTAGACAGCGGTCTGGCAAAGGCGCAGGAACATTACATCACCGAGGAATATACTGTGGAGCTCGATTATATAGATGGTGAGTGGAAAACGGATCCCGGCGAGGGGCTGATAAATGCCTTCCGCGGAGGAGTGAGAGCGGGTGAGGATTTTGCGAACAATGCAAAGAGTGAAGTGCTGGCAGACCTGACCTATATTCCCAAGATATATACGATAGCGGAAGATGCCACGGTTTCCCCCGCGCCCATCCCCGAAGCCTACGGACAGACCGACGATCCGGCGGTGATCACTGCGCTTTTTGAAGAGTATACCGAGCTGGTCGGGGACGAAGACATAGTATGGAGGGAAGAGGGCAACTTCAAGGGCGGTGATTTCAGGTATTATGCCGACGAGACCATATTCTTTGTCTCATGGAAGGAGATATTCGAGGATCACTACTGCGCTTTTGCGGAGGTGTTCGTGGCAGACGGTTCGCAGTTCAGACGCAAGCTGGCGGAGGATACCTACGGTTCCGCAGTACAGAAAGCTGCCTCACAGCTGGCAAATGAAGCCAATGCGGTCATAGCCATGAACGGTGATTATTATAAATTCCGTACCGAAGGCGTAACGGTCTATAACCGTGAGCTGTACCGCTTCAAGCCTTACAAGCTGGAGCTCTGCCATGTCGATTCAAACGGAGATCTGAAGTTTACTTATGCCGGAGAACTTGAAGATGAGGAGATGGCCAGGAAATATGTAAAAGATAATGATGTGCTCTTTACTCTTGCTTTCGGCCCGGTGCTGGTGGCAGACGGAGCAAAGCGCGAGACCGGAGGCGGATACCTTCTGGGGCAGGTGAACGAGAACTATTCCAGATCGGCGATAGGCCAGCTGGGAGAACACCACTACCTCATGATGAACCTAAACTACGGCTACAATACCGGCGGCGCGACGATAAGCGAGACCGCAAACATCATGTACGACAAAGGCTGCAGGCAGGCATACGCCCTTGACGGCGGTCAGACGGCGGAGATGGTGATAAATAATAAGGTCTATAATGCCATTGATTACGGTAATGAGAGAATGGTAAGCGATATAATCTATTTTGCAACGGCACTGCCGGAGGACGCCGAAAGATGATAGAGACAGCATCGATAATCTACGGCGGCTATATAGTGCCGTGGACACTGACCATCATGATACTTGCAATACTCAGCTGGTTCTTCTTAAGTTATGCCATCTACACGGCAAACGGCGGCAGGAGGATCGCTATGTGGGTGTTCTTTGTGCCGGCAGTGTTTTTCTCGGTGCTTTTCTCAAGAATAATATACTGGTATTGTCACAGTGAGCAGTATGACGGACTCATGAGTGCCCTTACGAATCTGAGCGTGGACGGTTTTGCCATGCTGGGGGTTATCCCGGGAGTGGTGCTGGCAGCAGCACTGGTATGCGCACTTAAGCTGGATACGAGTTTTCTCGCGATGCTCGACGCTCTTTCAACGGGAGCCGGAGTCGGCATGGGAATACTGTATCTTACGGCGCTTTTTAATGCGGGCTGCCGGGGCAAGGTGGTCGTGTCAAATCCCGAGTATCAGCATCTGCCTTTTTCATCGCCGATAACCGCGGCAGGCGGAGTGACGGAATACAGGTTTGCAACCTTCTTTTTCTCCTTCCTTGTCATGTTCTTTATCAGCGGTATCTGCATGGAATATTATTTTAACAGGAAGGAACAAAAAGGAGCCACCTCCATGCTCTTCCTCATATCCTTCTGTTCGGCGGAGTTCGTGCTGGATTCTACGAGATATGATGCGGGATTCTTCCGCTTCAACGGCTTTGTCAGTGTACTGCAGATATTTGCCGGTATAGTATTCATACTCATATGCCTGATAAGCGGTATACTGGCTATAAAGAGAAACGGTTTCAAATGGTACTATGTTCTTCTGTGGGTACTCATGTTTGCTGCGGAGGGAGTGACCGGCTATCTCGAATATCTCGTCCAGCGGCACGGGGATATGTATGTGGAGATATATGCCGGTATGATCGCAAGCAGTCTGTGCACCGGGATATTTGCCTATCTCTGTTACAGGACTGCACGGCGGAGGGAACAGGCAGTGACGGAAGAAGAGGAGATACAGAAGCGGACTGAGATCTTTAAGAGGGATGACGAGTTTTTTGATGTGGATGAAGAGGATGAGACGGAAGATGGCAGGCGCAGACGGAAAAAACACGGGACGGTGGTGTCGCTGATACTGGCGGTAGCGGCAGCGGTGATGGCAGTGGTCGGTTTTGTGACGCTGCTTTTATCAAGAAAGGGGAAGAAGAGCTGATGTTTAAGATAGCGGAACTTTTACGTGGCTGTGAATACTCGGTGATCTGCGGGGACGGGGACAAAAACGTAAGCGGAGCCGTATGCGATACAAGAAAGACGGAAGAAGGCTGTCTTTTCATATGTATAAAGGGAAGCAGCTTTGATGCACACGATGCGGCAGCTGCGGTGATCGAAGCCGGAGCGGGGGCCGTGATCGGTGATGATGAGGAAAAGCTTGCATCCTGCGCGGAGCTTGCAGAAAAGAAGGGAGTGAGTCTCCTGCTCTGTGCGGATTCAAGGGCGGCTGCAGCTGCAGCGGCCTGTGCGAGGTGCGCTCGTCCTGCGGAAAAGCTGTTTACTATCGGCGTGACCGGTACTAAGGGGAAGAGTACGACGGTAAGTCTTATACGTTCGGCACTGGAAGAATGCGGGATAAAAACAGGACTGGTCGGTACCATAGAGATTTATGACGGAAAGGATTCCGAGGCAAGTCTCAATACCACTCCGGATGCATTTAAACTGCAGGATGCTTTTGCAAGGATGGTCGATAACGGCTGCCGCGCAGCTGTAATGGAGGTATCCAGTCAGGGCCTTATGATGAAGAGGGTGGCGGGGTTTACTTTCGATGTTGGTATTTTTACCAATCTCTCACCTGACCATATAGGACCCGGAGAGCATAAGGATTTTGAAGATTATCTTGAATGCAAAAAGCTGCTGTTTGCACAGTGCAAAACGGGCTTCTATAATGCGGACGATGAATATGCGCCCAGGATCATGGAAGGCTGCAGCTGTGAGAAAAGTGAAGGCTTCGGCCGTAGCGGGGAGATAAACTTCAGGGAAGAGAAGCTTTGCAGCGAAGACGGAAAGCTCGGCGTGAGCTTTATCTTAAATGACGGAGAGATAAGCGAAAACGTGCGTTTCATGCAGCCGGGGATATTTTCTATATACAATGCGCTCGCGGCTTACAGCGGAACTGCGGCTGCCTTAAGAGCACTTGATAAGGAGAAGTTCAGCGTCGGGAAGATATTTGACGGCTTTAACAGGGCATGGGTAAAAGGCAGGATAGAGATGCTGCCTGTTTCGAATGATTATACGATGATGATAGACTATGCGCATAATGCGATGGCCCTGAAGAGCCTGCTTACGACCATAAGGGAATATGAGCCCGGAAGACTGGTGACGCTTTTCGGCTGCGGCGGAAACCGTGCGAAATCGAGACGCTACGAGATGGGCGAGGAAGCCGGAAAGCTTTCCGACATGACCGTCATCACCTCGGACAATCCGAGAAACGAAGAGCCGATGGATATCATAAATGATATAGTGAGCGGCATGGAAAAGACGGAAGGCAGATACGTCACTATCCCGGACCGAAAGGAAGCCATAAGGTACTGCTATGAAAATGCAAAGCCAGGAGACATAATAATCCTTGCAGGCAAGGGACATGAGGATTATCAGGAGATAAAGGGCGTAAAGCACCATATGGATGAACGTGAACTGGTAATGGAGATACTGAAAGAGGCGGGGGATAGTGAGGCTCTTCGCAGGATGGAGGAGCGATACCCCGGAGTGAGGATATGAGCGGAGAGGTATATGCGCTGGTCATAATCGATATTGCGCATGAACGCCTGGACAGACCTTTTGAATACAGGGTTCCCGAAGAACTGAGAAGCCGTGTAAATGAAGGAGCGGAGGTCCGCATCCCTTTCGGGAAAGGAAACAGGGAAAGATGCGGTTATGTGGTAGGTCTTACGGATACGCCCTCATATGAGAGGGATAAGATAAAGGACATAGCCGGGCTTGTTGAAAGCTCCGTAGGCATAGAAAACAGGATGCTTAAACTGGCCGTATGGATAAAAAAGAAATACGGCGGGACTCTTGTCGGAGCGATGCGGACGGTACTGCCGGTAAAGGAAAGAGTGGCAGCAAAGGTCTACAGATCGATAAGCCGCAACGTGAGCATAGAACAGCTCAGTGAGGAAGCGGGTAAGCTCAATCCCGTGCGTTTTGCAGCCAGGATAAGGCTGATGAAGGCGGTAGCCGATGCGGATGAGATACCGGTGGATCTCGCGGTAGACAAGCTGAACGTTTCAAAAGCAGTGATAGCTACTGCGGTAAAACAGGGACTGATAAAGCTTAGGGAAGATACAAGATACCGCAATCCCGTGGCGGGGAGCAGTGCACGCTACGAGCGGAAGGCTGAACTTTCCGATGAACAGAAGAGTGCGGTACATAAGATACTTGAAGAGGCCTCGGGAGAGAGGCGGCCCGTCCTGATAGAGGGAGTAACGGGTAGCGGCAAGACGGAAGTATATATGGAAGCCATAGCCGCGACAGTGGAAGCCGGGCGGCAGGCCATAGTGCTGATACCGGAGATAGCGCTGACCTTCCAGACCCTAATGCGTTTTTACGCACGTTTTAAGGACAGGGTGTCCGTTCTGCATTCAAAGCTATCGGACGGTGAGAGGTACGATCAGTTCGTACGTGCAAGAAAAGGCGAGATAGATGTGATCATCGGTCCGCGTTCCGCACTGTTCATACCCTTTAAGGATCCGGGTATGGTAGTGATAGACGAGGAGCATGAGAGCAGTTATAAGAACCAGAACATGCCGAAGTATCACGCAAGGGAAGTGGCGGAAGAATTGTGCCGCATGTGCGGAGCCCAGCTGGTACTGGGATCGGCGACACCCTCTATGGAAGCTTCCTACAGGGCGGAATGCGGCAGCATAAAGAAGATAAAACTCAGCAGGCGGTACGGCAGTGCAAAGCTTCCGGAAGTGACGATCGCAGATATGCGGGAGGAGCTTAAGGCCGGAAACAGGAGTTTTTTCTCAAGAGTGCTTTCGGAAAAGATAACCGAGCGGCTGCTTAAGGGCGAGCAGACGATGCTTTTTATAAACAGACGCGGGCGCGCGGGTTTTGTATCCTGCCGCAGCTGCGGTTATGTCGTAAAATGCCCCCACTGTGATGTGTCGCTGACCGAGCACGGCGGCGGCAGCCTCGTCTGCCATTACTGCGGATATACAGCGGCTAAGCCGGCACTCTGTCCGGAATGCGGTTCGAAATATCTGGCGGGCTTCAGGGCCGGGACCGAAAGGATAGAGGAAGAGATAGCAAAAGCCTATCCTTCGGCGCGTGTGATCAGGATGGACGGCGACACGACGAAGAGTAAGGATGCGCACGAAAAACTGCTGCAGACCTTTGCGGCGGGTGAAGCAGATATAATGGTCGGAACACAGATGATAGTGAAGGGACATGACTTCCCCAATGTGACGCTGGTGGGGGCGATCGCTGCGGATATGTCGTTAAATGCGGCGGATTATCATGCAACGGAGCGGACATTTTCACTGCTCGCACAGGCAGCGGGAAGAGCCGGAAGAGGGGATAAGCCCGGAGAAGTGGTGATACAGACCTACAAGCCGGAGCATTACAGCATACAGGCTGCCGCGGCGCAGGATTATGAGTATTTTTATGAGAGGGAAAAAGCCTTCAGGGAGATGGCTGATTATCCGCCCTTTTCGCATATGATGGCACTGCAGTTTTTTTCGGCGGATGAGAAGGCTGCGTTTGAGCGGGCAGGGGCTGCGGCGGATGCGATAGGCAGGGACTGCGGCACAGAGACTGAGGTGATGGGACCTTTCGGGGCCGTGATCGCGAAAATAAGGGATATATACCGTGTAGTGGTTTATATAAGGAGTAAAAACGAAGCTGTTTTAGTTGCGGCAAAGGACATAGCGGAAAAGCTGCAGGACAGGAACAGGGAAAGCGGGAAAAAAGAAGTAACGCTGCAGACGGATCTTGATCCCGTGACGGCATTTTAAAAATATCGGAGGTAGAAAAATGGCGATCAGAAAAATAAGAGAAATAGGAGATGAGGTGCTGAATGCTCCCTGCCGGGAAGTGACAAAGATGACAGGACATACGGGCGAACTCATCGACGATATGCTGGAGACTATGTACAATGAAGGCGGCGTGGGACTGGCAGCCCCGCAGGTGGGAGTGCTTAAGAGGATCGCGGTCATCGATGTGACCGGCGAGGATCCTTATGTGCTGATCAACCCGGTAATAGTCAGTTCCGACGGCGAACAGACAGGCTGGGAAGGCTGTCTGTCGGTACCAAATAAGACGGGGATCGTGACCAGGCCGAACCATGTGGTGGTGAAGGCTCTGAACAGGGACATGGAAGAATATACCGTGGAGGGAACCGAGCTCCTTGCAAGGGCGCTGTGTCATGAGATAGATCATCTGGACGGAAAGATGTACACGGAACTTGTCGAAGGAGAACTCAAGGACCTTCGGACCATGGACGATGAGGACGGGGAGGATGAGGAATGAAGCTCGTATATATGGGGACTCCGGATTATGCAGTGCCGCCGCTTAAGGCTCTTTACGATGCAGGCCATGAGATAAGTGCGGTTGTCACACAGCCGGATAAGCCTGTGGGCCGGGGCAGAAAGATACAGGAGTGTCCTGTAAAGGTACTGGCAAAAGAACTGGGGCTGCCCGTTTTCCAGCCGGAGCGGATAAAGAGGGCGGAAGCCGTGGAAGAACTGAAAAAGTATGAAGCGGATATCTTTGTGGTGGCGGCTTTCGGACAGATTCTTTCCAGAGAGATACTGATGATGCCGCGTTTCGGCTGCGTGAACATCCATGCCTCACTGCTTCCCAGATACAGGGGAGCCTCACCGATACAGAGCGCCGTCCTGAACGGTGATGAGGAAAGCGGAGTTACCATCATGCAGATGGATGAGGGGATCGATACCGGAGACATACTGTTTCAGAGAAGTATAAAGCTTTCGGAAGACGAGACCGGAGGCAGTCTTTTCGACAGACTGAGCACCCTCGGGGCAGAGCTGATAACGGAGGCCCTGCCTGCGATCGAGAGGGGGGATATCTCACCTCTCAGACAGGACGAAGAAGCGGCAACGCATACGAAGATGATAAACAAGGAAGAGGGAAGGATAAGCTTTATGCGTGATGCGAAAGCGGTAGAGCGGCAGATAAGGGCCATGAATCCCTGGCCCAGTGCTTTTACTTTCCTGGGAGGAAAGCAGCTGAAGATATGGGCTGCAAAGGCTGAGACGGACAAGAGCCATGCGGTTCCCGGAACGGTGCTTTTTACCGAGAAGGATTCCTTTACGGTAGCCTGCGGCAGCGGAACGCTTAAGATACTTGAGCTTCAGCTTGAAGGAAAGAAAAGGATGGGAGCGGGAGATTTTCTCAGGGGACTGAGCTTAAATCCCGGAGACCGGCTGGGACAGAAAGAATGAAAAAAGCTACAGCGGGCAGAAGACTGGCACTGGACATACTGCTTGGTGCCGAGTCGGAAGGCGGAAAGGCCGATGTGCTGATCCGCAATGCCCTGAACAGAAACTTTGATATGGACGACCGTGACAGGGCCTTTGTATCGAGGCTTACGCGCGGCTGTATAGAAAAGCGCATATTCCTTGACTATGCGGCGGATCAGTTTGCGTCAAAAAAGACCGCGAAGATGAAGCCGGTGATCAGGAACGTGATACGCATGGGAATATACCAGATGCTGTTCATGGACAGCGTACCGGATGCGACAGCCTGCAACGAAGCGGTCCTTCTTGCGGAGGAACGTGGATTCAAGGGACTGACGGGGTTTGTGAACGGAGTTCTCAGGAATGTTTCCAGAAACAGGGATATAAAGCTTCCGGATGAGGAGGATGTCTTAAACTATCTCAGCATAAAATATGCCATGCCGAAAGAACTCTGTGCCATGTTCGAAGAGCGTTTCGGCAGAAAGCGGGCGGAGAGGCTGCTTGCGGCGTACGATACGGAGAGACCGCTGAGTGTCAGGTTCATCCTGGGCGATGAAGGGGCAGAATGCATAGCGGTGGAAAACTGGAAGGCGGCAGCAGTCGATGCCGTACATAATCCATATCTCGAGCATATGTACTTTTTAAGGAATGTTCCCGGTGTTGAACTGCTGCAGGGTTATGATGAAGGCCTGTTCATGGTGGCAGATACCTCATCCGCGCTTGCAGCGATATGTGCGGGAGTGAAAAAAGGAGACAGGGTCATCGATCTGTGTGCCGCTCCCGGAGGAAAGAGCATGATACTCGCTGCGGCAGCAGGCTGTGAGGGAAGGGTACTTGCCTACGATGTGAGTGAGGATAAGAAGACCCTGATAGAAGAGAATGCAAGGCGCCTCGGTATGGAAAACATATCGGCCGGCGTTCATGATGCAACGGTATTTGATAAGGAACTTGAAGTAAGTGCGGATGTGGTGATGGCAGACCTGCCCTGTTCAGGAATGGGAGTGATGGGACGCAAATGCGATATCCGTCATAATATAGATACTGGAAAGATAAGTGAGCTGGCTGCGCTGCAGCGCAGGATACTGTCAAATGCGGTAAGGTATCTGAAGAGCGGAGGAACCCTTCTGTTCAGTACCTGCACGGTAAGCAGACAGGAGAATGAGGACAATGCGGACTGGCTGATAAAGGAGAAAGGCATGCTGCCCGACTCACTCGGAGGCTTCCTTCCGGCTTCTCTTAAGGAGTATGAGACGGAAGAGGGAAGGGTGCAGCTTTTATGCGGGGAGCCGGCAGGACTGCCGCTTATAGATTCGTTTTTCATTTCGAGATTTAAGAAACCATGAGCAGTGAGGGAAACAAAAGAAACATAAGAGAGCTGGACTATGCCGGTATATGCGCACTGATGGAAGATATGGGCGAGAAGAAATTCCGGGCAAAGCAGCTTTATGACTGGCTGCATGTAAGATGTGCGGACGGATTTGACGAGATGAGCGATCTTTCGAAGGCACTTCGGGATAAGCTTTCGGAATACTTCGATGCCACTCTCCCGAAAGCCGAACAGATACAGGAGTCAAAGACAGACGGTACGAAGAAGTATCTCTTTGCCTTAAAGGACGGGCAGCTCATAGAGGCGGTGAAGATGGAATACCATCACGGCGTGAGTGTATGTATATCCACCCAGGTGGGCTGCAGGATGGGCTGTGCCTTCTGTGCTTCCACGCTGGGAGGGCTGGTCAGGAACTTAAGCAGGGCAGAGATGCTCTCCGAAGTCTATGCGATCACCAGGCTCGAAGGAAAGAGAGTATCCAACATAGTAATGATGGGGATAGGTGAGCCTCTGGATAATTACGACGAGGCTGTATCTTTTATGCATATGATCAGCGACGAGAGAGGGCTCAACATAAGCGCCAGAAATATCACCATATCCACCTGCGGTCTGGTGCCGGGTATAATGAGGCTGGCCGAAGAGAAGCTGCCGGTCACACTGGCGCTCTCGCTGCATGCGGTAAGTGATGAGAAGAGAAAGAAGATAATGCCCGTTGCGAACAGCTATTCCATCGCTGAGCTCATGGAGGCCTGCGACAGCTATTTTGAAAAGACCGGGCGGAGGATAAGCTTTGAATATGCCCTTATAAGGGGAGAAAACGACAGTGACGCTGATGCTGCCGCACTTGCCGGCCTTGCCGGCCCCAGAAGGGTGCACGTAAACCTGATACCGGTCAATCCCGTGACCGAAAGGGGGCTTTCGGGACCCGATAACGGCGCGGTACGCGCTTTCCTTAAGAAACTGCAGGATGCGGGTGTGACCGCGACCGTGCGCAGGGAGCTGGGGAGGGATATAGACGGTGCCTGTGGACAATTAAGAAGAAAGAGTTTATAATATACCGCATGAAACTTTCAGCCTATTCCGTTACAGATATCGGAAGAACAAGAAAACTTAATCAGGACTATGTGTTCACGTCACAGATGCCCCTGGGCCAGCTGCCGAATCTCTTTATCGTTGCAGACGGCATGGGCGGTCACAAAGCAGGGGAGTATGCCTCCAAATGCGCAGTGGATACGGTGGTGGAAAAGGTAAGCCTTTCCAGGGAAAAAGGAACCATACGTATACTCTCAAAGGCGATAAGGCAGGCCAATACCAGGATACGCGAGAAAGCCGCAAGTGACGAGAACTTTCAGGGAATGGGGACGACGCTTGTGGCGGCGTCTTTTGATGAGGAAGAACTGATAGTTGCCAATGTCGGCGACAGCAGGCTTTACCTTTTCAAAGAAGGCAGATTAAAGCAGATAACCACGGATCATTCGCTGGTCGAGGAAATGATACGTATGGGTGAGCTGGAGCGGAAGGACGCCAGGCTTCATCCCGACAAGAATATCATCACCAGGGCGATAGGTGCGGCCGATGACGTGGATGTGGACTTTTTCGAAGTAGACGGCGTTGAGGAGGGTGACATCATACTGATGTGCACCGACGGTCTCAGCAACATGCTGGATGACAGGGAAATAGAAGGCATAATCGCGAGCGGAGATAATGTAGAGGAAACTGCAGAAAGACTCGTGAGTGCCGCAAACATGAACGGAGGCCGCGACAATATCGGCGTAGTTCTTGTCAAAGTCGCGGAGAGGTAAGGAGTAAAGATGGTCAAGATCGGAATGATGATCGCAGATCGGTATGAGGTGCTGGAAAAGATAGGCACCGGTGGTATGAGCGATGTATACCGTGCAAAGGATCATAAACTGAATCGATATGTTGCTATAAAGGTACTGAAGCAGGAGTTTTCCGAGAACAAGGATTTTGTATCCAAATTCCGTGTGGAAGCCCAGGCTGCAGCGGGACTCATGCACCCCAATATCGTCAATGTGTACGATGTCGGAGAGGAGAACGGTTTCCATTATATCGTAATGGAGCTGGTAGAAGGTATCACCCTTAAGAAATATATCGAGAAAAAAGCCAGGCTTTCCGTAAAAGAGGCTGTGAGTATAGCCATCCAGGTGGCTATGGGGATCGAAGCCGCTCACAACAATCATATAATCCACAGGGATATCAAACCCCAGAATATAATAATCAGTAAGGAAGGAAAGGTGAAGGTGACGGACTTCGGCATCGCCAAGGCTGCCACCAGCAATACCATTACATCCAATGTGATGGGCAGTGTTCACTATACTTCTCCCGAGCAGGTAAGAGGCGGTTTCTCGGATGAGAAGAGCGATATATATTCGCTCGGTATCACGCTTTTTGAAATGCTGACAGGCAGGGTGCCTTTCAACGGGGAGACCACGGTTGCCGTAGCCATCAAGCATATACAGGAGCCGATGCCCACACCCAGGAATTTCGTTTCGGAGATACCTGTATCCGTTGAGCAGATCGTCATGAAGTGTACGCAGAAGAGTCCGGACCGCAGATACCAGTCAGCCCCGGAGCTCATCGAGGATCTTAAGCGTTCACTGATCAGTCCCAACGAGAATTTTGTCAAGATAGAGAGCAGTGACAGTTCAGGGGCAACCAAGGAGATAGAGCCCCAGGATCTGAAAAAGATAAAGCAGCAGGCAAGGGCACGCGACGATTATGAAGCTAATTTTGCCGGACGTGATGACAGTGCCGGGCGTGAAAAAGGAAAACTGAAGAAGTATAAAGGAACCGATACTTCGGAGATATATGAAGACTATAATCCGGAGAATGTCGAAGGCTATGAAGACGGATACGGATCCGAAGACGGTTATTATCCTGAAGACCAGTATGATGAGCCTTACCCGGAAGAATATCCGGAGGACTATGCCGGGGAGAACTATCCCGCAGAGGAAGCTCCCGCCGGCGGTTTTGTCATAGAAGAGATGGTCCCCCCGAGGAATCCCAGAAAGAACAGGGAAGAGACGGCTGCCAGAGTAAACGGCAAGAATGGCAAGAAGAATACGTCGGGCTCCAAGAACGGAAAGAAGAGTCCCTCAAAGAACAGCACCTCCGGCAAGAACAGCCAGACGGCTGCCAGACAGAAGAGACGCACTACCGAGAGTTATGAAGATGAGTATGATTCAAAGATGGAAGTACTGACGACGGCGCTTATAGTCATAGCGGCCATAGTCATAGGGCTTATCTTCCTTTATATCGTAGCGAGCGCAATGGGGATCTTTGACAAGCGTGACAATACCACGGGAGAGGGACAGGAAAAGGGTGTCGTGGAGATGCCCGATGTGATGAATCTGACCAGCAGGGAAGCTCAGGAAAAACTGGAGGATCTCGGTCTGATGGTAAGTCTTGTTCCCGAAGCATCGATAGAAGTAGAGAACGGCAGGGTAATACGCACCTCTGTTCCGGCAGGTGAGAAGGTGGCGGCACTCGAGGCAGTGACGATCTATTATTCTACCGGCGGTGACGGAACGAGCGTGCCTGATGTGACCGGAAAATCAAGAGCCGAAGCGGTATCCATACTTGAGGCGGAAGGCTTCATAGTAAACGTGAGTACCGAGAATTCGGATGAAGCGGAGAAAGATGCGGTCATACGCCAGGACCCTGCAGGTGAGAGCCGCACTTCCAGAGGCGGAGAGATAAACATAGTCATCAGCGCCGGCAAAGCCGGGGTATCGGTGACCATGCCGAAGCTCATCGGGCTGGAAGCTGATGAGGCTGTTGCTCTGTTGGTTGAAAAAGGCCTGATCGCTACCGAGGGTGAAGCGGTCTTTTCAGATGAATATGAAGAAGGACTGGTTGCTGAACAGAACGTGCCCGAGGGGCGTACGGTTAACAGCGGCACAGAGATAACTTATAAGCTGAGCAAGGGGCCGGAACCTGCTTACTACAGTGTTTATTACACTATTGATACACCTCCCGGATACAATTCCGGCGGAGGAGATGCCGAGATACTGCTTGAAGCTGCGGACGGAACGCAGATCTATACAAATAAGACATCCAATTTCCCGCTTGTGATCAATGTGACGGGAATATATCAGATCACCGGCGGAGAGCTCTCGTTGTCCTATCCCGTTTGGCAGGAAGAGGTAAGGGATGATGCCGGAAATATCATTTCCGAGGGCGGCTGGGTCACCATGTATACGCCCAAGGTGCATATCGATTTCGAAAAGCAATGAGGAAGCTTACCGGCAGGATAGTCAAAGGCCTGGGAGGCTTCTATTACGTTGATACGGGAGCTGACGGCATATACGAATGCAGGGGGAGAGGGATATTCCGCAAGGATAATACCAAGCTCCTCATCGGCGATATAGTGGATCTTGAGGTAACTCACGATCAGGATATGGAAGGCAGCATAGTAAAGCTGTATCCCAGAAAATGCGTGCTCAGGCGTCCCGAGGTTTCAAATGTAGACCAGGCAGTAGTGGTCTTTGCGATACATGAACCGGAGCCGAGCCATGTACTTCTGGACCGTTTTCTCATAAGCATGAAGAAACTGGATATCGAAACGATACTGGTCTGGAACAAGGCTGATCTGGCCGGGGAAGAAGAACTTGGCAGGGAAAAGAATGATTACCGCGATGCGGTTTCTTCGGTAAGTGTGATATCCGCCAGGGGCAAGCTCGGAATGGAGGAACTGAAAGCAAGACTTTCCGGAAAGATAAGCCTTATAGCGGGACCCAGCGGAGTGGGAAAATCCACGATGTTAAATGCTCTCTGTCCGGGAGCCAATGCCGGTACGGGAGAGATAAGCAGGAAGATGAAAAGGGGAAAGCATACCACCAGGCATGCTGAACTCTTTAAGCTGGGAGACGACACCTATCTTCTCGATACACCGGGCTTTACCGCACTGGATCTGGAGGATATGGATGCGGATGAAGTGAAGGCCTACTATCCCGAGTTTTATCCTTATGAAGGAAAATGCAGGTTCAATCCCTGTTCACATACGCATGAACCCAGCTGTGCCGTGCGGCAGGCGGCTGAGGACGGAGAGATACCTGCGATACGCTATGATAACTACAAACAGATATATGTAAAGCAGAAAGAAAGCAGGAGATACTAGGACTATGGAATACATACTGGCTCCATCGATTCTGGCGGCGGACTTTGCAAAACTGGGAGAGCAGATAGACGCGGCTGCAGCGGGCGGTGCGAAATGGCTTCATTTCGACGTGATGGACGGCTGCTTTGTCCCGTCGATATCCTTTGGCATGCCGGTTCTCGAGAGCGTCCGCAGGTTCACGAAGCTGTTTCTGGATGTGCATCTGATGATAGTGGAGCCCGGAAGATATATAGATGAATTCGCGCGGCTCGGCGCAGATATGATCAGTTTCCATTACGAGGCTGCCGGAGAGGAAAGCGCAAAGCTTGCAGGCAGACTGCATGAGCTGGGAAAGAAGGCCGGTCTGGTCATCAGCCCGGATACTCCGGCGGAAAGCATAAAGGAACTGATACCGGCTTTTGACATGGTGCTTGTGATGACCGTGGTCCCGGGAGCCGGAGGGCAGACCTTCATGCCGGAATGTCTGGATAAGGTAAGAAAGATAAGAAGCTGGATCGAGGAAGGCGGCTATGACTGCCATGTCGAAGTGGACGGTGGTGTAAGAGCCGATAATATCGCAGAAATGAAAAAAGCCGGCGCCAATGTTATCGTCGCCGGGTCAGCGGTTTTCAGAGGAGATGCGGCAGCGAACGCCGCAGAGCTCATGAAGGCGCTTGACTGAAGTTTACAGGGTGAATTCTTCTTTGAAATTATTGTAATATTCCTGGAACTCGGGACCGCGCTTCGAGCGGATATTATTGAGGTATTCGTGTGTATCGAAGGAATCGTCACCGAGTTCTATCATTGCCACGGCTATGTTCGAGCAGTGGTCCGATACTCTCTCACATACAGTTATTATATCGTTAAAGATAAAGCCCTGCGTGATGGTGCATTCCTCCCGCTGCAGGCGGTTTATGTGATTGAGCTTCATCTGGTCGCAGAGGTTGTCGATCAGTTCTTCCAGAGGCTCCACCTGCTCGGCAAGAGAAAGATCATTCTCTATGAAAGCATCGACTGCGATGCTGACTACCTTCCGAAGAGCGCTGCCGAGTACTTTAAGTTCATTACCTGCGCTGGTCGAAAACTTAAGAGCCTTGTCATGAACTTCTTTTGCACTTTCGGCGAGGTTGAGTGCATGGTCGGAGATGCGCTCGAAATCCGAAAGCGTATGCAGGAATTTTGATATCTCTTCATTCTGTTCGCGGTTCATTTCCTGACCGGTCAGTTTTACCAGATATGAACCGAGGGCATCCTCGTAACCGTCCACGACATTTTCAAGAGAACGTATCTCGGATTCTTTTTCTTCACTGTATTCATCAAACAACGTAAAGGATTCGTTCAGGGCCTTCATGGCGGAACGTGCCATATCGTTTATGGTGATACGGCTCTGTTCAATAGCAAGCGCCGGATGATGTATGAAGCGTTCCTCCAGACGGAAGCCCGGAGCTGCCTCTTTGTTCTCCTTTATCAGAGCATTGATCAGTGCTTCTATTATATCCGTGAAGGGATAGAGCAGCAGGAGCATTGCAAGCCTGAGCACGGTATTGACCAGTGCCATGGAAAAAGGATTCATTACGGTATAAAAGAAGGGGAAGCGGATGATCGCTTCCGCTATGTAAAACAGCGAAGCGGCAAACATGGAGCCTAAGGCCGTTGAGATGGGGTAAGACCAGGCTGTCCTCTTACCGCTGGTATTGGCACCTACGGAGGAGAGGAGCACGGGTACCGCAGCACCGGTGGTGATACCGATGAGAAGCGGGAAGGCCGAATCAAAGGTGATGGCTCCGGTTACAGACAGAGCCTGAAGTATACCGACTGAAGCCGATGCCGACTGCAGCAGCGCGGTAAAAGCGATACCTATAAGGATGCCTATGAAAGGGCTGGACAGCGAGGTGAGGATGCCGGTGAACCAGGGCTGCTTGCCGAGGGAAGAGACCGAACCGCTCATCTTGCTCATGCCGACCATAAGTATGGCGAAACCGATCATGATATCGCCTATGTTCCTGGTCTGGGATTTCTTGCCGATCATACGGCAGAGTATGCCGGCAACGGCAACGGTGCCCGTAAGGGTAGCCGTGGAAAGGATGCTTGCTATGCCTCCGCCGCCTTCTATATAACTGAGACAGATGACCCAGCCGGTGATGCTGGTACCGAGTACCGCACCGATTATAACGTTGATACCGCGGGTAACGTTCATCATGCCAGAGTTGACGAAGCCCACGACCATGACGGCGGTGGCGCTCGAAGACTGGATAACGGCGGTAACGCCGGTACCGAGCAGCATGCCTCTGAGTTTTGTGCTGGAAAGCTTGTAGAGTATGAGTTCGAGTTTATTGCCCGAGGCTTTTTTCAGACCATCACCCATAAGGGACATACCGAACAGAAAGAAGGCAAGTCCGCAAAAAAGGTCTATGAGTTCTGATATCTGCATAAAAACCTCCATGATTTTTTGTAAAATCTTAACACAGACAAAATTATATGATATAATCCTCTTGTTGGCAATATATCGTAATTCCGATTTATCGCCCGTTTTTCATCTTTTTTTTGTGAGGTTTTCAGAATGACCAGAAAAATCTTTATAAATTCGTTTCTCTTGGGTTTATCTGTTTTGGTGCTCTGCCTGGCCCTGTTCTTCGGACTGCGTTATACCCAGATGATAGAAGAAGGCTATGACAGACTGCAGGGAGAGACCGAGTATGCAAAGTGCGGGCTTGCCATAGGGGGGATCGATTACTTAAAGTCTCTCGGCAATACCAATCACATCACATGGATAGATGCCGGCGGTAATGTCTTATTCGATAATTACAACCAGGACCTTAAGCAGTCTTATACGGGACATGAGGAATATGAGTCCGCTAAGGCTACGGGAGAAGGCAGGGGTATAATGAAGAGCGGCAACGGGAATGAGAGCGTGATGAGTTACGCTATCCTGTGCAGTGACGGCACGGTGCTCAGGCTCTCGAGCCATCTGAATGTTGTATCCAATGTGCTGAAGGCCGTAAGCCCCATACTGTGGGTGTTTTCACTTGTGCTCATCATCTCGGGCATAATCGCTTTCCGTATGGCCAATCAGATACTGAAGCCCGTTAACGCCATCGATCCGGACAGCCCCAATCTGTCCGATGAATATACCGAGCTGAAACCGCTGATCGAAAGACTCCAGGAGCAGAAGCTCACCATCCAGGATCAGATAGACGAGCTGAGCTACCGTCAGAAGGAGTTTGCGGCCCTGACGGAAGGAATGGAAGAAGGCTTCCTGATAGCTGATAAGAGGGGAGTGATACTCTCCGCAAACGGCGCTGCACTAAGACATACCAGAGCCTGCAAGATAGGCGAGGAACTGAAATTCATAGATGAAGGTTTTACCAAGGCCAAGGATCAGGCGCTGAGCGGGGAAAAGACCGAGCAGCTGATAGAGATCGACGGCAGAAATTACAGGCTCATCACTACACCCGTGGTCAGCCACAAGAGAGTGAGCGGTGCGGTCTTCATCATCATGGATGTTACGGAAAAAGAGCAGAGGGATATACTGCGTCGTGAGTTTTCGGGAAATGTGAGCAAGGAGCTGACGGGACCCGTGGAGGTCATAGCGGAGGCTTCCTCCAAGATGTGCAAGAAAAAGACCACGCCGGAAGAGGCGCGAAGATATGCCGAGGACATCAGCAGGGAGTCCAAACGGCTGATGGCTCTTTTAGGTGATATAATCAGACTTTCCAAGCTTGATAACGGTGAGATCACCGAGAAGAAAGAGAAGGTCGATGTATATAAGCTTTCGGAAGCAGTGATCAAGGAGCTTAAGCCGCAGGCCGACGAAAAGGAAGTCAGCTTAAAGATCGAGGGCGAGACAGCCTATGTAAACGGAGTGGAGCAGGTGCTTAAGGAGATGTTCTTTAACCTTCTTGAGAATGCGATCAAGTATAACCGTAAAGGCGGCGAGGCCGTGATAAGTGTAAAGGAGAAGAACGAACACGTGACCGTGACCGTGAAGGATACAGGTATAGGCATACCCTACGGTGACCAGAGCCGTGTATTTGAGCGCTTCTTCCGTGTGGACAAGAGCCACTCCAACAGTCTGGGAGGAACGGGCCTGGGACTCTCCATAGTAAAGCACGGTGCACAGTTCCATGATGCGGACGTGAACCTTTATTCCGTACCCGGCGAAGGTACTCAGATAAGCATAAGGTTCTGATATGGAGACGATATATCAGTTCGGTTTAAAAGCAGGAGAACTGAGCATACCGGAAAAAGAGGTATACAGGTATCTCGGATATATGGGACATACCCCTGCAGCTTTGGATGCACAGCGTATAGCGGAAGGGATAAAGAAGACAGAGGCTGCGGCAATGCCTAAGGCATGCTACGGCCTTTTCGATATCACTGTGAATGCCGCGGAACCGGGGGCAGATGGTCTGCAGGAAAACCGCATTTTGGACGGGCTATCGGATGAAGACGGGGATGCTGTTTCAGCAGGAGAAGTGGTGATGCCTTACGGGAAGGTATACTCGAAGTCGCTCGCGGCGTGGATAAAGGGCTGTACAAAGGCTTATATCTTTGCGGCTACTGTGGGCGCGGGTGTAGACAGGATGATAAAGACGTCAGCCTTCAGGTCAATGTCGGAAGCTGCCATACTGCAGGCCTGCGGGGCCGCAGCAGTGGAGGAATTCTGCAATATATTGAACAGACGGCTTAATGAAGAGGCCGGGCAGAACGGCTATGAGCCGGTGAAGAGATACAGCCCGGGATACGGCGATCTGGATCTGGAAGAAAACCAGAAGGGAGTATTTGCCGTACTTAATCCGGGGAAGTTTATAGGACTCAGTCTGATGGATACCTGTATAATGAGTCCGGAAAAATCAGTCACAGCCATTATAGGACTTAAGGAAAAGCAATGATGAGCAGAGAAGAGTTTGTAAGCGAAGCAGTAAAACGCGGATACAGAAACGGAGCGGAAGTACTGTTTGAGACAGTGTATGAGGCGGCTTGGGGACTTTCGGAAGATCATCCGTATCGAAAGCTTATGGCCTGTATAACAGAAGGAAGATCGCCTGTGGCGGAACACGCAGATATCAGCTGTCAGGATCATCCCTATCTTGTAACGGAAGATATACTGAATGAACTTGAGAAGCAGGCAGACGGAATGGGGACATCTCCTCGTGCAGATGCATTGAGGGAGGCTGTGTCCGCTTACAGGGAAGACCGGATGCGGGAGCGCGCCGAAAAAGAAAAGGAAGAACTGCCGCTGTGGAGAGCATACAGTGGACTGGATGAGGATAAACTTAAGGAAGCGGGAAGGATAGCCGCAAAGCTTTTGGAAAACGGGAATAAGGACAGCGATGAGTTAAAAAATGTGGCGGAAGCGGCTAAAAAGATTGCTTCCATAAGGTGCGGGGCATACTTCGGCAGTGTGCTCGGCCGTATGCAGATGCAGGATATGGAGGCCGCGGGAGATGCGGCAGAGTGTTTCATAGCGTCCGAAAAAAACATCAAAGAGCCGGATGTAACGCTTGCGCTTAAGCTGCTCGGAATGGTACGGCCGGAGAAAGCGGCAGCATATGAAAAGCAGACGAGTGAAAAAAATATCTCCAGAAACCGTATAAACCTTGAAACGCTGTCGGGCAGTACGGAAAAGAAAAATACAGCGATCAGGGAACGCAGGACGGAAAAAGCGGCGGAGCAGGCTGCGGTATTGAGGCGCTGAAAAGACATAGGGGCCGCCCTGTTCCGGGACGGAGAAAAGGACATCGGGAGAAAAGAATATAAGAAGAGTATTGACAAAAATATGGGAGTGGTGTACTCTTTGTGTATCACACCAAATAATACAAAGAATACAAATCATACAAGCGATACACAAGGGATAAGCTTAGGTATAGGGATGACGACAAAGGCCGGGTAACATACTGATAAAGCAGAGGATCCGGCGATAAAGGAGGAAGAAGAGATGGAATTTGCAAAAGTAGGAAATACACAGATGGGACTGCTGGTACTCGGAGCACTGCTGTTTATGCTCGTTCCGCCCGCTATAGCATTTATCTGGACCAAAAAGAAAAAGGAGAAGTTCACGAGCGTACTTGCGGGAGCGGTAACGTTTATGTTATTTGCCGTTATACTGGAAAAGCCGCTGCAGAATATCCTGGTCTTTCCGACGATGATGGGACTTTCCGAGCATGCAGCAGCAAAATTTATAAACGCAAGGCCCGTTCTGTGGGCGCTGATAGTCGGGCTTTTTCCGGGAGTCTTTGAAGAGACGGGACGGCTGGTGGCCTTTAAGACTGTACTAAAAAACAGAAAGAATCGTGAGACGGGAGTGTCACACGGTATAGGACACGGCGGTTTTGAGGTGATGATCGTTCTCGGAATCCCTTATATCCAGTATATCTCGTACGCTTCAATGATCAATGCGGGAACCTTCGGAAATGTGATAGCACAGGTGGCGGCAAAGGCTCCGGAGCAGGCAGAACAGGGGTATGCGATCGCAGCGCAGCTGGCTGCTTTTACGGCAGGAAATCTGATACTGAATATAGTGGAGCGTATATTTGCCGTTATGTTTCATACCGGCGCTTCGATGCTTGTCTTTTATGCCTGCAGAGATAAAAAGAAGTTCCTGCTGTATCCGCTGGCTGTCCTGCTCCATACGGCAATGGACTTCATTGCCGGTCTGCAGCTGGCGGGGGTGACCACATTATCGCCCGTGATGATGGAAGCAGTCGTTGTGTTATCCGGCATCGCGGTGTTCTTCGGAGCTTATTTCCTTCTGTATAAGAAGGATAAAGAGAGTGAAAAGGAGGCTTTATGATATTAAGGATCGATGAACTGTCCGATGTGCCCATATATCAGCAGATAAGGAACCAGATAGTGATGGGGATATCCTCGGGCGAACTGGAGGCGGGGGAGCAGCTGCCGACGGTGCGCGCCCTGGCTGTGGAGATGGGGATCAACACTATGACGGTGAGCAAGGCTTATCAGCTGTTAAAAACGGAGGGCTACATCATGACAGACAGGAAAAACGGAGCAAGGATACGAAGCGAGATCGAAAAGCAGGGAAGGATAAGTTCCGGCAACCGCTCGGAGCTTAAGCGCATCGTATCGGAGGCAAGGCTTTCGGGAGTACCGAAGGATGAGCTAATGAAACTCGTGGATGAGTATTACGGAGGGTAGACTTATGTCAGCTGTATTTGGATGGATAATGTTTTTGTGCCTTGCATCGGTGCTTTTGTTCAATTTATTCTACATGTATCCGCTTAAATGGAAGGAAAAAAAGTTCATACTGGGAGTCAAGAGACGTAAGGAGTTTAAGGAAGAGGAAACTGCGGAAAAGATAGACACCATAGTGGCCGGATGTCATAAACAGGCTGTGATCATAACGATCGTCTGTTTCGTGATAGCGGCTCTTCTGCTCCTGGTAAAAGGGATGGTGATGCAGACATTCTTCTGGATGCTCTTCATCTTTATCGCGATCTTTGCCGGTATGGTACCTTATATAACGGGGCATAAGGAGATGATGAACCTTAAGAAAGCGCTCGGGCTAAAGAGCGGAGAGAACGTAAGCCTTGTGGACCTTAAAGTGAGCGGCAAGGTTCACACACTTAAGCCGCTCTGGGTCACGATCCCGAACCTTGCGGGCTTTATACCTGTGATCGTGGCGCTGCTTTTTGACCTTAAGCTGATAAGCTTTGGGGGAAACAGGATCGCCGGGAGTTTTATCACAACGACCGTCATAGGGACTTTATGGCTTATGGGCCTGCTTATAACCGCCTTCGCCTTTCTCATGGATAATCTGAAAAATGAGGTGATATCCCCTGACAGCGATGTGAACGCAAACTATAACAGGGCAAAAAAGAAGAATGCCGCT
Organism: Lachnospiraceae bacterium; assembly: GCA_024683645.1. GTDB lineage: Bacteria > Bacillota > Clostridia > Lachnospirales > Lachnospiraceae > NK4A136. The sequence goes on from JAIKYA010000067.1 coordinate 28,105, forward strand.
GATCTGAACACGGCCTTTCTCTGGATCAATGTGCTCTATACCGTAGCAATGGCGTTTGGCTTTTTACTCCGATACAGCGACATGCTCATGATGGGAGGCCTGCTGGTCTATATAGTCTTAATGTTTGTGGCGGTCTTTGTCTTCATTCATTACTCCAAGAAGATAGAGGCCAGGTACCTTAAGGAAACAGAGCTGGTCACGGATGATGATGAATGCTGGATAGCGGGGATGTTTTACTACAATCCGAAAGATAAGCGCATGAACGTGGAAAAGCGCGCCGGAGTTGGTTCTACCGTTAATTTTGCACATCCCGGAGGAAAGCTCGTAGGCATTATCGCTGCAGGTACGATAGTAATGACGTTCCTTTCCCTGATATGGGTGGGACTGGTGGAAATCACCCCCATCAGTCTGCGGGCTGAAGATTCAAAGCTTATCTGTCATCAGCTGCGGGATGAGTATGTTATCCCCTTTGATGATATCGCAAGCGCGGAATACGGAGACGACATTACGAAACATACCGTGATCCGTACTGCCGGCGTGGGAATGGACACCCTGCTCAAGGGGAAATTCTCCGTGGACGGAAAAGGATGCACGATATTCCTCAATCCGCAGACAAAGGCCTTTATCAGGCTCGTCACCAAAAGCGGACAGACCTACTATCTCGGCGGACTCGATGCTGCCGAGACCGCAGCGGCCATGTCCGCCCTGGAAAACAGATAAAACCATCGGGGCCGGCCCTTTAGCGTTTCTTGCTTCCGGCAAAGATCGTTCATTGCAAGACCCGCTTCCGCTTGGGTTCGGCTCGCAGCGGTGCTAAACTCGTGCAGGCACTCGTTAAGCACCGGCGGCCTCACACAGTCTTGCACTGAAGCGATCATTTGCCGTAAGAGAGGAGAAGAGCAAAACCACAAGGTCCGTCCCCGTGGTTTTTAAATATAGCAAGTGCTTCGCAGGAGGGAGCGTATATGAAGCCGGTATTGGAGATAAAGAATTATACAAAGGTATATGGAGAGGGAAAGAAGGCAGCGGATAATGTGTGTCTTACGGTTGAAGCCGGTGATATCTACGGTTTTATCGGACACAACGGTGCGGGCAAATCCACTACGATACGTGCTGTGGTTGGAGTGCTGGATTTTACGGAGGGCGATATATATATAGACGGTCATTCCGTAAAGAACGAAGCGATGGAGTGCAAAAAGATCACTTCATACATTCCCGATAATCCGGATCTGTATGAAAACCTAAGTGGTATACAGTATCTGGATTTTATCGCAGACGTGTTTGGCATTGACGGGAAGAAACGTGAGGAAGTGATCGGAAAATATGCGGATGCGTTTGAGATCACGGATTCACTCGGAGACCTGATCAGCTCATATTCCCACGGTATGAAGCAGAAGCTGGCGATAATATCCGCATTGATACACGAGCCGAAACTGATCGTTATGGATGAGCCTTTTGTGGGGCTTGATCCCAAGGCGGCTTTTACGCTGAAGCAGATCATGCATGAGCTGTGTGAGAAGGGGACAGCGATCTTTTTCTCAACCCATGTGCTGGATGTTGCGGAAAAGCTCTGCAATAAGGTGGCTATAATAAAAGGCGGAAAGATCATAGATTCGGGGACCATGGAAGAGATGGTGGGCAAGAAATCACTGGAAGAGGTATTCCTGGAGGTGGAGGATGAAAAGTAGCATGGTATTGATAAAGAATCTGCTCCTTTCCACCAGTCAGTGGAATATATACAGATTCTGCAGGGATAAGAAAAAAAGGGGAAGGATCATCGGAAACTTCATCGGACAGTTTATCCTGTATCTGATGCTGATGGCATACTGTGTTTTTTCCTGTATCGGATACGGAAAGCTGGGGCTTACGGTAGTGATACCGACGCTGTGTGCTCTTACGATAGCTCTCATGGCCTTCTTTCTTACCTTGTTTAAGACCAACGGATATCTGTTCAATTTTAAGGAATATGACATGCTCATGTCCCTGCCTTTTGAAGCCGGGACGGTGGCGGGCTGTAAATTCCTGTACATGTATATAAAGAGCCTGCCCTGGAATCTGAGTATTTCCCTGGCCATGCTTATCGGATATGCGGTATATGCAAGGCCTTCAGCCGCCGGGATTTTCCTGTGGCTGCTCTTAAGTTTCTTTCTTCCGGTCATACCCATGCTGGCAGCAGCCTTTATCGGCTATATCATCGCCGGGATCAGCGCAGGTTTTAAGAAGAACAATCTGATACAGACTCTGCTCACGTTTATGATAGTGATTGCCTGCTTCAGTCTGCGCTTCATCATAGAATCCGTTGCAAGGACCGGCAGGATAGAGGAGACTCTTACGGATCTGTCCGGATTTATAAGTCAGGCCGGCAGGACATATCCGCCTGCGGGCTGGTTCGTAAATGCGGTAATGTATCTTAAGCCGGCGGATATCCTTCTGATGACCGGCGTGACTCTGCTGCTCTTTGAGCTGGTATTCATACCGGTGGGAAGGGCTTACCGCCGCATCAATTCCGGACTCAAATCCCATGCCGCAGCGGGGAAGTTTTCGATGACGGCGCAGAAGCGCCGCAGCATATATAATGCCGTAGCTTTTAAAGAATTTAAGCGTATGACGGGTTCGACAGTCTATATGACAAATGCTGCGATAGGGGAAATGATGGCGCTGCTCTTAGGGATAGTCATACTGTTTGTGGATGTTGACAAGGCGGTCAGTACCCTTACCCAGGGAGCTCCCGTAACCGCAGAAATGCTGCAGGTGGCCATACCGCTGATCGTATATTTCTGTATCGGTATGGTGGCGACAACGGCGATCACTCCGTCTCTGGAAGGGAAGAATTACTGGATCGTTCAGAGTCTCCCGATACCGAAAAAGGTGCTTTATCAGGGAAAGATGCTTTTTAATATGTATCTTACGGTCCCGTTTTCACTTTTTGCGACAATATGTATCTGCATCGCTGCGCGGACGACCTTAATGACTGCCGTATTATCCGTGCTGCTGAGTTTCTGCCTCTGCGCATTCTCCACGAGCTGGGGCTGTGTGTGCGGGATCAGGCATATGCGGCTGGACTGGGAGAATGAGATAGAAGTGGTAAAGCAGGGAGCGGCTGTCAGTCTGTATATCCTTCCCAATCTGTTCGTTACAACAGGGCTGATCGTTTTAACGGTCATGCTCGGTACAAAGGTCGACAGAAATGTGATCCTTGCGGTGCTGACGCTTCTTGTTTTTGTGCTTACTGTGCTCTGCTACCGCAGGGTATGTGTCATTGCGGAAAAACAGGCCTAAAGGGTCATCTCTTGACAGTCGCGGGAAAGTGTGATAAATTAGCCGACATGGGAAATGAGAATCTGAAATCAGCTAAAGCCTTTATGTTTGAAACCTGCAGCTTTTTTGCAGGCTCATTTTGGTTTGCCTTTAGTAAGCAACATAAGGATGCGGAAGCGGAGAACAGGTTGGCATAAAGAACGAGATAAAATGCACAAACAAGACCCTGTCCTTTGCGGACAGGGTTTTTTTCATGAAAGGAGAATGAGGAATGAAAATCGCATACAGCGGAGTAAAGGGAGCATATGCACATATAGCGGGAGAGAAGATATTTCCGGGAAGTGATTGCAGGGCATATCCTTCTTTCGGTAATGTGTATGAGGCAGTCACGAGCGGCGAGTGTGACTACGGCGTGATGCCGATCGAAAACAGTTTTGCCGGGGATGTGGCACAGGTGATGGATCTGCTTTACTTCGGAAAGCTGTATATCGTGGGCATATATGAGATGCCTATCGCCCACCATCTGCTGGCAGTGAAAGGTGCCGGGATTTCGGATATACGCAGGGTGGTAAGTCACCCGCAGGCACTTGACCAGTGTGCCGGCTACATACGCGAAAAAGGCTATGAACAGTGCGCAGCCACCAATACGGCAATGGCGGCAAGGGATGTGGCAGCAGCCGGTGATATACATACTGCAGCCATCGCAAGCAGGGAGACGGCCGAGATATACGGACTCGATGTCCTCGACCATGATATCAATGAAAAAGATGATAATATGACGCGCTTTGTGGTAATATCAAAAGAGGACAGGCCGCTTTTGGGAGAGCGTCAGGCTTTTTCCATGATATTTACCGTAAATAACGTGGCGGGAGCGCTGGCTAAAGCGGTGACGACCATAGCTTTGAACGGCTTTAACCTGCGGGCCATCAGAAGCCGGCCCGCAAAGGAGCTTGCCTGGAACTACTACTTCTATATCGAGGGTGAAGGGGATATCAGCAGCCCGGCAGGAGCGCGGATGGTAGAAGAACTTAAATACAACTGTGACGTGATAAGAGTACTCGGAAACTATCATTCCGATGTCACACTCTGAAGAACTGACGTTAAGAAAAAACGGAGGATAAAGAATCATGGGAATGGTTTTTGAACGCAAACTGACAATACCCGCCGAGGTAAAAGAAATGTACCCGCTCACCGCGAAAATGAATGAGTGTGTGGAAAAGCGCACCGCGCAGATAAAACGTATTTTCGAGGGAGCGGATAAAAGACTCCTTCTGATCATAGGCCCCTGCAGTGCCGATAACGAAGACAGCGTCATCGACTATACGTTGCGCCTTCGGAAGATGCAGGACAAAGTGGAAGACAGGATACTGATAGTTCCGCGTATATATACAAACAAACCCCGCACCACAGGCGCAGGCTATAAGGGCATGCTCCATCAGCCGGACCCCGGTGAAAAGCCCGATATGTTCAAAGGTATAATAGCCACAAGGCATCTGCATATGCGTGCCGTGGAGGAGACGGAATTCTCCTGCGCGGACGAGATGCTCTATCCGGAAAACTACCGCTACCTTGACGATCTTCTCGGTTATGTGGCAGTTGGTGCCAGAAGCGTGGAAGACCAGCAGCATCGTCTCGTTGCCAGCGGTATCAGTGCACCGGTAGGCATGAAGAATCCGACCTCGGGCGATTATTCGATCATGATGAATGCCATACAGGCAGCCCAGCATCCGCACACCTTTATCTATCGCGGATGGGAAGTACATTCGGAAGGCAACCGGCATGCGCATGCCATACTCCGAGGCTACACCAACAAGCACGGACAGGCACTTCCCAATTACCATTACGAAGACCTGATCAGACTGTACGAGGATTATCAGAAGGCAGAATATCAGAATCCCGCAGTCATCATAGATACGAATCATGCCAATTCGGGAAAGAACCCCTTCGAGCAGCCCCGCATCATCAGGGAGGTTCTGTACGCCTGCAGGCATAATAATGACATTGCTTCACTTGTAAAGGGCTTTATGGTCGAGAGTTATATAGAGGACGGTAACCAGAAAATCGGAGACGGTGTCTACGGCAAGTCGATCACAGATGCCTGCCTTGGCTGGGACAAGACCGAAAAACTCATTTACGATATCGCAGAGCTGCTGTAGTCAGCGCTGATTGGTCAGGGGATTTTTGAACACAGGATCATAAGGATCCCGCTATCCACGCTGATGCGGGCTTCGGAGGAAGCCCAGGCGTTACTGACGCCCAAAGGAAATGAATTGGTAAGCGTAAGGTCCCCGGCCTCGTATTCACTGCCTAAGACCGATACTCCCGTGCAGCGGTCGCTGAGTGAAAAGAGCGAGAGGGAGCAGGAAGCCATTTTCGGAAGGCATATTTCTCCATGAGAAAAAACGTACGCGAAGCTGTCATGCCCGTACAGGCGGACCGAGGCACCGTTTGATACGAGGAAGGCTGCGGTCTGGATGTTGGCGATAGTATGGTCCAAGCGGCCGCCGAAAGCACAGCAGATCGCAATATCCGTAAAGCCGAGGCTTAAGGCATGCCTGGCGGCTATCATCGTATCGGTATCATCTTTGTGTGAAGGAAAGCGCATGACGGGAACGGAGCCTTCGGGCTCGGGAGACGAATCAAAATCCCCGATGATCAGATCCGGAGTGATGCGCATTTTATCGGCATACTGCCAGCCACGGTCGCAGGCTATATAATATGAGGCTTTTTTTATTTCTTCCGGAATATCGGCATAATCGCCGCCGGATATTATCAGACATATTTTTTCCATGACAGTAATCATATAACGTACGAAGAGGAAAATCAACAAAGAAGCGCAGTCGTAGAAGGTTTTGAAAATCCTGCCTTGCATTGAAGGCACACTCGGGATAAAATAGTTGAAATATCTCCGCAGATGGACGGGCGGGATAAGCTTAAGCAAAACCGGAGGATTTCCGAAATGATCTATTATGACCATCTACCCTTGGATAAGGATATACTGAAAGCGCTCAGGGAACTTTCCGTCAATTATGTTTTCCAGCCGATATTTCAGGCGGACGGGGAGACCGTTTTTGCGTGGGAGGCACTGATGCGTCCGACCGACATGACGGTTACTGAACTTATAGAAAAATATTCGAAGGAGGACAAGCTCCATGTCCTGGAGGTGGCTACATTTTTCGGAGCCATGCAGGCCTATTTCCTGAGAGGGTATCAGGAGCGGGTTTCGATCAACTCATTTCCGTCTGACTGTATGAGAAGCGAGGAGGCAGATGCCTTTCTGGAGTATTTCGGGGAAGAGATACGGGGAAGGATGATCATAGAGAATCTGGAATACCCTTATTTTTCAAGAGAAAACTGGGAAGAAAAGGATAAGTCGGTCAGATTCATGGATAACCTGATGAGTGTGGATGATTATGGAAGCGGGATAAACGATCTCGAAATGGTGGCTATCATGAATCCCGATATAGTAAAGCTCGACAGGGCTCTGATCAGTGGGATAGATCATATAAAAGAAAAACAGGAAACGGTAAAACAGTGTGTACTGGACTTTCACTCACAAGGCATACTTGTAGTTGCCGAGGGAGTGGAGGAAAAGGAAGAATTTGACTTTCTTGTGGGCCTCGGAGTAGATCTGTATCAGGGCTATTATCTGGCCAGACCGGCTTAAACCGTAAGGAGTAAAGATGGAACATATTCTGAGATACACTAAGGAAGCGGCAGACTTTAATGAGGCGCTGCCGATAGGCAACGGACGTATCGGCGGTATGGTATACGGAAGGGTCCTCAGAGAGACGGTGGGACTTAACGAAGATTCCGTATGGTCCGGAGGAATGAGAAACCGTGTTAATCCCGATGCGCAGGAAGGCCTGGCGGAAGTAAGGGAGCTGTTACGGCACGGGGACATACCGGCGGCGGAAAAGACAGCATTTGAAAAGATGCAGGGGATCAATCCGAACTGCAGGCATTATATGCCTCTCGGTGATCTTGGCATTGATTTTTTTTACTTTATGGAAAATACCTCCGCAATCGGGAACATAGAGACGGACGGATACGAAAGAAAGCTTGATATCTCCGAGGCTGTATCGTATGTGGAATATAAGGCCGGGGATGTTACATACAGAAGGGAGTATTTCATCTCCGCGCCCGGCAATGTGCTGGCTGTGCATGTCTCGGCAGATAAGCCGGGAAAGATAAACCTTGATGCCGGGATAGACGGCCGTGATGATGAGTATGACGACAACCGTCCCTGTGCGGATAACATGATAATGATTACGGGAGGTACGGGATCGGCTGACGGCATATTCTTTGCTGCCGTGCTTTCGGGCAGCTGCAGCGGCGGCAGCTTAAGGACTGTAGGTAAAAAGCTGAGGATAAGGGAGGCTGACAGCGCAACGCTTTATGTGAGTGCGCGAACGAGCTTCTATGAATGTGATCGGGGCGGAGCGGATCCTTTGGATAAAAGCTTTGAAACAAAGGCGATCGCAGATGTGAGAGCCGCACTGGGAAAAGAGTATGAAAGCCTGAAAGCAGAGCATATTGCCGACTACAGAAAGCTGTATGACCGGGTCAGACTGGATCTTTGCGGCGAAGACCGGCAGAGCCTTACGACCGATGAGCGTCTGGAAAGATTTAAAGATGAGACAAACCGTGACAACGGTCTGATGGAACTGTATTTTAATTTCGGAAGGTATCTGATGATATCGGGCAGCAGGACAGGGACGCAGCCGCTGAACCTGCAGGGCATATGGAACAAGGATATGAAGCCTGCCTGGGGCAGCAAATATACCGTAAACATAAACACGGAGATGAATTACTGGCCCGCGGAGAGCTGCAATCTGAGCGAATGCCATGAGCCGCTGTTTGAACTGCTCGGGAGGGTATGCAAAAACGGACGGAAGATGGCAAAAGAAATGTACGGTATCGATAAAGGTTTTGTATGCCATCACAATACCGATATATGGGGCGATGCCGCGCCGGTGGATGAGTGGATACCGGCGACGATCTGGCCTATGAGCGGAGCCTGGCTGGCGCTGCACGTTTATCAGCATTACGAGTATACGCAGGATACGGAGTTTTTAGCAAAAAACTATTATCTTTTGAAAGAGGCTGCCGAATTCTTTACGGAGTTTCTGATACCGGATGAGGAAGGACGGCTGATAACCTCACCTTCCGTGTCACCGGAGAATACATACAAAACGGACAGGGGAGTAACAGGCTGTCTGTGTATGGGACCCTCCATGGATTCGCAGATAATCACCGTGCTTTTTGAAGCGGTGATAAAGAGTGCGGCCATACTTGATAAGGATGAAGAATTTGCCTCAAAACTTTCTGAAATGTTAAAGAAGATACCGGCTCCGGAGATCGGGAAGTACGGTCAGATAAAGGAATGGGCGGTAGACTATGACGAGGTGGAGCCGGGACACCGGCATATCTCCCAGCTTTTTGCACTGCATCCCGCCGATCTGATCACGCCTGCGAAAACACCGGAGCTTGCAAAAGCGGCAAAGGCCACTCTTGAGCGGAGGCTCTCGCATGGCGGAGGACATACCGGCTGGAGCAGGGCCTGGATCGCAAATATGTGGGCGCGGCTGTATGAGAGCGATATGGTGTATGAGAACCTGCATAAACTGCTGGGCCTGTCTACGAACAGGAACATGTTTGATAACCATCCGCCTTTCCAGATAGACGGTAATTTCGGCGGGACTTCCGCGATCGCGGAAGCGCTGCTGCAATGCACGGGCGGAGAGATCATCCTGCTTCCGGCACTCCCTTCGCAGTGGAAGGACGGAAGCGTATGCGGCCTTAAGGCAAAGGGAAACGTGAGCATTGATATCAGCTGGAAGGACGGGAAACTGACACAGGCAAGGCTTGCTTCTGCAGCAGGAGGGGATTACCGCATACGTTACGGAGGTGAAACAAGGAATGTGACACTTGGCGGCGGCAGTGTTTTTTTGTGGACATAGCTCCTGAAGTATAGTAAAATAAATCAACGGATGAGCAGCATCTGTTCATCCTTTTTTTTACTTAAGCGGGATGCGCATTCGCGCGAAAAAAAGCAGATATAAGGAGGTAGGGGATGAAGTGGTTAAATAATATCAGTGTCAGAGCGAAGCTTCTTCTTATTTCGGTTCCGCTGGCTATTGCTCTTCTGGCTTCGATCATAGTGATGGCGAGCGAGATGAAGCAGGTGGAAAAACAGGTCACTGAGATCTACTACGATGTTCTGTATACCGCAAGTTCGGCGCTTGTAAACGGCGACAGGGATTTCTACCAGTCGCTGATAGGAGCTACGGGCTACCGTGAACTCAGTAAAACGGAAGGCATAGACAAATCCATAGTCGACGGTTATCTCAATGATTATTATTCAAATTCCGCTCAGGTACTGGAGCGCATCGGTGTTGCGATCGAGGCGGCATCCCGTGATGAGAGGCTTTACCGGGAGATGAAGACCTCATCGGGCTATACATTAGAGGAAATGGAAGACATCTTCAAAAAGGATTTTGAAACCTGGGGTACTTCATATAATGTTGCCGCGGGAGTCGGAGACTGGTCGGATTTCAACCTGAAATTTGACAATGCCAGAGGACGCATAAATGAGATGCAGGAACTGGTTGAGGAATGGGCCGGTCAGGAGTACGAGCGTCTTCAGCATATGATCGCCAATAAGATCATAGCTGTGTCCCTGGTATTCGGCCTGCTGATGCTGCTGATCGCGATAACGGTGATAAGTGCCATCAGGATGCTGAGGATAGGAATAAAGACAGTGACGAATAACCTGGATGAACTGGCTCAGGGCAATCTGAACGTCTCCTTCCCTGAAGAGAACGATATAGGAAAGGATGATATAGGAGCCATTACCAGAAGTGCCAAGATGCTTTCGGATAAGCTGAGTGAGGTCATGGGCAAGTCCAATGAGATGGCGGGCGAGCTGACCAGATCGGGGACCGAGCTGGCCGATTCCGCAAACCAGGCTGTTCTGGCTTCCGGGCAGGTGACGGATGCCGTGACCGAGATCTCAAAGGGCGCCATTTCACAGGCGGAAAGCGTGGAAGCCGCTGCCGGAGATACGGACGACATGGGAAGGAATATAGAGAACATAGCAGGTGACGTAAGTGAGATGGACCGCTATGTGGAAGAGATGAAGGAAGCCTGTGACAAGGCCATGAGCGCTCTTGACAGACTGATACAGCAGAGCAGTGAAGTGACTGCCTCCGTTAAGGAGATAGGCGATACCATAAGCTCCACCAACGAATCCGCAAAGTCCATATCGGATTTCACACAGGCCATCACGGATATAGCGACTCAGACCAACCTGCTCTCGCTGAACGCGTCGATAGAGGCGGCCAGGGCAGGCGATGCGGGCCGCGGTTTTGCGGTTGTCGCAGATGAGATAAGGGCACTGGCCGATCAGTCTTCACGCAGTGCTGACGAGATCAAAACCATCGTTAATACTCTGCTTAAGGATGCGGCATCATCGGTGGCCGTTATGGAAAAACTGAACGATTCCTTCGGGGTACAGGCAAAGCAGCTTGATGATACGAAGAACAATATGGAGACCATGAGCGTCAACGTCGACAAGGTGAAGGATACTTCTGCGGATATCACGGGACGTGTAGCTGAGCTTAATGAAGAAAAGAACGATCTGATGGAGATCATCTCGGATCTGTCGGCTATATCGGAAGAGAATGCGGCGTCAACGGAGGAGACCAATGCTTCTATGGAGGAACTTAACGCAACATTCACGATGATCGGCGAATCCGCATTGAAACTGCAGACACTGGCATCAGACCTTACTGATACCATCAGTTATTTCAGGGTATAAAAAATGATAACGATCTCGGTAGATGATAAACTGACCATTGCCAGAGAAACGGCAAAACTGATGAAGGAGATAGAGCCGGATGGTGAGCATCTGGCGGTAAAGGATCCGGAAGAGGCACTGAAGCTCATAGAGGAAAAGCATCCGGAGATAGTGTGGCTTGATATAGAGATGCCAAAGATCAACGGGCTTGAAATGGCCATGAAGATAAAGACCATCTCTCCGAAGAGCAACATCGTCTTTGTTACGGGACATTCGGAATATGCGCTGGATGCCCACCAGCTTCACGTGAGCGGTTTTGTGCTGAAGCCGGCCAGTGTGGAAAAGCTTCAGGCAGAGATAGATAATCTGCGGACGCCTATGGCTCCCAGAAGGAAGAGCAGGCTTTCCGTACAGTGTTTCGGAAACTTTGAGGCTTTCAATGAAAAAGGTGAACCTATACATTTTTCCAGACAGAAAGCCAAGGAGACCCTTGCTTATCTGATAGACAGGCGCGGTGCGGGAGTGAGCGTAAACGAGCTGTGTACCGCACTCTGGGAAGAGAGAGAGGCTGATACCGGATTAAAGGCACAGTGCAGAGCCCTGCTGAGGAGCCTAAAGCTGGACCTCAGAAAAGAGGGCGTGGAAGATATCATACACAAGGACTGGAATTCCTGGAGTATCGACCAGTCCAAGATAGACTGCGATTATTACGATTTCCTGAAAGGAAGTCCGGCTGCGGTAAATCTGTTCCAGGGAGAGTACATGACCCAGTATTACTGGGCGGAGATGCGCATAGGCAATCTCTATGATATGTCCGAGGAATACATTGAAGCGGGCAGAGGTGGAGACTGGTGAAACGCGTCAATAAGAAAACCCTGAAAGACCTGACGGTCCTGATGCCGGCATGCTTTGCGAGTACCCTGCTTTTTTTCGTACTTATGAACATGAGCGATCTGTTCACAAAGGATCCAGCTATAAGGAGCCTTTTGTGTGTTATAGTCTTTTCGGCGGATATGCTCTTCCTTGTGCTCTTTATGAGCTGCATATATGGGATAAGAAGCCTGCATGAAGATTTCAGCACGGTATGGCTTCTGCTTTTTTTTCGCATACTTCTGATCTTCGCAGCGCTGCTGCTCAGTGAACTGGGATATCTTTCGGAGTTTTATGAGAAGCGTGATACGATGGTGTCTGCGGCATATCTGGCAGAGAATGCGTCGCTTATGTGTTTTGTATTTGCCTACAAGATAATGACCACTGCTTTTGCGCGTCTGCTTGAAAAGAGCGGAGTGGAAAAACAGGCGTTAAAATACAGAAAAGGCGCGATACTGTATCTGTCGATCGGGGTGGCAGCAGTACTTTTTTCGGCAGCAGCCCTCTTTGTCCCGGGTGAAGGCAGAACGGCCATAATGGCCGGTGTGTTCAAAACCGCCGGCACAGTAACGAAACTTGCTGTGATACTTCTGCAGATCCCCATATATCTTGCGATCCGTGATGCCATCGGTACAGTCTGGAGAACAAGGCTTGAGAGAGAGCAGGAAGGGAGACGGATCAGATGAACGGAGGTCTGCTTCTTTTCAATACTTCCGCATCTCTTTTATCCGCGGTGCTGCTGGTCTTTCTTATCCTGGCATCCTTTGGCAGGACCAGAGAGACAGACAGCGCAGGCTATTTTCACACGGGGCTGCTCTTTTTGATGCTGGCACTCTTTCTGGGGGAAGCGGGTGAATGCCTCACAGCGGATTTCTGTTCGCGGAAGCTGATCGACAGGGAGTATTCGCTCCTGCTCTCAAAACTGGCTTCCGGAATATTCGTATCAATGTCTAATATCGCATTCAGCATATACATCTGCGGAGGGGCGGATAAGAAGGGAACGGTGAAGCTGCCCGTGGCGCTGATCGCGATACTGGCCATACTTTATATCCCGGTGCAGATCGTATTCGGTGCCGGCATGGATATATATCCTGTATTCGGTGCGTTTCAGCTCTTTATCAGTTTCATATATGTGATCTTCAGCCTCGGAGCCGAAAACCGCCGGCTGTGGCTCGGTGCGGCCGTGCTGCTTCCCATATCCATGCATGTGCTGGAAATAGTGATCCCGTATCTGAGGCTTACGGCCTTTGGTATGACACTGATGTACCAGATAGCGTATATGAATTATCAGGTACAGACCGAGAACGAGCTGATGCAGAGGGATATAGAACTGGCTGATACGAAGGTGAGGCTTCTGATGCAGCAGATATCACCGCATTTTATCTTTAACTCTCTGCAGGTGATACAGGGACTGTGTGATGATGAACCGGAAAAAGTAAAACCGGCTATCGCACATTTTTCCGAATATTTAAGGGGAAATCTGGAATCACTTACCGCCAACGAACTGATACCTTTTAAACGCGAACTTGAACATACGGGAGAGTATATAAAGCTGGAACAGCTGAGCGACGGAAGGGAATTCGAGGTTGAATACAGACTGGGAGCGGAGGATTTCATGATGCCGCCGCTGATACTCCAGCCCATAGTGGAGAACGCCATAAGATACGGTATAGGTACGCATTCAAAAGGCGGCCGCATAGTAGTGGAGACCGAAGAAGATGCGTATCAGATAGTGATAAGGGTGAGCGATGACGGACAGGGCGACGATCATTCCACCGAAAAACAGAAGAACAGACAGAGTGTGGGACTTAAGAACATAAAGGGCAGGCTGCAGGCCCAGTGCGGCGGACGTCTTATCATAGATAAGAGAGAAGACGGGACCACCGTAAGCGTATTGATGCCGAAAAAAAAGTGAGTGCTTCACTTTTGCTACGCACCGGATGATAGAATGCAGATAATCCGGGAAAGAAGAAAGAAACGGAGGAGAAAAATGCCGTCAGCCAGGAAGATGCTTATAGCAGGTAAGGAGTATACCGGAGAAGAGTTTAAGGCAAGACTTGAAGAGAACAACTGGACAGCGGAGGATGACGAAAAGCTTATCGGAGCACTGTTTGAGAGTTATATGAAGGCACAGGAAGAAAATTCCAGAGTGAAGACTTATGAGACCCGGTCGGAACTGAAACGGGGGGAAGAATTATATACGCAGCTTCTGGAAAGCAGGCTGAGCCCGGAGAAGCAGGGAAAGCAGAAAAGAGAACTGCTCAGGGAAATCTGTAAATGGGAGAACATTGACGGAGAAGAAAAAAGAGCCATTGACGAATACCTGAATGCACTGGCATATACCGTTGTGCGTGAACGGCATGAGGCAGACAGGGAAGGCTTTGTGGAAAGCATGCAGTGGGCAGGCTGGAACCGCCCGGGAGATAAAAGCTTTCTTGAAAAACTATATGATGAGCGTATTGACAGGGACGGAAATATCAATAAAGAATTCGATGCGTTTTTAAGCGGCCTGGACAGAGAGGCCGGAGGCTTATCAGGCGACAGGGAAGAAATATATAAAAAACTTAAGACAATACTTGAAAAAATACCCGAGGGAGAACGCAGCACAGAGCAGAAAGAGCTTCTTGCGACTGCTCTGGCAGGCAGGCCCGGGACGGAGTGATCAATGGATGACAGAGTAACTGACAACAGAAGCTCCTACAGGAGTGAATATGAGAGGGAATATCTGCTCGGACTTAACATGCGCCGTATGGACAGCCTTATCGATGATGCGTGGAGCGGGGAACATCCGGCTCTCCGTAATGCGATGATAGCCCTGCAGGACTGTGAACAGGGAACAGCCGAATGGAACGGGGCGGCAGCAAAGCTTGAGAACAGCATAGCTGTATATCTGGAAAGTCCCGTGGCAGAACATGTATCGGAGCTTAAAGGGATAAGTGAAGTGATCCGCAGGGAAGAAGTATATGAAGAATGCGGACTTACCGAGGGTGAAGGTCTTACTAACATGACGGAGGAGGAATGTGAGACCGAGCTTAAGGATATAGGGAAAAAGCTGGAAGCCCTGGATATGCTGGAAGAACTGATGCAGGACGGACAGGAGAGGCTTGCGGAGTTTTCGGAGATGCTGGAAGATACCGAGACTTATGGCTGGAAGGGCGATGAATACATAAAACTCCGTGATGATCTCCACGGCTTTCTGCGTACCGACGTAACGATGACCGCCGCGGAGATAGCTTCAGCCGCAGGGATACTGTCGGAGAGTGCGGAGGCTTATTCAAAGATTTCGGGAAATGTTTCCGTAAACGAGCTGGCTGCGTATGCGGGAGAGCTGAAGCGGGGCATAGATGAGAAGAGCGGCATACTCGGCGCAAAGGAACCGCTGGATGAGATGCAGGGCAGACTGGATGCCAGAATGGAAGAACTCATAGATGTGTCGGAAAGATACAGGTTAAAGAAAAGCGAGAGAAAAAAGACAAGTATAGGGGAGCTTAAGCAGTCTGATGAGCCCGCGAAAAAACACAGGACAGAGACTGTACGTGAGACGAGAAATCTGCGGGACGGAGTAGTAAAGGCGGCGAATGTTTTTTTCGGCAAAAGCTAAAGGAGATGCGCCTGTATGAATGAAAAGATGGAGTTTTTCCTGCACGACATGTTCATGGAGATCATGAGCAGCCTGGATACTCTTGAGGATTATGAAGAAACGCTGGAGGCACTTTGGGAAGGGTGCCTCTTAAATATGTCTTCTGACGGAGAGACAGAGGAGGAAAGTGCAGAACGTCACAGGAAGGCGGAGGAACGACAGAAGCAGCTGGAAAAGGAAAAACAGGAAGCCGAGAAGGAAAGGGAGCGGGAGGCCATAGAGAGACGCATCCGCCTGCTCGACAATATCAGGGAGTTTCTGCTGTTGAACGATATCAGTACCATACCCGGCATACTGCCGGGACTCGAACTGTCAATGTTCATACCGCTCAAAGCGGTATGCAAGGCAGTAAGGAAGCTGCATCCGGATACGGATGATAAGGATATCGAACTTGACAGGAATGACAGGATGCTGGTGAAAGCGGAACTGAGCCGTGTAAGGCTGCGCATGGAAGAACTTGGCGGAGGCGGAGGCAGGGTGCCGAAGAGGAGCGCAAAGGAAGTTCCCGTTAAAGAAAAAGAGCAGGAGATCCTTCAGTCTCCTGCCCATGTAAAGAAACTATATTGACGGCCCGTTCTTTTCAAGATTTTTTTCGCGGCGTTTAACACTGCGCTGCTTCTGACGGTCCTTCGGAAGGAGAACACCTTCGCCGTCTTCCAGCACGGGACCGGATTTCACATCGGCTGCAGCAAGTTCTTTCAGCTTATCCTGTTTCAGGCTGTGTTTTGCCGCTGCTTTCTTTTCCTGGCGGCTCAATTCTTCAAAACTGATCTTTCTGCGTACTTCCGTGGATGCTTCCTTAAAGCTTGCGGTCTCTTTAGTCATTTCCTCCTGGAGATTCATAACATTATCCAGCAGACGGCTGACTTCTTTCCTTGCGGCATTTACTTCGGGAGTGCTTTCATCCGTCATGATGCGGTCCATCATTCCGCTCTCAAGGGTGGCCAGATAGCTGTCAAGTTTTTCGGCGGCCTTAACAATCTGTTTTTCTTTTTCGAGAAGCTGTTTCAGGGGAAGTTTGATATCGGGGTTGTTCGGTTTCTTTTTAGCTGCCGGCATGATGTCACCTCCTGTATATTTTTTTCAGTATAACATTTTTGCTTCACTTTTGCTACGCCCACTGTTGTATCATTGCAGCATAAAATGAAACAGGAGTTTCAGGCAGCCGCATAAGGCGGGAAAAAGGAGAAAAAGCTATGACATTTAATGATTTTCTGGCATTTAAAAGAGACCTTCTTGCAGTAATGGATATTGATCAGAGCGGGTTAATAAAAAGCATGTATCAGGAATTCTGTCTGGATGAAGATAATAAAAGATATTTTGACTTAAATGAGAATGAGATCGCAGAGCTCGATCCCGAAAAGAAGGAAGCTGTTGAGAAAGCTATATCCAAACTGGCCGGGGATGTCGCGCAAAGCGTGAATAATCTGGATGCAGAGGGTTTAGAAGAATATAAGGAAAAGATGAATTCACACTCGGAGAAGCTGGCCCCGGAAGATCAGGCATTGGAGATCGAGGGCGAAGCTGTTATTGTGGATGAGAATAATGAGGAAGAAATCGTAAACAATGTCCGGGGGATCGAGATCGATGAAAACGGAGAAAAGTCATTTGATGATTTCGTGATACTTGAGAACGAGCAGAATGCTGTCGGACAGGCGGATAATAAAGAGTTCGTTGATGATTTCGTGATACTTGAGAACGAGCAGAATGCTGTCGGGCAGGCGGAGAATGAAGGACTCAATGAAGGTCTCATAGATGATTTTGAGGTCATCGATGACCAGGTGCAGAACAACGAAGAGCTGAATGAGGAGCAGCTGCAGGACGCTGCAGATAACGGAGAAATTGCCGCCAATATAGAAGATAATGTAAATGAGAATGATCAGCTCAATGAAAACAATGCTGAAGAGCTGGTAAATGCTGAAGAGAATAACATAAACGAAGAGCAGATCATTGAAAATAACGGGGAGAATATCGATAATATCGAAAACCATAATGAGAATGAAGTACAGCCTGAAGAGAACAATGAGAACGAAGACGAGATAAACCGTGAAGAAAATGAGAACAATTTAGAGAATAACGAAAACATTAACGAAAACGAAGAAGATGCTGTCGTAAAGAATGATGAAGTAAAAGAAAACGGGGAGAAAGATCCCAAGCTTGATGCGGAGGAAAAGAAAGACGAAACCGAGATAGATGAGCTTGACGAAAAACAGTATAAAGAGGAAATGGATAAGCTGGATGCCGGACTTGCCAATGCGGAAGAACTCGGGGAGATGAATTCCGAAATGAAGGAGCTCGGAAGTGCACTCAGAAAGCAGAATCCTGTAAGGGATAACTATACCATAAACGTGATGACGGCACTTGCAGCCTGTGAGAAACTCGATGATAACTCTACTGTTTCGGAAATGAAGGCGGCATACGGCAAGCTTTCAACTGAATGTGAGAATTATCTCTCGAAGATGGACAACGGCAGTTATAAGAACAGTAAGAATGAAGAACTTCGTGAAATGTTTGAAGGTATCGGACAGAAGGCAAAAGATATCTTTAATGATATCGATAAAAAAGTCTGGTTCGGGGATAACGAAGAAGACAGCTTCGAATACGATAAGCCCATAAGCAGGATCAAAGAGGAGCTGCAGCAGAAGAAGGAGACTCTGGAAGAAGAGTATACGAAATACGGCGGAAGGCTTAAGAAGAAGGAAGAAAAAGAGAAGGAAGAAGACGGGATCAAGGACGAGAAGGAGCATGAGAAAAAGGAAGAGAACAAAAAAGAAGAGCCCGAAAAGGAAGAAGAACCATACAGAATGGCTGTGAACAGGGAAGGCTGGGGCAAGGAACACTTTATATATGAGTCAAAGTATTCAAAGAAGACTAACGTGGAGAACCTGATAGAAGAGGAAAAGAAGGAGAACAATAAGGACAGTAAAAGAAAAGAAAAACCCGATTACAGTAAACTCAGGATATCCAGAGGATCAAGTTTTGAGATAAAGGGCGAAGAAAATGATGTAATGGAGAATAACAAGGCTCTGGTACCGAAGAAGAAGTGATCAGTATTTGTGCCTTTGGGGTTTACAAAACACATTATGTTGCGGTATAATTTTCAAGATATAATGTAAATAGTGGGATATTATGTGAACAAGGAGAAGCTATTTGGACGAGGAATATACAAGAGTCATACTTGAAGATGCCGAGGGAAAAGAACATGCTTTTCGCCCGGTGCTTTCACTGGCTGTAAATGACAGGGAATATATAGTTTTACAGCCGGACCGTGAGGGCGGCAGGGATGAACTGGCTATCTTCGGTTTTCATGCGGGACCGGATGATGAGATGATACTGGACGATATCGAAGATGAGGCCGAGTATGCGGAAGTTGCGGCTGAAGCGGAAGGCATACTGAACGGCACCACCGAGACAGAAGAGTTTCTGGTAGATAACGGAGCGATCCCCGAAGAAGAGATGGCGAGGCTGCGGGAAGAAGCACTTAAGGAAGAGGAAGAAGACGAGTGCTACGAGGATGAGCAGGGAAGGCTCTTCATATTCTCGGACGAAGGGAAACCGGTATATCTGGATGACGACGGTGTCCCGATGTATCAGGATGAGAACGGAGAGAGGATATACAAAGGCAGGGACGGCATATGGTACTACCTTGATGAGAACGGCGATAAGATCTATCAGGGAGAGGACGGCGAGTGGTATTACTACGATGAGGAATAGGAAACACAGTGCCGGTTTTTGAACGTACATTAAGATCATGAAAATGATATATAAAAAGAAGGAGAAAAAACAATGAGCGAGACAATCTACAAAACCGAGAAAAGGATCGACATCAAGACCGCGCCAAAGCTGGAAGCAGAGCTTAAGGCTTTTGCAGAGGCAGGCAATTACGATCTGGTGATCGATATGGCTGAGACTACATATATTTCTTCAGTAGGTCTCAGGGCTCTTCTTTCCATGCAGAAGGAGGTAAACAAGCACTCCGGTATGATGCTCATAAGAAACGTGTCCGAAGCAGTACGTGATGTATTTGATGTTACAGGCTTTTCCGGACTGCTTACGATAGAGGAATAAGCGGAGAAAAGGAACAATGGCGGGAGAAAACATGAAAGATCTCAGCACCCAGCAGAAGATCTGGGTATATACAGCCTGTTTTCTGAGAGCTTTATCTCCCCTGTTTTTGTATGCCCTCCTGCCAAGCGTCTTTATGGCGGTAGGTTATGTGTTCGGACATTCGGATATGACACTTGAGGAATTCTTTTCCTACGGGGCCAATTTCTATTCGGCACTGGGCATATTTGTGGCGTTGTTCATTTTCCACAGACGGTCAAAGAAACGAGGCTCCACGCTTACCGAGGATGCGACGCTGTATTTTAAGGAAATGAAAGTACTTAAGGCTGCCGGCTTTTTCGTTTTCGGTTTTGCATCCGCCACAGCGGTATCGGCGCTGATAACCCTGCTCCCGAAATTCTTCCTCACCGAGTCCTATCATGTATCGGTATCCAGGATGTATCTGGGAAGAGATTTTCTGCTGACGCTGTTCACCATACTGTTTACGGCGCCCGTGACCGAGGAGATCATATTCAGGGGATATATGCTGAATACGCTTCTGGAAAAGCTGCCCGAGCATATCGCCATCATAGCGACCAGCATCATATTTGCGCTTCTCCACGGCAGCCCCATATGGATGCTTTACGCGTTTCTGCTGGGACAGATCCTTGCAAAGACATCCATGAAGGAAGACAACATAGCATACGGCGTGCTTTTGCACATAGGTTTTAATTCGACTTCGATCATCAATCTGTTCATAACCGAGAGCGAAACACT
This sequence comes from Lachnospiraceae bacterium, assembly GCA_024683645.1. GTDB lineage: Bacteria > Bacillota > Clostridia > Lachnospirales > Lachnospiraceae > NK4A136. Next base: position 48,495 of record JAIKYA010000067.1, read on the forward strand.
TAACAGAGCGCTTTTCGGAAGCAAGGCACTGATAGCCCTCTACGGGGTAGTGGGACTTCTTGTAAGCGTAGTGCTCGCGGGGCTCTACACCGGCCGCATTGAAAGGAGAATAAGGATCAATGAAGGAATGGTTTGAAGAAAACGGAAAGAAGATACTCATCTATATCATAGCTTTTCTGCTGATAGCTCTGATAGCAGGATCTGTGATCAATATGGCCATCTATAATTTCATAGGCCATAACGGAGTAAAGAGTGAGCAGTTCTTTAATCTCCGTGTTCTTCTGGATAAGAACACATACATATACGGACTTGTAGCCGAGATATTCCTGATAGTCCTTTATTTTGCAGCAGGGAGCGGAACACCGGGCAAGAGTGCCGGCAAGATGCTCAAGGGCAAGGTCGAAGGAGTGGAAGGAAATCTTGAAAACTCAAGATTTCTGACAGATAAGGAAAAAGACGATCTGTTCCCCAAGAAGCGTTACAATGCGCTTGCAGAAGAGAAAAAAGACGGTATAGCGGTTTATGCCGTATACAACCAGAAAAAGAAGGATATGGATATCAACCTGATGAGCCCCTGCCACGGTATCATCATAGGTGCTACCGGTTCCGGTAAGACGACAACCTTCGTTAATCCCGTTATACAGATACTCGGTCATGCATCCGCAGGTTCTTCGATGATCTGTACCGACCCCAAGGGAGAACTTTTCCAGATGCATTCAAAGATGCTCAAGGAGCACGGATATAACTGTATGGTGCTGGATCTTCGTGATCCCTATTCGTCATTCAGATGGAATCCCCTTGGTTCCATTTACGATGCATATCAGGAGTACTTAAGAGTCGGCGAAGAGATATACGAAAACAGCTATCCCATTGATGAAGCAGAGGGACTTGAGCTTGCAAACGATAAGTCGCAGTACGGTGAAGTATGGTATGAATATGAAGGCAAAGCCTATGCGATCCGCAAGGAGCTGATAGGCATAATAAGGGTACAGAAGCAGAAGGTTTACGATGAGATGTACGAAGACTTAAACGACCTCATCAGCGTTATCTGCCCCATAGAATCAAAGGACGATCCCGTCTGGGAAAAAGGTGCGAGGTCCATCATCATGGCAACCTGTCTCGCCATGCTCGAGGATTCCGAGAATCCCGAGCTGGAGATGACCAAAGAGAAGTTCTGTTTCTACAATATCAGTAAAGCGATCATGAACTCCGAGGATGAGTTCGCCGCTCTTAAGGATTATTTCAAGGGACGCGACAAGCTGTCCAAGGCAGTAGGTCTTTCAAGACAGGTGCTTTCCGCAGCGGATCAGACTCTTTCATCCTACATGTCGATAGCTTTCGATAAGCTGAGCATGTTCAACGACGAAGGTCTGTGCGCACTGACCAGTGCCACGGATATACAGCCGGAGCAGTTTGCTTTTGCTCCCACGGCGCTGTTCCTTAAGATACCTGATGAAAAAGATACCAGACATGCACTGGCAGCAGTATTCATCCTCTGCATCTACAAGGCTCTGATCAAAGTGGCCAGCTCCAGAGAGGACCTGTCGTTACCGAGAAACGTATACTTCATCCTTGATGAGTTCGGTAACATGCCCAAGATCGACAAGTTTGACAAGATGATCACCGTCGGCCGTTCGAGAAAGATATGGTTCCACATGATCATCCAGTCTTTCGCACAGCTTAACAACGTATACGGCGAGACGGTTGCCGATATCGTTAAAGGTAACTGCGGTATAAAGATGTTCATCGGTTCAAATGATATAGGTACCTGTGAGGAATTCTCCAAGCTCTGCGGTAACATGACCGTCAGAGGTACTTCGGTATCCGGTTCCACGGGAGACAAGGGTGAGCAGGTCAATTTCTCCAACCAACTGACCAGCAGGCCGCTTATCTATCCTTCGGAGCTGATGAAGCTGAACAACAAGTATTCCACCGGTAACTCGATAATAGTTACTTTCGGTAACAACCCTTTAAAGACCCAGTTTACGCCCAGCTACAAGTGCCCGCTGTATGAGTTCGGCACCATGGACATGACTGAGGTCAGAAACAATGTGTTCTACGGTGATGAGGTATTTTACGATCTGGAGGAGAGGAACTACCTGATCCTTGATGCTGCCAACGAGCAGCAGGCTGCAGATGATACGGCAGCTGATGAAGATGAAGATGGCGCTGTTGATCAGTACGCCGAAGAGGAGTGACAGATAATGAAAGAGAAACTATTCAGATCCCTTTTGAAAGTTGCTGCAGGAGCTGCTTTGTCTGCAGTCCTGTTCAATATACCTGACGGAGGCGGCCTTTGCAGGGTTTATGCCGCGGCCACCGACGATGACGGAGAAAAGGGAGCGGACAGATCAGGCGAGCTGGATATTCTGAAAAGGCTCGGGGATTATGCAGGGACTGAGGATCTGAGTGATTTTGTCCAGAACTCCGGGTTTACCACTACTACCACGAATACGGCATATGATCCGACGAGGGATATAAACAACAGCACGACAGACGCACCGAACAAGCTTACGACCGGAGTGGATCCTACTACGGGAATGAAGACGGTAACCCAGGAGGTGGGCATAGGTGAAAGTTATCATCAGGATTACGATACCTATGAGCTGAGTCTGAACGACAGGTTTTTCTTTTACAGTAATGTCGGTAACGGAGCCATCACTTCGAATCCCGTAACATTGGAGATGCCGGCCAATATCTTCTTTACCTGCGAGAAAGACGGAGTACCCTATGCCGCACAGAGCGGAAAGCGTATCACGGAAAAGGGTACCTATGTGTTCAGTCTGACAGCTACCGAGACGGTGGTAGATACCATATATATCTATACGGCTACTTACCGTTTCCGTATCGCGGATAAGTCGGCCGGGACCGGCGATGATGTTACGGATCCCCAGCAGCCTTATGATATAGATGAGGAACCCGGACTGCTGGATCCGGTAAATACCGAGCCTGAGGAACCGGAGCTTTTGTCACCCGCAGATGAAGAGTTTGACGATGCGGGACTTACCGAAGAGGAAAAAGCGGCGCTGAGCGAGATACTTAATGAAGAAGAGGATGACGGCGAGATCGGAGCAGTCATGAATGATGACGGAAGCATCAACAGGAATGCAATAGAAGAACTGACAGGACAGCTTGATCCGGGCGACATATATACGACAGAGGGTATCAACAGACGTACCGGTATGGCCAGCAGCTATGACTATACCAGCGGCTTATACAAGAACACCTTGCGTAACAGCATGAGTTTCTATACGGATATCCCGAATGGCATGATCACCAGAAGGGAAGTGACTCTGCGTACCACCGATGATCTGAGCTTTACGATATATAAGGACGGCCAGCCTTTTGAGTTCGATCCGGAACAGAAGATATCCGAACCGGGAAGCTATACCATAATACCCGTTGCCGAGGATGTGCTGTATTATGACGCATATCAGAGTGAGACTCCGATATTCGCCTTTAGGATAATCGGGGCGGCAGTGAACGACCTGTCGGTATACCGTGCACCCGAAGGCTTTACCATAAGCGAGATAATGGTAGACGGTCTGTCTGCAGAGGATGTAAAGAGGATCAGCAGTGATGCGGTACTTCTGAGAGAAGACGGGAAATACACCATAACCGTAACCGACGGTGACAGGACCATAGACACCGAGTTCCTTCTTGACAGGGTAAGACCCAGGTTCTATGTGAGCGTGGAAAAGAACAAGGCGTCCTTTGCATACAAATCTACCGATGTTTCGGAAACGATCATATATAAGGACGGAGAGCTGATCTCCAGCGGAAATATCCAGAACCAGGTGAAGTCTCCCGGAAAATATGAAGTGTTTGCTGTAGATAAAGCCGGAAACAGGGGCAGGAGTGCCTTCACGGTCAAGTACGGTTTCAATAAGGGAGCTATCGCAGCCATAGTACTGGTAGTGGCAGCCATAGCCGGACTTATAGGATACATGAGGGTTATCAATTCAAAGGTAAAAGTGAGGTAAGCTGTGCAACCGGTTAGTTTGGGAATACTTGACGGTATACAGAAAGTGCTGCAGTGGATCTTTAACGAGGTCTTCGTTCCCGTGCTCAAGGATGTGTTCAATATCGTATTCTATATGATAAGCGATATGCTGAGTGACATCTTCGGGGAACTGCTTCTGAAGGCCTGGGTCGCACTGCTTAAGCTGATCAATTTCATCGAGTCGATCTTTAATATCTTTTCAGGTTATACCCAGATCAAAGTCGAAAACGTTGATTCCAATCAGGGTATACTCCAGTATCTGTTCGGCCTGCCGGTGGTGCAGAGGGCAATGCTCCTTATTACCGCCGTATCCTTTGTGCTGGCAATGCTGGCGACCGGTATAGCGGTCATCCAGTCTATGGGCGATTCCATTGCGGAGAACAAGAGACCCATCAGTACGGTGCTCAGGGAAGCGCTTAAAACTGCGGTAACCTTTATGATGATACCTTTTGCCTGTACTTTTGCCATAGAAATGATATGCCAGATACTGAGAGTGATCGGAACCGCTCTGCTCATAAGCGAAAACCAGAGCCTGGGCGACTGTATCTTCTATGCGATAGCGCAGTCCCACGGAAAGAAAAAAGGCTATGAGGCGTTCGCTTCAAACAATAAATTCCAGGATATCGCAGGGGTCCAGAAGTTCTTTGAATATAAGAAATTCGATTTCCTGATAGCCATCATAGTCTCGCTGTTTCTGATGATGATACTTATCACTACCATAGTGCAGTTTATACAGAGACTTTTCATGATAGTGATCCTGTATGTCGTAAGTCCTATTTTTGCAGCATATATGCCCCTTGACGGAGGAAAGAGCTTCAAGCAGTGGAAGGATGCTTTTGTGGCATTTATGATAAGTGCTTTTTCACCGATAGTGGCGATGCGGCTGTACATGGCGACACTGCCGCTGATGCTGAGTTCGGATATGGAAATAGGCAGCGGTATTGACAAGACGCTGATGAAACTGCTGCTGATACTCGGCGGATCGTTCGCGATATATACAAGCAGGAACATGCTGGTGAAGCTGTATAACCCTTCACTCGGAGAACAGCTTGATGCCAACAGCTTCCTCATAAACATGGCACTCGGAGGCATAGGCGGTCAGATCCGTCAGGCACTGCGTAATCCTTCTACAAAGGAGAAGAAGGATTCAAAAGATGATAAGGATGATAAGAAGGACGAGAAGAAGTAGCAGGGGACGATAACAGGGAAGAGTAACAGTATGGAACAGGTATATTTAGGGCTTTTGTCCGACCTTTTCAACAAAATATTCAAGAAGATCATTCAGCCTGTACTGACTTTTGTAAGCGGTATACTGGAGTCTATCTTTTCGTGGGTTTTTGACAATATCTTAAAACCGCTGCTGATCAACTTCATCATTCCCGTGCTCAAGGGCTTTATAGAGATCATATTTGAGATGCTCGCTGCGCTGATCTACAGCATCTATGTGCTGCTGTTAAAGGTCATAGACACGGCGCAGACTCTATTCAATGTATTCGGCGGTATAGATACCATAGTATACAAGAAAAAGAAGATGAACATACTGGAGTTTTTCTTCAGTCAGAAGTCGGTACAGACAGCCGCCTGGATACTTATAGCACTGTCTATAGTCCTGCTGCTTGCATTCGCGGTAGTTGCCGTAATAAAATCCGTCGGTGATCTCGGCGATGAACAGCGGCCGGTCACCAAGGTGCTGCATGCTACTTTTCAGGGCTTTACCAAGCTCATAATGATCCCCATTGTATGTCTGTTTATGATAATGCTTGCAAATGTGGTGCTGTCGGCGGTTAATACGGCGATTATAACGGCCCAGACCGGGAAGACGGAAACCACGACCGTGGCAAGGACGCTCTTTGTCATGACCACTTTCAATGCAGCACAGAACGATAAATATAATGCAAAGACCGCGCCCAAAGACTTTAAAGTCGGCGTGGACGATGAACTGAGAAAGAAGTATTACTATAAAGACGCCAACGATTCCTTTAAATTTGACCAGCTTGATCAGATCGAAAAGGATTTCAAGTATTCTAAGATCGATTACCTGGTTGGTTTCGGCGCGGGACTGCTGCTTCTGTATGTGCTGTGCTCCGGCGTGTTCAAGTTCATCAACCGTATGTATAACATACTGATACTCTTTATACTTGCACCTTTTTTTGCAGCATCACAGCCGCTTGATGACGGTGAGAAGTTCAAGTCATGGAAAGATCTGTTTGTGGGGCAGCTGTTCTCGGCATACGGCTCGGTAGTGGCAATGCAGATATATCTCCTGATAATGCCCTCCGTACTGGCAGGAAAGCTCGGATTCGGACTGAGCACCGAGGGTGACTATGTCATTAAGGTACTCTTCCTTCTGGGCGGAGCATTCTCCGTACAGAGTGCAGGTCCGCTGATCACCGGTCTGATCGATTCCACATCTGCCTCCATGGAGAGACAGCAGGATATGGCATTCTACGGCGGACTGCGTTCTGCTTATGCCTGGGGCAAGGAGATTAAAGGGGCTTTTGCGGTACGTAAGAATATGGCTCAGCGTCAGGAACAGCAGAAGCAGATGCTCGCCAAGGCAAGAGCCGAGGGAGCAGCAAGTGTCGGAGGCGGCAAGGGCGGAAAGGCACTGCCGGGCGGCGGCAGCGGTAATAAAGGCCCCGGAGGGATCAGCAAGCAGGCAACGGGCAAGGAAGTCAGAAAAGCAGCTCTGGCTCAGGCACAGAAGAAGGCTAAAGATACCGCTATCAAGAACGGTACGTACAAGCCGCCCAAGAAGCCGGATCCCAAGGCTCCGAAGCCCGGTGTTACGGGCAGGTTCCTTGGCGGATTGTTTACGGTCGGTAAAGACGCCCAGGGCAAGAGACGTGTCGGCCTCAATCTCGGCAAGCATTTCAACTTCGGAATGCAGAAGGACGGTACATACAAGTCCAATATCTTCGGCTTCGGAAAGAAATACGACAAGGACGGCAATCTTGTCAAGAAGAGTATGCCGTTTGTGCGCATGACCAAGGATGCGGACGGCAAGTTCAAGGTATCGAAGGTAAAGATATCAAAGGGTCTGCAGTTCAGGAAGGCAGAGACCCTGACAACGGATGCAGAAGGCAAGATAACCGGAAGGAAACAGGGCGGCTGGTTCTGCTCGGATTTCTCGCCGCTTAACATGCACAAGGCATTCGACCAGTCCACAGGCAAGGTGGAGACTCTCGGTTCCATGTTCATGAGCTACCAGAGAGTGGAAGGACCCGACGGAAAGGTAAGCTATGTAAGGAAGGAAGCGAACGTTTTCGGAAAGACCCTTGCAAAGTGGGATGTGGACAAGAATGGAAAAGAATACAATTCCTATATCAATGCGGGTGTTACGGATCTGCATTACGGTGTCAATTCGGAAACAGGTGAAAGAGAGCTTACGAAGGTGACAAGCTTCGGAGGAAAGAGCATCTACGAGCATGACCTGCCTGAGCAGGCGGCACCGGGGCTTGAAATATCGAAGGGAGCAGACTTCTCCATCGACGGCGAAAAGAAGGGGCACGACTTCTCATCAAGCAGCGGAAGCAGCTTCAGTATCAGCGGAGAACAGAAGGGACACGACTTCTCATCAAGCAGCGGAAGCAGCTTCACAATCGGTGGAAATGAAAGCCACAGCGTGGGCGGAAACACAGGCGCACCGACACATGACTTCGGAGGAAGCAACATCGGTGGCAGCGGTGCGCAGACATCTGTACCGACACATGATTTCGGAGGAAGCAACATCGGTGGCAGCGGCAGTAACGACAGCAGCAACAGTGGCGGAAGCAATGGCGGCGGAAGACCTACAAGAAAGAAAAAGTAATCAGAATCAGTTAACACGGAGGATTTCAAAAGATGAGGGTAATACCCAAAAGAACAAAGGTAAGGCTTGAATTATTCAAGGGCGTGGAGGTCATAGATGTTCTGGTCGGCTCCGCGGGATTCGCACTGGCTGTTTCAGTCTTTCTCTCGAACCTTCCGGCACATATAATGGTGTCGGTGGTAATAGCCATTCTCACCGTAGGTCTGGTCATCCCTCTGGGGGACGATAAGGGTTATCTCTTTATCTTCTACGCGCTGAAGTACCTTGGAAGAAAAAGGGTGTTCGTCAGGAAAAACGCAGTTGATGATTCGGGCAAAAAGAAAAAGGGTATTCTTGATGTGATACTTCCGGCTGCTGATTTCACTGTTGAGGATATAACTCCTTTTACGGGGATTGACGGCAAGTTCATTGAGTACGGTTCTTCTTACAGTGCGGTGGTTATGAGCGTTCCTTCGGTGGAGTTCCGCTTTTTCAGTGAGAACAGACAGAATTCCGTGATAGACCGCTGCTTTGCGGCCATACTTCGTACAGCATCACTTGACGAGGTGATCAACCTTGTCAAGGTGGACAGACCGGTGATATATGATGAGTTCATCACAAACGAACATAAAAAGATAAGCGAGCTGAAGGAGGCTTATCTTAACGGGCTGCTGGAAGAGGATGAGCTGACTACAAGAGTAGGCATAATCTACGACCGTATCGCGCAGCTGGAGGAATTTGATTATAAGGATAAGATATACCAGCCGCAGCATTATCTGATGTTCTGTTTTAAGGACAGGGATTTTATACAGTCACAGCTTGAAAATGCGATCCAGACCTTTGCGAACAACAATATGGAGTGCAAACAGCTGGAGGGCAGGGAACTGGCAGTATTTCTGAAGTATCAGTACGACATGGTATTTGATGAGAGGGAGATCGAGAAGATAGATCCTTCGGAATGGATGGACTGGATACTTCCCGATACCATAAAATTCACGACACGTACTGTACAGTATGACGATCTGATAACACATAATTTCCGCTTCAGGGATTATCCCACAGTGGTAAACAATGCCTGGGGTGCCGGCTTCTTTAACAAGCAGGGTACCAGGGTAGTGATGAAGATGACTCCGGTTGAAAGGTACAAAGCCGTGCGTCAGATCGACCAGTCCATCGATGAACTTAGAGAGCAGGAAGCCACAACTGCAAAGGCTTCAAAGATAATGGAAGTCGGAACTCATATAGATACGCTGGCCGAGGTGCTGAGACTCTTACAGGGAGAGAATGAGATACTCTTCAACGTGGCTACATATGTTCAGGCCAGGGATTATGAGCTTTCGGAGCATATGGCCGATGTGGAGGCAGGCAGGTCACCGAAGCTTAAAAGCTCAGCCTTCGGTTTCAAAAAAGAGGTACGAAGGGAACTGGCCGAAGAAGGCTTTAAGGTAACGGATAACATGATGCAACAGTTTGAAGCATATGCTTCCGCGATGCCTTCGGCTTACGATGCATTCAAAAAATATGAGAGAGGAATACATTCGTCATCAGTGGCGGCTGTATTTCCTTATGTTTACAAGGCACTGTGTGATGATAACGGTCTCTTCATCGGACAAAGCGGAGGAGTACCTGTATTCATCAACTTCTTCAGAAGAGACAGCGAGAGAGTCAACTCCAATACGGTCATCATCGGTAAGTCAGGTTCCGGTAAATCTTATGCGACCAAAACCATACTTACCCAGCTCGCTGCTGAGAACAGCAAGATATTCATACTCGATCCCGAGAACGAGTATACCAAGCTGGCAGCCAACATGAAGGGCAAGATCATCGATGTCGGTACCGCTACCCAGGGAAGGCTGAATCCTTTCCATGTCATTACCGGACTGGCAGACGATGAAGGCAGTGATGAAGAGGCTGCGGCAAACAGCTTCTCAACGCATCTGCAGTTTCTGGAAGAATTCTACAGACAGATACTTCCGGGGCTGGACGGTGAGATGCTGGAGCTTCTGAATAACGTGACGACTCACGTATACCTTGACAGGAATATCGACAGCGATACGGATCTGAGCAAGCTGTCACCTTCGGATTTCCCGACCTTTGACGATCTCCATGAGAGAGTGCTGGACGAGTACCAGACGACGGGAGAGGGTCACAGAAAGGAACTGCTCGGCAAACTCATAACACATGTGAGCAAGTTCGCTACGGGAGGCAGAAACTCCGCATTGTGGAACGGTGAGGCGACCATCTCCACTCAGGAGAATTTCATAGTGTTCAACTTCCAGTCGCTGCTGGCCAATAAGAACGGTACCATCGCAAACGCGCAGATGCTTTTGGTGCTCAAATGGCTGGATAACGAGATAATAAAGAACAGGGAATATAACATGCGTTACAATGCGCAGCGCAAGATAGTGATAGTTATAGACGAGGCTCACGTGTTCATTGACTCCAAATACCCGATAGCGCTTGATTTTATGTTCCAGCTGGCAAAGCGTATCCGTAA
>JAIKYA010000151.1 GCA_024683645.1 Lachnospiraceae bacterium
GGGACTGGTACTACATCGATCCCGATACGGGAGAAACCACCAATTTCATGGGAGAAGCTTTCAATATCTATACTGATTAAAGGAAATTCAAAACTCCCGGCTTTAAAACCGGGAGTTTTATTCTTTTCGGGGAAATCCCTCTGGGAGGCAATACCATTTAGTTAAGGATTTTTGAGGTCCAAACATCCCCGGAAATCCCAAATGGCCGTTAAGTTAAGAAAAGCCCAAAGAAAAAGTGTCGTGATAGTGAGATTATTTCTCTTTCCGGCACTTTTCTTATGCTCATTATTTTGTTTTATCACATGGGAATAAGGCTGGCGTCTGTCCAGCCTTATGCAACTCTATACATGAAATAAACCGCTGACTTAGGCTTTATAAGCCTCTTACTATGTTTACCTTTCTTGATAAGGTGGCGATAGCGTGTCATATCAGCGTACATATCGTCCGGCGGAGCCTTGTTATAACTTCGGAAATACATTCTGAACACATATACAGCCATCTTAAAATCTACTTCATAAACTCTGCCTGTATCGCTGATAGTTGACGGCAGCTCTGCCGCTGCTCTGGAAACAGCGTTAAACATAATGAGATGAGCGTACAGTTCCTGTAAGATGAATTCATCTTTTCTGGAATGAAAGTTTATAGCACCCAGGGCATATTTGAGCGACCTAAAGGATGTCTCTATACCCCACCGGCGCCAGTATAAACGCTTCATCTCCTGCAGAGGAAACTGGTTTCGTGGAAGGTTGGTTGCAAGAACTTCCCAAACTTCTTTTCCTGTGTCAGGATCATTGATCCTAAACTTACAGACTCTTGTTTTGATAACACAAGTATCTTCAAAGTCCCAACGTGTATTGGCGGTATTTTCGGAATAGTCTTTATTTGAGCGCTTCCGTGTATTGATCTTATGGTATCCATAAGTATTACAGAACGGATAGCTCTTTGTAGATACTTTTATTTCCATATTGTCATCGCAGATGTCATTAGGCAGACTTCCCAATTCTTTAAAAGCATTTACAGGAACACGCATAATATAATAACCACCAGACCGATTACAGTGTTCAATCATGTTAAATCCAAAGTAACCTCTGTCCATGATCGTAAGGCTATGTTTTGGATCTTCAATTTCATTTATAAGTTTAATGGCAGCACCACGCTCATCACGGGTTTCACAGACATTTATATACTGTTTATTGAGTAAATCGTAGAGAAAATTTCCATGAAGCAAACAAGCTCCTTTTATTTCCTGACCGTCTTTACGAAAATAATGGTCAGTAATACACCATTTGCTCTCTTTATTGAAGGGAGTACAAAAGTCTGATCCGTCTATGGCATATAAACGTAACCCATTAAAAGTTTTCGGGGATTTCATAGAGGAATTATATTGGGAGAGAAGTTCTTTGAGGGCTTCCGGCTTTAATTTTGTCCTTTGCTGGACAAAGGCAGAAGCTGTCATCCTGCTTTTGATCTCAGGAAAACTATTGAATATTTCGGCACTAAGAGAATTGCCCTCCATATTAAGAAGAAAACGGATCAACTCTGCAGCAGGAAGTTTACGACTGCGGGTAAAATCAGACGGTGACAGCGTGTAGTCATGGATATGATCTACTACGTCAGATATGCACTTATAGAGCTGATTCATTGCATTCTGCTGACTTGCCAAGAGTATCACCGTCCTTTCCTGCCAGATTGACGGTGACAAGCATCATAGTGTATAGAATTTAAGTCTACATTTCGTTTGACAAATGCAGCCTGTTATCCTATACTGAAAATGATCAAATGGTGATGCAAGTCACCGCTACGGATATCTACAAACTTTGGTCGGGGCGTAGATATCCTTTTTTTGTTAAAATATATTGCTACTATAACACATTCTCTCGGATATTTCAATAATATTGCTCAATATTGTTGAATTTTAAAAACAAATATGTTATTCTATATATATAGGAACTTTCTGAGGGAGAATATAAGTAAAAGTTGAAAAAAAATTGAAAAATCAGTAAAAAAACAAGCTTTTGAGGTTAGTTAAAAACTAAAACACTAAAACATTATTTTTCATATATCTATAGGAATCTGTAGATAATATGCGGAACAAATAGACAGTAGCTAATTACAGCCTTCACAAAGATAAGTAACGGAGGGGAAAACAATGGCAAGAGCAAAGAAAGACGGAAAGTTCTTTAACTGCTATATAAAACAGGATTTATGGGAAAAGATCACAGAGTATTCAGAGGTCACCAGACTTCCCAAGACAGCTATCGTAGAGAAGGCGCTGGAGGATTACTTTGAGGTTCATAAGCTGGAGACTGAAAGACCAGCTGCGAATGAGTAATTATCTTGACATCTATCTGTCGATGACATATAATAAATAAGAGAGGTAAAAAAAACTATGCCAGATTTTGAATACGAAGATGAAAACGAAGAAAATATGATAAATTTAATCCATAATCAATTGGATTAAGAGCAAGCTCTTATTTCAAAGAAGAAAACAAGCGGGGCGTTTTCTATTGAAAGAAGTGTAATTAACGCAAAGGCATACCACGATAAATTTGAGAAGCTTCCGGTTAGCAAAAAGGTTCAAGAAATGATTTATCAAGAAGTTGGTAGATTATTAGAATACACCGATAGTTTAGACGAAGACCGTATGGAACAAGAACGGATGAGTATTATTGACTACATAGATGGAAATCTTATTTTAGATAATTTCGATCGAAATGGGACGGTTTATAAAACAGGAATAACAAAAGAAGAATTAAATAAGGTTCGTAATAATCCTAATTCTGTAATAGTTATTCACAATCATTCTCATAATGGTAGACCATCAGGAAAAGATCTTTTAACCTTCTTGGAGGAAGATAAAGTTAAGTTATCTATTATAGCCTGCCATAATGGAGATTTATATGCTATATATTGGGTAAAAGATAGATTCAAAGAATTATATGAAGCACGAATTATTGATAAAAAGGCTGTTCTTACCGATATTGATGAAGTAAAAAGATTAGCGATGACAGATATGTATCGTCTAAACGATCAACTCCCAGAAAAGCAAAAGTTCTTTAATGTGATAAAGTTATAATAATTGAAAGGAGAACAACTATATGGAGGAATTATATTTAGTTATGGATGAAACGGATGCTCCTTATAACGAAAACGAAATATCTTTTAGCCGGGAAGACGATGCGGATTTGGCAAGATTTGCAGCCAATCACGGATTAGATTTCAAAGAAGGTAGCCCGTTTAATGAACTAATGCAGTATGCAAATGAGTAAAAAGAATATCTTGCTATGAATGACAAAGAAAATTACGAAAAAGTATAAAGTAACTATGCGTATAAAAGAACTTCGAAATAAAACCGGTTTATCCCAATCTAAATTTGCAGCCCTCTTCTCCGTTCCTGTAAATACCCTTCAGCAGTGGGAACAGGAATTAAGGACACCTCCTTATTATGTTCTTTATATGATGCGTGAGATACTGATTAGCAAAGGATATAAATTAGATTAAAGCCATTTCTGCAGAACAATTCCTGAACACCATTAAGGCATAAAAAAAAAGACCCCCTTATCGTTTTGATAAAGGGGTGTTTTTTTGTGTCAAGGGCTTAACTAAATGGTATTGCTCTGGGAGGGATGCTTTTTTATTTCCCGTCCTTATCGGTCGGGAATATCATTCATGCATAAGAGCCTCAAGCTCTGCGCCGGACTTATCGTTCAACTCACCGTCATTATAGAAACGGGTCACAAGGGTTGCTATGGCTTTGCCGTCATATGTAAATACGAAATCGTAATAACCGGGTTCACAGTCATCCGGATTCAGATAAAAGCTCCCCCAAGCCCATTCATCGGGTGTATCTACGTCCTCGGGATAATGAAGATCGCAATAGTTTACGAAATCAGGCATCAGGTCTGAAAACTTGCATTCGGCATAGTACTCGTGATCATCACGATGCTTAAGGATCCATACGCGTAAGCCATATTCCTTGTCTATGTCGGGACAGAATTCCACCCATTCATTAAGCAGGAATATACAACGGACATCATCGAGAGAATAATCTTTTCCGTTGATGTCTTCTGCGCTCCCGACGCTATTTCCCCAAATTTTTGTACCGCGCAGAACGGAAGTATCTCTGTCTTCAAGCTCGATCAGATTAAGTTTTCCGGTCAGCTTTGCAGGGACGCTCAGCTTGTATCCGGAATCATTGCTGCCGCTTTCCGCAGAACCTGTATCCTGGGAACTGCCGCCGTCCTGAGTAGTGCTCTGCGCTGCAGGCTTGGGGGAATCGGCGGGTTTTGCTTCGTCTTTGTCTTTTCCGCAGGCTGCAAGCGACAGGATCATTCCGGCGGTAAGCAGCAGACCGAAAAACCTTTTGTTCTTTTTCATAAAACACCTCCTGATTGAGCGCTCTCGACAGGAGATATAGCTTTATCAAAAAGCCGGTCATCTTCCTTCGAGGCAGGTCTGTCCTCAAAGGATTTATCCTCAGAGGCTGTTGTGTATTGCAGCTAAGAAAATAGTATCACGCAGGGCAGCAAATGGCAAGATTATTTAGCTGTCCCGGAGCGGAGATATTATTGCCGTAAACCTTATTACATGATATGATATTTGAAGATTTCATAGTATTTATACGGAGGAAGATGCCATGACTTTTTCAGCTGACGAAAAAGGACTCCATGAAAAAAAGTTTTTCAAAAAGATATTTATCCCCTACGAGGACATAGAATCCTTAACGGGGATAGACGTGCAGAAGACGGTGATAAAAACAAAGAACGGAACGGAATATACAGATGAAGATCCGTATATCGGACTTATCCATCGTTTTCCCATTGTTGCCGATATGATACCGAAACACAATATCGCATACAGGTATGAAGGTTTGCTGGAAGCCAATATGATAGGCATTATGGAAGAAGCCGAAATGAAGCAGACCATCGATAGATTCATGGATGAAATAAGCGGAGAGATCATCGCTCTAATCAGAGAGAGTCTCGGTGAAGAGTACAGTGCCGAGTTCATGCTGCACTCCCTTCACAACGAGGTAATGCTCTATACCAGACTTTTAAAAGACGGAAATGTTATAGACGTTCACGACGGAGCCTTTGATGAGCCCGACGAAGGCATTACGGAGGTATTTGATTTCTCTATGCTCGCATACATGGTAGAATGGAGAAGCGATGTATCCGCAGCAAGATATGTGGTCCTCGACGAACATGACGAGATCATGGAAGGGATAGAGATACACTGCGAGGAATATCACAAACGCATCAACCGTATAAAGATCCGGTAAACACGGACAGAGGGCACGGACAGAGGGACGCTCCTTCTGTCCGATTTTTTAACTCTTCGGAAAAGACATATCAGCAAACATTAAGTCCTGCTAAATCGTTCCGCACATAAGCTCAAACATCGAAGCAAAACTATCCCCCGGCTCGCAACGTTCCCTTCGTGAAGTTGCTGCGCCCGGGATATGCTTCTCGTTTTCGCTAAGTGCTCCACTAAGCCGCAGGACTTAATTGTCTGCTGATGTGTCTTTTTGTCGATATTTGATGAGGACAGAGGGAGGACAAAGGGACTGTCCCCGTGTCCTCAAAGTATGAATGTAAGGAAGAGGTAGCGGACGCCGTAAGCGGCGGCGAAAGCAAGTATTATTCCGCCGAGCGACATCAGAAAGAAGGACGAGAGTTTGTAATTGAAACTCTTCCAGCATTTGCCCATCTTGATGAGGGCCATCAGGTAAAAGGCGATGAAGGGGATAGTAATAAGGGCAAAGGCCTGATAGACGAAGAGAAAGACTATGAACAGTCCGGTCATGCAGCCTGCCCAGGAAAGCATGAGAGTGTCTTTCGGATGCTTCTCGTTTATCTCCATGGTACGCTCCGAGATCTCGTCTATATCAAAATATATCTTTCTGAAATTAATGGTGAAGCGGCCCTTGAACTCTTCCATTTTTTCCGCTTCAAAGTCCGTCATTCTTTCCCAGTTTCCCATCCTGATACCCTCCGGAGTGTTATTACATAGACTGCCGTGAAATCCTTATGTATCATATCATGTAATAAGATATACGGCAATAATACCCGTGAAAGTTCGGAGAAAACGTATGCTATCCGGCTAACGGGGGACTGATAATGGATGATGGCAGATTTACTGCACATGAACAGATAAATTATCTTCCGGATGCGCGTTCCCTGTCGTATACTTTTTTCGAGTAAGCTATGCTTATAAGCGCGGCGATGAGTATATACACAAGCATAAAGACCGTACTCAGGTTCCCGTTTGCAAAGACTGTTGTAACTATCGTAAGCAGCCCGGCGATGATAATGAGTATCGCTGCAAAAAGGTTACTCTTTCTCCATGTATTGTCATTATACATACTCCAGGTCGTCCTGAGTCCCACCAGAGTATTTCTCTTTGCCTTGCTCATGAAGTTGCCGATCACTACAAACATGATACCGCAGAGTATGCAGGAAACCTTTGCTATGTCGATAACTGACTTTGTACTTCCCGCAGTTGCCTGCACATATGAAGAATAAAGTATGAAGTAATGTAAGATGCCAAACATAAGCGTCTGCGAGATTCCCACAAAGCCGAGCATTTTAGCGGAAGATTTTGCCTCCATCTGTTCCTTCTCCGTTTTTGCGTTTGCCGCCTTTTTCTCAAAAGCGCGGATCATCAGATGCCAGAAAAGTGCCACGATCAGAATGATCAGCGGAAAGATCAGGCTCTCAGCCTTGTTTCCCCATCTGTTCGTATTGCCGGCCATGTCATGATGCATAGGTATCGTATCCGGCAGAAACTGCAGGATCACGGCCGTTACAGCTACCGGTATCATCGCTAGTATCCACATTGTTTTCTTCATTTCTTTTTCCCTCCAAACTGATTTACCCACATGATCAGCTCATCAAAAACCGTAGTGTTGATCTCATAGTAGATAAAGTTTTTTTCCTTATACTCTTCGATCAGGTCAGCGGCTTTTAAGAGTTTCAGATGATAAGACAGGGCAGCCGGTGTGACCTTAAGCCGTTCTGCGATCTCTCCTGCATTCATACGCCCGTCTTTAAGCATCGTAAGAATCTCTCTTCGCTGGCCGTCTGCCAGCACTTTGAATATATTTGTATCTCCCATGATCTTTACCTATTTAAATTTTTCTTTAAATAGATATTAACACAAAGAGCTCATTTCGGCAAGAACTATTTAAAAATATTTTTAATTACTTTTTGCGGCCTTTCTGAAATACTCATAGATATCATTCGCATTTCAGCGATCGAATAATTCTTTGCTTTTGACAACTGATACAGTATAATCGAATTAAGCTGATGACGGCCCGGCCGGATGAAATGCTGCTGTAAACGGAGAAGCAGTCAGATACGATAAAGAGGAGGTATGCGCTTGAACGAGATAGATGAACTGATAGAGATGATAGACAGCAGGATGAGCAGCGGAGTAAGCAGGCTCTCCGTTGGTTTCAGCGAGGACCTGCAGACCGGAGTAAAGAAGGAGGTCTATCATCACGGAAGATGTGATGTTGGAAGCCCCTGGGCAAAAGGGACCGTATCCAATTGTGATGCGACGGATGAGAAGTGAAAAGTAAACTGTTTTTCTTTATATTGATAATATTGCTTATCATCCCGGCGCCCACGGAGAGTCATGCTGCCATGGACGATATCACGGTACGGGATGTGGTAGTTGTTATCGATCCGGGGCATGGCGGCGAGAATATGGGTGAAGAGAATACGGAGATGCTTGAAAAAGAACGTAATCTCATCACAGCGCAGGCAATGGCGGCGGAATTAAGTAAATACGAGGGCATACAGGTTTACCTGACACGGAATGATGACGTGGATATGTCTTTAAAAGAAAGGGCAGAGTTTGCCGCCGGTGTGAAGGCAGATCTTCTTATAAGCGTTCATTACAATGCTTCGGTGGATCATGAGGTATTCGGGGCAGAGATATGGATCCCTTCCGCACAGCCCTTTCATGGAGTGGGGTATGGCTTCGGAAGATGCTGGACAGAGCAGATGGGAAAAATGGGTCTTCATCTGCGGGGTATAAAAACACGTCTCGGAAATAAGGGAGATTATTACGGTATCATCCGTGAGGCTGCGGCTCTCGGGATGCCCGCGGTGATACTGGAACACTGCCACGTGGATGTGGAAGCCGACAGCGTATATGCGGATACTGAAGAAAAGATGCAGGCTTTCGGCCGTGAGGATGCGCAGGCTGTAGCCAGGTATTTCGGACTGAAGAACAGTGTGACCGGAGAGGAGCATGGCAGTGAAAAAGTGATCCCTCCGGACGGAGTAATGATGTATCCGCTCAATGACAGCACTGAACCCGATGAATGCATACTGAACATAGTATCAAAAAATGAAGAGACCGGGGAAGTGAGCTTTAGGATAGATGCGGCGGATAATGATGAGGCGCTGGAATACTTTGACTACAGTACAGACGGCGGCGAGAGCTTTCAGGGACTGGAAGTATGGCCGGGCTATTCTGTGGATAAAAATGAAAATGAGAAGAGCGCAGCTTTTACCCTCATGCTGCCACGCGAAAAAGACAGCAGGGTGACAGCCAGAGTCTATAACCGCTACGATCTGAAGACGGAAAGCGAAGCGGTCAATATACATTTTTTATATCAGGACGAACTGAAGAAGGCGGAAGAGGCTGATGAGGAGCAGAGGAAAAAAGCTGCTCTGGCCTGGGAAGCAGAACATGATGCCGGAGAAGCCGCTTATATCGGGTTACCGGCTGAGGAAGATGAACATGTTGATATAACTGCGGTGTATCCGGTGAATACAGTAGAAGAAATGCCGCAGAATCCGGCACCGGACAGGGGATGGGTGATATTGTGCCTGGTGGCGGCAGCAGCCGTGGCAGTACTTGTGCCGGTGATGCTCATATTGCTGATCGCCCGCACCCGTTTTCGACGGAGGCAGACAAAGCCTGCGAAAGCTTTGGAAGTATCTGCTGAAACGCCGAAGAGTAATGTGAGACATGGAAAGAAAAAAGAGTATTCAGACAAGGAGGAGTGAATATGGAAAAACTTGATGATCTTACGGCCATTCTGCCTGACGGAAAATGTTTTGACTTCTGGGAAAAAGAAGGTGCGTATGAACAGACGCTGTATGTTGCGTGCGATGATCCGAAGGCGTCGGATGATAATGACGGCAGTATCGGAATGCCGTTTAAGACGCTGGCTGCTGCGGCAGCCAAAGCACGTCCCGGAACACAGGTGCTGATACGAGGGGGAATATACAGAGAGTGTCTCACGCCGCGTATGGGCGGTACAGACAGTGAACATATGATAAGCTATGAAGCTTATCCCGGAGAGCGGGTGATAATAAGGGCTTCGGAGCAGGTAAGTGATTTTTCGAAAAGCTTTGGCTGGAAGCTTGAACCTGTTGCGGAGTTTTCTTCGGGGACCAGACCGGTGGACGGTACAGCGGAAGAACACCGGAAGATATGGAAACACGAGCTCGATCCCGAAATGTTCAAGGGCTATAATCCTTTCTGTGCGGTCAATATCATCCATGACCGTCTTTTCATCGAGTACGATAAAACGGACATGACGACCTATTTAAACCGGAGAGGTGTCGTTTACTGTGACGGCAGACCCTTAAAGCAGGTTGCTCTCTATTATATGCTTGGTGCGGAGGAATACACCTACTGGGTTGAAGCCAACGGACAGACCATACATTTCAGACTGAAGGATGATGAAGATCCGAAGGAGCATCTGATAGAAATCTCGGTAAGGGAACAGTGCGTGGCACCACGCGAGCCCTTCCTTTCATATATCAGGATAAAAGGACTCATATGCGAACATGCAGCCACAGGCGGACCTGTGCCGCAGAGAGGAGCTATATCCGCTTTCCGCGGTCATCACTGGATCATCGAAGACTGTGAAGTTAACTATGCCAATACCGTAGCTATAGATATCGGCAACGAATGCTGGCATCATGAATATATCGAGGGTCAGATCATAGGACATTCCGTTATCCGCGGCTGTACCATAAGGAATGCGGGAGTATGCGGGATTGCAGGACTTTTTGCGGAGCATATGCTCATAGAGGACAACCGTATCGAGGGTACGGGATGGCAGAAGATGGAGCTTTCCTGGGAAGCAGGAGCGATCAAACTTCATAACAGCATAGACGGTCTTATCCGCAGAAATGTGTTTAAGGATACTTTTCGCGCCGATCATCTGTGGCTGGACTGCGGAAACAGGAACACGCGCATTACCTGCAATCTGTTCCTGAACGGGATAGAACAGAGAGAAGCCATCTTTATCGAGTGTACCAAGGACGGTGTCAATCTGATAGACAACAATATTATCTGGAATGTGGAGGGCAGGTTCGATCCCGCGAAAGTTCCCCAGGAGCCCGGCTCCAGCGGCTGGTATAAACTCGCGGAGACCGATGCCGTAAACGGTTACGGCATATACTGCGAAGGTACCGACAGGCTTATCATCGCGCACAACCTGATAGGAAAATGCCGCCACAGCGGGTACTATGCAAAGCCCGTTGGCTTCCGCATGGGAGGCATGGAAAGGGGCGGTACTTCCAGAAAGGCAAGGATACTCAACAATATCTTCTATGACTGCGGCGAGGCTGCGATTGTATTCCCGACCGAAGATAATGAAGCGGAAGGCAATCTCTACCTGTGCATGAAGGGCGGGTATCTGCGCATCATGTATCCTGCACCGGAGGTGTGCCTGGATCTTCCGACCTGGCAGGAATTCTATGGCTTTGATTTAAGCGGCGACAGCGCCTGGTTTGGCTTTGCAGAAGGAGAAGACGAGGGCAGCTTCAGGATCGAAGAGCGTACGGATGAGCCTGTAAATGCACCCGGTCCCGGAGAAAAGCTGGAACTCCTGCGCGACCCTGATGCCATAAGGCAGGTGCGCACTCCCGAATGCGTAAACTGTGACATAAAGGGCGGGAGCAGAGGAGAGACCTCATTGCCCGGACCGTTTGCATCGTGGCAGTGAAAAGAAGCGGCGGACAGCCGCTTCTCTTGACATTTACCGTGTTTCCCCATAATATATATCAGATACAGAGGTGTAAAGTATGCGATTTGTGATACAGAGGGTGACGGAGGCAAGCGTCACTATCGGCGGGAGCGTCAAAGGCAGCATAGGCAGGGGCTTTATGGTGCTGATAGGCATCGGAGAGTCGGACACGAAGGAAGTGGCCGATAAGATGGTGAAGAAGCTGGTGGGGATGCGGATATTTGCCGACGAGAATGACAAGACCAACCTGTCGCTGGCTGATGTGGGCGGAAGCCTGTTGCTGATATCGCAGTTTACACTGTATGCGGATTGCAGGAAGGGGAACAGACCCAGCTTCGTTCATGCGGGCGGTCCCGAAATGGCAACGGAGCTTTACGAATATATAATAGAAGAATGCAGAAAGACGGTGCCGGATGTGCAGACCGGCGAATTCGGAGCGGACATGGCGGTCAGTCTCATAAATGACGGACCGTTCACCATAATACTTGACTCGGAGGAGTTGTAAATGTACAAGAAAGTATCAAAAGACCAAAACTTTGTGACAAGGGAAAAGGAAGTTGAGCAGTTCTGGAAAGATAAGGATATTTTCAGAAAGAGCATTAAAGAGCGCGAAGGCTGCCCTACCTACATGTTTTATGACGGACCGCCTACGGCCAACGGCAAGCCGCACATAGGTCACGTGCTTACCAGAGTCATTAAGGATATGATACCCAGATACCGCACCATGAAGGGATATATGGTACCCCGTAAGGCCGGCTGGGATACTCACGGTCTGCCCGTGGAGATAGAGGTGGAGAAGAGCCTGGGCCTCGACGGCAAGGACCAGATAGAGGCTTACGGCCTGGAGCCCTTCATCGAGAAGTGTAAGGAATCCGTGTGGAAATATAAGGGCATGTGGGAAGATTTCTCCGGAACCGTAGGTTTCTGGGCTGATATGGATGATCCTTACGTTACCTATCATGATGATTATATCGAGTCCGTATGGTGGGCGCTCAAGGAAATATGGAAGAAAGACCTGCTGTATAAGGGCTTCAAGATCGTGCCTTACTGCCCCCGCTGCGGTACGCCGCTTTCCGCTCAGGAAGTAGCGCAGGGATATAAGGATGTGAAGGAGCGTTCGGCTATCGTACGTTTCAAGTGCAAGGATGAAGACGC
>JAIKYA010000152.1 GCA_024683645.1 Lachnospiraceae bacterium
CAGAAGCTGGAAGAGGCTAACAGCCGTAATACCTGGAAGAACAATTCGGCACCCGAACCTGACAGGGAGAAAAAACAGGATGTGTCGGGTATTGTAGACCGTGTGATAGATACCATAGAAGGGTATTTTAAATCGGCGGCATTTTACAGGGAAAGGGTTCCTTTCAATCTGGATCTGGCACCGGCGGATTTTCCGGCGGTCATCGAATTCATGCACTTCTGTCTTGGCAGTGTGGGCTTCCCTGCAGGCTGGGTAAAGGGCGACGATCTGAAAATCTATTTTGATACGGCAGAAGAACAGAAGGAAAGAAAAGTCAGCAAGATCGAGTTTCTGGCAAAAGTGATCACGCATATGGGGGAGGATTTCCTGCACCAGAATGCGGATGAAAAAGCCAAGATGATAGACTCCCTGCTCAAAAAGATACAGGCGGAACTGTCCGAAGAGTACGCGGATGAGAAGAAGCTCTTAGACGAAATAGATGAGCTGATCGAGCTTATGGGAAAAGCCACGGAGCGTCTGAAGACAGAGCAGGATATCATAAACGGCCTTACCGGCCCTCTCTGTGTAGCGGCACTGGGCAAGCCCGAGGAAGTCGGGAAGATAGCGCAGCTTGCCGAAGAATGCAGCATGGATCTGAAAGCTGTTGACAGCTGGTTTGCCGACAACTGGGGCTACGGCAGGGATAAGACCATAGCCAAAGCCAGGGAGATGGTGAGAAAAGCGGAAGCCGCCAAAGCCACCGTACTTGAGGAATATGACAAAGCCGTGCTGGAAGTGGATTATGCAGGCATAATGGCGAGAATGGACAATGAATATACTTCGTTCCTTCGAATGATCACTCCGCAGTTCAAGGCCGACATGAACGCACTCAGGGTACACCGCAGGCAGAGCACCAAGAAGATAAGCTATGAGGAGATGTTCGATATCCTCCAGAAGATACAGAGATACCGCCTCGCAGCAGCTGAACTGGAAGCCAACAGGACAGAGTTTACGGCCGCTCTGGGCGGATGGTACAACGGCGAGTATACCGATTTTGAAGGCGCGGCGGGCGCCATAGAAAGATTTGAACATATCAGATCCGCATACAGAGGAAAGATACCTGCAGAGATAAGGACCGAGATGCTTGCGGGCAGGATGACGGGCAGGTTTTCGGGAGAAGCCTCGCAGCTGAACGCGCTGGTAAACGATCCGGAGCTTAAGAAGTTTGCGCGGGTCATCGCATACAGCAACAGGCCTGTTTCCGAGAATATCGATACCGCAGCCAGACTGTCGGTGATGCTGGAGGGCCTGAAGGATAAGCTTACGGGACTGCTCAGGGAGTTTTATTCCAAGGAGACGCTGTTTAACTGCTATGACAGCCTGATGAGCCTGAGCCGTCTGCAGACCATCGAGCGCCTGGATGCCCGGGATGAGGCGGCACTTAAGGAAATGTACGGCGATCTGTTCAAGGGCGGAGCTACCGATTGGAAGTGCATCATCACAAAGCTCGAGTGGGTAGGCGATTATATAGCCAGAAGAAAGATAGTAAAGACCAACGAAGCCTTCGACAAGGGTGTGGCTTCGGCAGGTGATTTTGTAAAGAATACCGAAGAGATAGCACGTTTCCTCGAAGCCTTTCTGGAAAAGGATGCGGATAAGGTCAATGAGTTTGATAATCTGTTTTCCGAGAATGAGAATCTTGAAAAGAAGCGCTTAAGCTTCCAGCTGGAAAAGGCAAAGAGCTACAAGGACAGCCTAAAGAAGTTTGACGTGAAGGCGGCTTTCAGCAGTGCCATAGACAGGTTCTTCGATATAGGACTCGGGGACTATGTCAATAAGCTGCTCCAGAGCCGGGTAAAACCGGAAGAGTACGAGCGCGTATTCATGAACGGATTTGAAAAAATGCGTTCGGAGATAAGGGAAGCCGAGGAGACAGCCGCAGTGCAGGCTTCGGAGCCGGAAGTGCAGACAGCAGCTGCCGCGTATGCGGAAAACCGTGGTACGGAACATACCGCAGCGGAAGGGACAGGGGAGCAGGCAGTAAGCAGCGCTACAGGCTTTGGCGTATTCAGAGAGTTTGTATATGAGAAAGCTGCAAAGGGCAAAACAGCCGATAAAGATACAGTTGCCGCGGAGATCGTAAAGATCGCACAGGCCCAGAGCCCCGTTCATATCGATATAGTCTGCAGGCAGCTGGCACCGCTGTACGGCTATGTGAAAGTCACTCCGAAGGTAAAGGACGAAGTGCTGGACATCATCAATACGCAGGCAGGAAGTGCTTATGCGCTGGAGGGCGATTATCTGAGGATCGCGGGAAGAGTGATACCGAAGCTTCCGGAAGAAGGAGCAAAGCCCAGACCCATCGAGAAAATCGCTCCGGACGAGCTGGCGGCGGCGATGGAGATCATAAGGGGCAGGGATCCGGAAATAAAGAAGGATGCTCTGATAAAAGCAGTTGCAAAAGAGTACGGCTGCACGAAACTTACGGCAGCGATAAAGAAATATATAAGCGAAGCATGATAAGGGGGCGGAAATTCCGCCCCTTATAAATTTAATATATATGGCAGACTCTGTTTATCAGATGCCCTTCACTCCGCTGCATTTTGCAACTGTATCGATGCTGCCGTCCTCATTGTAGGTAAATTCCGCCACGCATACGCTGCGGTGGAACAGACTGCCTCCGGGAAGCTCATCGGTGTGATAGAAAAGGTATGAGTGGCCTTTGTAATCACAGATGCCCGGATGATTCGTAAAGCAGGGACCTTCTTCCATCAGCACACCCCTGTAGGTCCAGGGACCGGTCGGTGAATCCGAAGTGGAATAACCGAAATGCTCGTTGCGCTTCTCGCCTTCGGCAAAGCCCGCAAAGACCATATAGTAGAGGCCGTCACGTTTATAGAACCAGGGACCCTCACCGTAAGTGGTGCCGGTCATGTGGCTGCCTTTTCCGAAAGACTCCACTGTCATGGGGATCTTTACTATCCCGATGCTTTCATCATACGATATCATGTCGTCGTTAAGCACGACGTAGCGCAGTTCGGGATTGCCGAAATACAGATAGGTCTTCCCGTCATCATCGGTAAACACCGTGGGATCTATATCGTTCCAGTCACCTTCGTCTACAAGCGGGTAACCCAGATCCTTAAAAGGCCCGGTGGGTGAGTCCGACACGCCGACGGCTATAGCCATGCCGCTGTCCTTTTTATGCACGGGGCAGTAAAGATAGAACTTACCGTTCTTTTCAATACACTGCGGAGCCCAGGCGCGGTCGTCCGCCCAGCTGATATCATCCAGACCAAAGATCCTTCCGTGATCGGTCCAGTTCACCATATCCTTTGTGGAGAAGCATCTCCAGTCATACATGGTGTAAAAATCGTTTACCAGCTCGTCCTCGTCATGCGTGGTATAGAGATACAATGTATCATTGTATACCATGGGTGCCGGATCTGCAGTGTAGATATTTGAGACTATGGGATTTTTGCTCAT
>JAIKYA010000158.1 GCA_024683645.1 Lachnospiraceae bacterium
CCTGCTGTATAAGGGCTTCAAGATCGTGCCTTACTGCCCCCGCTGCGGTACGCCGCTTTCCGCTCAGGAAGTAGCGCAGGGATATAAGGATGTGAAGGAGCGTTCGGCTATCGTACGTTTCAAGTGCAAGGATGAAGACGCTTATATACTTGCCTGGACCACGACGCCCTGGACCCTGCCTTCCAACGTGGCACTCTGTGTCAATCCCAATGAGACCTACTGCAAGGTAAAGGCTGTTGACGGATATACCTATTATATGGCAGAGGCACTGCTCCATACGGTGCTTGACCAGCTGCTCAGCAAAGAAGATAAGGAAGAGGGCAAGGCTGCTTTCGAAGTACTCGAAACATATAAGGGCACTGATCTGGAGCGCAAGGAATACGAGCCGCTTTATGACTGTGCTAAAGAAGTGGCAGATAAGACCCGTAAAAAAGGCTTCTACGTAGTATGTGACGAATACGTTACTATGACAGACGGTACCGGTATCGTGCATATCGCTCCGGCTTTCGGTGAAGACGATGCCAACGTGGGACGTAAGTATGACCTGCCTTTCGTACAGATGGTGGACGAGTCTGGTCACATGAAACCCGAGACTCCTTTTGCAGGACAGCGCTGCAAGCCTACCGAGAAGGAAGTAAAGGAAGGTGCGGTAAGTGCGGATCCCGAGGTGCTCAAGGACCTGTCCTCGAGAAAGCTCCTCTTCGCTGCACCTAAGTTTGAGCACAGCTATCCTCACTGCTGGAGATGCGAGACCCCGCTTCTCTACTATGCGCGTGAGAGCTGGTATATAAAGATGACTGCGGTGAAGGAAAACATGATCCGCAACAACAATAAGATCCACTGGATCCCCGATTCAATAGGAAAGGGACGTTTCGGCGACTGGCTGGAAAACCTTCAGGACTGGGCTATCTCACGTAACCGTTACTGGGGTACTCCGCTGAATATCTGGGAGTGCGAATGCGGCGAACTGCATTCCGTAGGTTCACGTGCGGAACTGGCCGAGCTCAGCGGTGATCCGAAGTCTGCAGAGGTAGAGCTTCACAGACCTTATATCGATGACGTGACCTTCCCCTGCCCGAAGTGCGGAAAGACCATGCACCGTGTGCCCGAGGTTATCGACTGCTGGTTTGATTCCGGTGCGATGCCTTATGCGCAGCATCATTATCCTTTTGAAAACAAGGAACTGTTCGAGGCACAGTATCCCGCACAGTTCATATCCGAGGCAGTGGATCAGACCAGAGGCTGGTTCTACTCCCTGCTTGCTGAGTCGACCCTGCTCTTCGATTCACCCTGCTACGAGAACGTTATAGTGCTCGGACATGTGCAGGATGAGAACGGTCAGAAGATGAGTAAGAGTAAGGGCAATGCGGTAGATCCTTTCGATGCTCTGGAGAAGCACGGAGCAGATGCGATAAGATGGTATTTCTACATCAATTCCGCCCCCTGGCTGCCTAACCGTTTCCATGACGGAGCTGTAACGGAAGGCCAGAGAAAATTTATGGATACACTGTGGAATACCTATGCATTCTGGGTACTCTACGCTGAGATAGATCAGTTTGACGCGTCAAAGTACAGCCTTGAATATGACAAGCTGCCCGTAATGGACAAGTGGCTGCTCTCGAGACTCAACACCGTAGTCGGTGAAGTGGATGCAGACCTTAATGAATATAAGATCCCCGAGGCTGCAAGAGCACTGGATCAGTTTGTTGACGAGATGAGTAACTGGTATGTGCGCCGCTGCCGTGAGAGATTCTGGGCAAAGGGCATGGAGCAGGATAAGATAAATGCTTACATGACGCTGTATACCGCACTGGTCACCATTTCCAAGGCAGCGGCTCCTATGATACCTTTCATGACGGAGCAGATATATCAGAACCTGGTGATGAGCGTAGATCCTGCGGCAAAGGAATCCATACATCTGTGTGATTATCCCGAGGTGAACAGCGCGTTCATAGATAAGAAGCTGGAAGAGCAGATGGATGCGGTGCTCAAGGTAAAGACCATCGGTCTGGCCGCAAGAAACGCTGCAAACATAAAGAGCAGGCAGCCCATCGGAAAGATGTATGTCAAGGCTCCGTTCACAATGGAAGACAGCTATGTGGCAGTGGTAAAGGACGAGCTGAATGTAAAGGAAGTCGTATTTACCGATGATGTAAGAGAGTTCACTTCCTATACCTTCAAACCCCAGCTTAAGACTGTGGGACCGAAGTACGGCAAGCAGCTTAAGGGAATACAGGAGTATCTGGTCAATGTTGACGGCAACTCGGCCATGGATACGCTGAAGAGCGAAGGAGCACTTAAGTTTGAAGTGAACGGTGCAGAGATAGAACTTAAGGAAGAAGATCTGCTGATCAGCATGGCGCAGAAGGAAGGCTATGCTACGGAAGCCGACGGAGACGTGACCGTGATCATGGATACTAATTTAAGCGAAGAACTGCTGGAAGAGGGCTATGTGAACGAGATCATCAGCAAGCTCCAGAACATGCGTAAGGACAGCGGTTTCGAGGTCATGGACCGTATAGTATTCTCACTTACCGGTAATGAAAAGCTTGCAGAGGTAGTAAAGAAGAACGCCGACTCGATCTCCACAAAAGTGCTGGCTGATGAGATCCTCTACAATGAGGATGTACCCGGTGCAAAGGAGATGAACATCAACGGCGAGATGGTGAACATCGGCGTAAAGAAAGTCTGATGGAAGCAAAAAACATTAATATCGAGGAGATAATGAACGGCATACGCGCGGATATTGCTGCGAAAGGTTACAGGGAGAGTGAGCTGAGACTTCCGGATATCATGCAGTATTATACCGATGACATGAAGCCGTCATTATTCTCCCGTATCAAAAGCAAAGTAAAGAGAATGATTATCCGCAAATGATCAGATTATTTGGAAGAGCCGGCGGCAGCAGGGCAGTAGCGGGATATGTGAAGAAATTCATATCCACAGCAGATGTTATGGCAGATGCAGAAACAGGCGATGCTGAGCGCGGGATACTTCTCTACGAAGAAGCAAAGAATTCTGTACGAAATGAGCTCGACAGGCTTTTGGAAAAAGCCGTTAGCAAGGCGGGCGTAAAAAGTGCGCAGATATTTGAAGCGAGAAAGATGCTGCTCGAGGATGAAGGCTTGGATAAAAGTATCCGTGACCTTATCCTTGTGCAGCATTTAAGCGTTAATGAGGCAATATGCAGGGTATGTAACGGAGAAGCAGAGAAGCTTGAAAACTGCGGCTCGGAACTGATAGCCGCCAGAGCCGAGGATATGCGTGAGATAAGGGATATGCTGACCGGGACTGACGCTTTGGATATCACAGGCTCCGATCTGCCCGCAGGTACGGTACTGTGCGCAGATATGCTGGGAGCTTCGCAGATACTTAAGCTGGATACTTCAAAAGTCGCAGGGATAGTGTGTGCACGGGGATCGGAACTGTCACATGCCGCGATACTTGCTGAAGATATGGGGATAGCCTCCGTGTGGGGCTGCGGGGAGGAGCTTCTCACATCGGTAGAAGACGGAATGAGGATAGCTCTTGACTCGGTGAGCGGCGAAGTATTTGCAGATATAGATGAAGTCAGTGCAGCAGCTTTTATGAAGAATAAAAACGGCAAAGATCTGCTGATGACCTACAAAAAAGCCGGAGTAAAGCTATATGCGAACATAAGCAGGGCCGGGGATGCCAACAGACTCAAAGGCAGCGAAGCTGCCGGCGTAGGGCTGTTTCGGAGCGAGTATCTTTATATCGACAGAAGCTATGCTCCGAATGAGGAGGAACAGTTCCTTGAGTATAAAAAAGCAGCGGAGGCTGTAAAACCGCTGCCTGTAACTATAAGGACCGCGGATCTGGGCGGAGACAAGCTGCCCGCATACATGGAAGATAAAGGTTTAAGAGGACTGGCGCTGTCACTGAGCGAGGCTGAAATGTTCAAGACCCAGCTGCGTGCCATATACAGGGCGGCGAAGTATGGAAATATAAAGCTGATGTTCCCGCTGGTAAAGGATGCGGAAGAGTTTGAAAAAGCATTGGCGATATGCAGGGAAGTCAGAAGCGAGCTTAAGAGCAGGGCAGCCGTTCCCATAGGCGTGATGATAGAAACGAAGGCTGCAGCAGAGGACAGTCTGAAGCTGGGGGAGATCGCTGATTTCTTCAGCATAGGGACCAATGATCTTTATTCCGAAGCACTCGGAATGGAAAAAAGAGACGAGACAGTCGGCGATGAGGGAAAAGTCAGGGAGCAGGTGCTGCGCCTGGCCGGGATGAGCATCACAAACGGACATGCCGGCGGGACCTACGTGGTGATATGCGGCAGACTGGCTGAGGATGGTGAGGCGGCTGAGAGATTTATAACCCTCGGTGCAGACGGTGTGTCTCTTCCTGCTGCAATGCTCGCGTAAGAGGAAGCTGCAGATGAGTGAAAGAAAATCCGGAAAAATATGCTTTGTGATACAGCGTTACGGCCTCGAAGTAAACGGCGGGGCAGAACTCCACTGCAGGCAGCTGGCAGAGCATATGCTGGCTTATTACGATAATATAGAAGTGCTGACGACCAAAGCCCTGGATTACCTGAGCTGGGCCGATCATTACCGGGAAGACGAAGAAGACATAAACGGGATACATGTAAGAAGATTTTCCGTAGAGAGAGAAAGAGATCTCAAAGTCTTCGGACCGCTGAACAGAAGGTTTGAAACCAAAGGTCTGCCCGAAACAGGAGAGGAAGAGTGGCTGATCGAGCAGGGGCCGTATGCACCTGCCATTCCCGCTTATATAAGGGAACACAGGGATGAATACGAAGCATTTATCTTTTTTACATATCTGTATTACACCACTGTCGAAGGAATAAAAGCAGCAGGGAACAAGGCAGTGCTGATACCCACGGCACATGAGGAACCTGCAATACATATGCATATCTATGACGGCGTCTTCAATACGCCCAAGGGGATACTATACAATACTGCGGTTGAGATGGCCATGGTAAATAAGCTTTTCCATAATGAGAAAGTAAGATCCTATACCGGCGGGGTGGGAGTGGAACTGCCTGATGTGGTATCCGCGGAGAGATTTTGGGAAAAATACGGAGACGAGCCGTTTATGCTCTATGTGGGACGGCTGGATGAAGCAAAAGGCGGAATAGAGCTGTTGCGTTATTTTGCCGAATATAAAAGGCGGAATCCTTCGAAACTACGGCTGCGCCTGATGGGAAAGAGTGCCGTAAAGCTTCCGGATGATCCGGATATCATTCCCATGGGCTTTGTCAGTGATGAAGATAAATTCGACGGTATGGCGGCAGCGTCGATCGTGATCATGCCTTCACCGAGGGAGAGTCTGTCCATGGTGGTGCTGGAAGGAATGAAATGCGGTGCGCCTGTGCTGGTCAACGGAAACTGCGATGTGCTGAAGGACCACTGTATAAGGAGTAACGGAGCGCTGTACTATCAGAACTATTTTGAATTTGAAGGCTGTGTGAATTATCTTCTCGGACATGAGGAAGAGAAGAAGCTGATGAGCGCAAACGCAAAAAAGTATGTGGAAGAAAACTATCGCTGGGATATCATCTGTGAACGGCTGTGTGAGCTGATATGACGATCACGGGAAAACCACGGGGAAAACCACGGGGACGGACCTCCCGGTCCTTCAGGACCGGGAGGTCCGTCCCCATGGTTTTTCGTCCCCATGGTTTTCTATTGTTTTCTAGTTTTCTTCCCCGACTATCACGCCGAGGCTTCCGCTGGCGATAAAGAAACGTCCGCGCATGCGGCTGTCGCCTTCAATGCTGTTTACCTCTCCGAAGAGGTGATGCTCATCATTAAGAAGCTGCCAGGTCTCTCCTTCATCTCCGGAACGGTAGAAGCCGTAATGTGAATCGATGATACCGCTGATATAGATCATCTTGCGGCCGCCGATATAGGGCTCATCCAGTATGCCGAGACCGCAGCGGTATACGATGTCGCCGTCTTTGCTGAGTTTGCGGGCAGTGAATGCTTCACTGTCTTTTTTATATTCAAGAAGCCACAGGCCGTTCTCCGCGGCTGCAAGGTAAAAGCGTCCGAAGAAACCGGCATCACCGCGTACCTCGGTTTTATTTGCGCAGTCTATCAGGCCGAAATCAATATCGTCCGGCAGGGGAGAATGCTTCTCGATAAAGCAGCTCCCGCCGTCACTGCTGACATACAGACGGCCATTCTCTCCGAAACCGTAAAAGTAAGCCGGGTCCGTGCGGTCGGCAAATACTTTCATCAACGGTCTGTCAGGACCGGGATCGATCTCTATCACGGATACTTCTTCATATTCCGGCATCCCGTTTTCATCAAATACCGCATGCACGGTATTGTCCCTGTAGAGAGATATGCCTTCCGAAAGAGTGAAGACAAAGCTTCCGGCATCGGCAGCAAGCGCTACCCAGCCGGGATTGACATTCGGCCGCTCGACAGCTTTGCATAGCCGGTCGAGCTCGTCATTTATGCCGAAGGGAAGGGGCAGGCGCTCCCAGCTCTTAGCATTGTCGCGGGAAATGATCACTCCTCCCTTTGTAAGTCCGGTCCAGTTGCCTCGGGCTGCCACCACGCAGACATCCGGGGCGGCATCCGAGAAGTCCGCATTTATACAGGTGATATAGCGGTTGCCCTCCGCATCGGCAAAAGAATTCTCACAGGCTGTGTGCAGATCCCTGAAAGCGAAGCCGCCCAGGTCTCCGAGTATATCTATCAGCTGCACTTCACCGGAGGGCGGGCTGTAGAGATTTAAGTGCACCGTCTCCTCTATGCCGTCGCAATAGTCCGTAAAGCTGCGATCGTCAGATGTAAAATTTCTGCTCAAAAATACTCCGGTACCCGTATTGAACCAGAGTTCATCCGGATCGAAGGGATTTACCGCCAGATCGCTCATCCAGTGAACCGGAGAGTGACCGCCGTGATATGCAGGACTTAAGTAGTGAGCGCGTGAGGAAAGTTTCCCGTATGCAAGATCCTGCAGGGCAGTCTGCCAGCTCTCACCACAGTCTTTTGAGATCAGTATCATATCGCCGCCGCCGTATCCGCCGCAAATGCTGGAGGTGCAGATATATCCGTTACCTGCCGCCATGCCGCTGAAGCCGAAGTCAAGGAGCGCTCCCTTAAAGGGAGTGATATCATCAAAGCCGCTTAGCGGGTCGCTGAGCAGATAGCGGGCAACACGTCCGTGC
>JAIKYA010000107.1 GCA_024683645.1 Lachnospiraceae bacterium
GACGATCAAGTATAATCCGGATAATCCAAAGAAAAATATATACTTGTTTCAAATATACACAGAAATAATATCGGGAATAGTCGGAATAGCAATTTGCATAATATTATCGTGTATCGTATTAAAGAGAACACGGTTTGCTGACCATGATCACATTTGCAGCACATAACTGAGTAGAGAGGGCTTATAGAAATATGAATTGAGGGCTGATTAAGGGATGGATAAACAGGAGTTTCTTGACAGATACACAAGACATCTGAATGATAAGCAGCTGGAAGCAGTACAGGCGGTGGATGGTGCTGTACTTCTTCTTGCTGTACCCGGAAGCGGGAAAACTACCGTTCTTGTGAACCGCCTTGGATATATGATCTACTGTGCGGGGATCCGGCCGGAAGAGATATTGACGCTTACCTATACGGTATCTGCTACACAGGATATGTCAAAGCGTTTTGAGAGCATCTTTGGGGAAGAACTGCACGGAAGGCTGGAGTTCAGGACGATAAACGGTATATGCGCCAAAGTGATAATGCACTGTGGCGAGATGATAGGCCAACCGCCGTTTGAGCTGGTTTCGGACGAGGGCGCGTTGATAAGGGCCCTCACAGATATCCTTAAGAAGAAGCTTGATGAGTATCCCACGGAAAGTGAGATCAAGGGAGTAAAATCCCTCATCACCTACTGCAAGAACATGATGCTTTCGGAGGATGAGATAAAAGCGTTGGGGGAAGAACAGAAGCTGCCGCTGCTGGATACATACCGGGAATATAATGCATATCTAAGATCTAACCGTCAGATGGATTATGATGATCAGATGGTCTATGGCTACCGCCTTCTTTTAAAGTATCCGGATCTGCTGGCATATTACAGGGACATGTACCGGTATATATGCGTGGATGAAGCACAGGATACATCAAAGATCCAGCATATGATAATAAAGCTGCTGGCCGGGGATAACGGTAATCTGTTCATGGTCGGTGATGAGGATCAGAGCATATACGGATTCCGTGCAGCTTATCCGGAAGCTCTGTTAAAATTTGAAAAGGATCATCCCGGTGCACGTGTTCTTGTTATGGATCAGAATTACCGTTCCAATGCAAAGATCGTTGCTGCAGCGGATGTATTCATACAGCATAATAAGGCACGGCACGAGAAACACATGGTTTCGGTACGCGGACCTGAGGCGGATATACGGTATGTTGATATAAAGAAAAGGGCAGGGCAGTACAGCTATCTCATGAAGGTAGCCGATGGCTGTACAACTCAGACCGCCGTGTTATACCGCGATAATGATAGTGCGCTTCCGTTGATCGACCAGCTGGACCGTCAGGGCATACCGTACAGGATCCGCAGCGTGGATATGACCTTCTTTACCAACAGGATAGTCAGCGATGTGACAAATATAATGCGCTTTGCTTTTGATCCATATGATACGGAGCTTTTTATGAAGATCTATTATAAATGCAAGACGTATCTGCGTAAGGATCAGGCAGAGACCATGTGCCGGATCAGCCGAGAAAAGCATATTCCTGTTCTGGATGCCGCAGAGTACAGTGCAGCCATTAACGGGAGGATAATTGGTAACTGTAAGGGACTCTCAACTAATCTGAAGGCAATGCTGCGTGAAGCGCCTGCAAAGGCAATATTCAGGATCGAGAAGCCTATGGGGTATCTTGAATACCTTGAGAGAGGTAGTATCGATCCGGGAAAGCTTTTTATACTTAAACAGCTGGCGTATCCGGAAGCATCAGTAAAGTCATATCTGGCAAGACTTGATCAGCTTCGTAATATGTTAAAGGACAGACCTGGGAATTATGATTGTCCGTTTATCCTGTCTACCATCCATTCTTCAAAGGGACTGGAATATGACCGTGTATATCTGATGGATGTATATGACGGGCAGTTCCCGTCAGCTGTCCCGGTACAGGGCACGGCTGCGCCTGAGGACTGGGCGCAGTTTGAGGAAGAGCGCCGCTTGTTCTATGTGGGCATGACAAGAGCGAAGAATGAGCTGGTCATATTCAGGATAGAGGAGGAAACCTCACGGTTTATCAGAGAGATAGGTGATGTACCCGGTAAGAAGGCAGAGAAGAAGCCTGAAGATATAAAGGTATCCATCAAAAGGATGCCCTTTGAGACGGTAAGTAATGAGAAGCTGAAAAGCGATTTTGTCCTTGTGATAGGGGAAAGGGTAGTGCATATCAGTTATGGCCCCGGCACGATAGATGATGTTGAATATGATGATAAGGGCTGGGCGATACGCTTCCATGTAGAATTTGACAGTAAGGTAGGAAAGCTCTTTGTATTCCCCGGAGCATTTCAGGGCGGGATAATGAAGCTTGAAAGTGGCGAAAGTATCCCGCTGGAGCCAAAAGAAACACCTAAACCTGTAAAGAAACCGGCAGTAGCTTCAGTACTGCCAAAGTCTAAACCTAAGAAGATGCCGGGTAAAGACAGCTATGCATACTGGGCGGATAAATATCCGGATCACGTGGTTATAAAGAAAGAGGGATATTTCTGGACCTGCAGGGGAGATTCTGCCAGGACAGTAAGTGATGTGCTCGGATACCGCCTGGGTGGTAATCCGGGAAATCCCACCACCGGCAGTCCGAACCTTG
Source organism: Lachnospiraceae bacterium (assembly GCA_024683645.1). GTDB lineage: Bacteria > Bacillota > Clostridia > Lachnospirales > Lachnospiraceae > NK4A136. Next base: position 2,613 of record JAIKYA010000107.1, read on the forward strand.
ACGCCATGGTCGCAGGCCTCAACAGACATGAGGTGAGCTATGTTGTGATCGAGGACGGAGAGATAGTGGATCAGGGAGATTTTTGATCCGATGATATAATCCGGCAGGGGATGCTGAAGGAGTACATTGAAATGCTCAGTGCACCGGGGAAGGCCTCAGAGCATTTCTGGGAGTTGGATAAGAGGATCAGACAGGAAAGGAAGCATCCGGGCGTGATAATTGACCTTAATAAGTCTACCGCCGTATGGGATATAGCCATGTACGTTCATGATGAAGTCATCACCATGGATGACCTGGAAGGATTTAGTGAAGATCTGATCGATGAGGTGAAGCAGATACTGAGGAGAAACGATTAAATACCATCACATTAAGGAAAGCCTATCAATATTGAAGGGGATACGGTGAATAGTAGCAACTCAAAAATTTTTTTTGAAATTTTGAAAAAAGTTATTGACATGTGATATACGTATGTAGTATAGTACGCATCAGAGGGAAGTGCCTGTCCTTCATGTTTTGATACATGAAAGCCAACACTTCCCGTTTTTTATGCAAATAATATGATAGAAAGATAGAAGAGGTAAACAAAAGCAAATGAGAACAATGCGTACACAACTTATGAATATCGACAGACTGCCCAAGCAGTCGTGGTCCGTGTGCGCCGATTTTACGGGCATAGCGTTTAATTATGACGGAATGGATAAGGATAGTATTGCCATATCACGCCCGAAATATGATCAGGAATATGAATATAAGAGGCGAACATAAAGATCTGGAAAGTCCCCCTCCTTACAGTCGGCGGACAGTGAGATGCGGATAGCAGCATAAGATCTTTGTGGGAGCCTGAAAGAAAAAGGGCTCCCATTTTTATTAGCAGAAAGGAATGAGATGAGAACAATAAGACCACACAGAAAGTACAACCGATTTAGCAGCTTACAGGCAGAACATGAGCCTTGTAAGCTAACTCGGTAGAAGCGCCTGGTTGAAGCCCAGGAGGAGTTCGTTCAACTCGAACACAAGGCATTTAAAGAAAGATAAGCCCGATTGGTCTAATGGCAGTGATTTTCGGTTCAGCTACGGCATGGGTGCGGACTAAGCTCCTTCGTCGCTAAGCCGCACCGGCATCAGCCGAAAGACAAGGGTTCGAATCCCTTATCGGGTACTTACGGCGATTACTCGAGCGGATGCAGAGACTGGCCTTTCAAGTCGGTAAAAAGGGTTCAACTCCCTTATCGTCGATAGCAGCGAACGCTGCAGTACATTAAAACTTTATATGGGGAGCAGAAAACAGGCACTTCTCTCCCCGAATGCACGATAGGTGTAATTGGCTGCACTACTGTCCGCCGAACGAAGTGAGGGGGACTAACCGCTACCAGTCTTCCAAACTGGCGGAGCGGGATCGTAACCCGTATCGTGCTCTTAAAACTAAATAATTAATATCTGTCCGTACAGGCACGTGGACAAAAAAATGTAACTGTAAACATGAACAGAAGAAAAAGGAGAACGAAAATGGAAATCTATTATTATAGCCTGACCGATCATATCTAACGGCAGGTAGCGTAATGGTGAACGCACCGGTCTGTAAAACCGGTACCCGCAGGGTAAACATTGCAGGTCCGAGTCCTGCCCTGCCGACTAAATGAATATGGCTCTGTAGTGTAGAGGCTAACACGCCTGACTGTCTATCAGGTAGCACGGGTTCGAATCCCGTCAGAGTCGCTATGGTTCTTCTTCTGACGAAGGAAGATTAAATGCCAACCGTCAAGGCAGCCATCAACGGTAGGACTACTGCCTTGTAAGCAGTGTATGGTGGTTCAAATCCGTCTAGAGGCTCTGCAGCATAGCTCAACTGGCGAGAGTATTCGGTCCATACCCGAAGGGTTATCGGTTCAAGTCCGATTGCTGCAATGATAAAAAAGAAAGAAGAGAGGAAAACTAAGATGAAACGAAAACAGAAGCGAAAGTATTTAAAACCGAAATAATGCGTCTGTAGCCAAGCGGAATGGCAACGGGCTTTTAACCCGTATACCGCAGGTTCGAATCCTGTCAGA
>JAIKYA010000014.1 GCA_024683645.1 Lachnospiraceae bacterium
CCATTGATCATGAAAGCATCTCCTCCTTGGGATTATTTGTTTAGCAGCTTATATCCTAACACAAGGATCAGATGCTTTCTCTATATTTACTTTTCCTACAAAAACTTTACCCTACGAGTATAAATTGCTCAAAAAACTATATCAGCGCTTCTTCATCAGAGCTTAAAATAACTGATACTGTCTGCAAGCTCTCCGGCAAGGGCCTGAAGGCTTCCGGCCGCCTCGTTTATTATCGTGAAATTCGCATTCAGCTCCTGCATTGAAGCAGTTGTCTGTTCCGTGGAAGCTGCGTTTTCTTCGGATATGGCCGACAGATCGGCGATAACTTCGCTGAGTCCGTTCTTGACCTCGTTAAGCTGTACTATCTGGCTGCTGATCCCGGCTGACGCATCTTTGACATTCGCCACATTGCCGTTCATCGTGATCATATCTTCCCTGGTAGCATCCAGCTGTGCTGCCTGTATTCCGAATGCTTCGTTCAGCTTATCCATAACGGCCACGGATGATGCAGCATCCGAAAGCAGTCTGTTCACTATCCCCTTGATCTCGTCGGCACTGCCGGAAGACTGGTCTGCCAGTGCCCTTATTTCATCGGCGACCACCGCAAAGCCGCGTCCCGCATCACCTGCTCTTGCTGCCTCTATTGAAGCGTTTAAAGAAAGCAGATTGGTCTGCGTGGCAATATCCGTGATGGCCTGGGTAAATTCTGATATGGACTTTGCCGATTCGTTGGTGGAACGTATGGTATCATCTATATCCTTTACGGAAGCGGTCACTTCCTCGCTCTGCTTTATCAGACGGTCCAGCGCGGCCATAGCCTTATCGCAGGCTTCCTTCATCTCTTCCGCATACCTGTCCATATCCCGGACGTTTCCGGTGATATATTCTATGTTATTGCCCATATTATCCATGTCGGATGCAGCATTCTCAACGCTTTCCGCCTGGGATACGGCTCCCTTGCTTATACCTGTTACCGCTTCTGTGACCATGGATGAAGCTTCTACCGCCTGTCCCGAAGACTCCGCCAGTTCACCCGACTGCGCATCCAGCTGCTCCGATGCGCTTTGTGATCTGGATATGACATCCTTAAGCTTCCCGCTTAAGTGCTCCACACCCTCGGCTATGACTCCGAGCTCATCGGTACGGTTCAGCAGCTCATCGCTTACATCTACCGACAGGCTTCCTTCGCCTATTTCCTTGACATAGCTGGCAATTGCAGTCAGCTTTTTGGAATACTTATTGGATACGAGAGAACCTATTATCATAAAAACGATCGTGATGATCACCGAGATCACTATAAGAGTCATCACCGCTTTATTGATCACCTTTTCCACCTCGGCCGAAGGACGCCCCGCAAAGAAGGCTCCCACATATTTCCCGTTTTCGATCTCGGGTGTATAGAATACAAAATACTTTGTCCCGTTGATCACGGTATTAAAGTTTTTGAAGGTTTCGCCCTTCTTTAATGCCGCATAAACATCATCACCGATATCTTTTCCCGCCATACCATCAATAGTGGTTATTATACGGGTTTTATCCATGATCAGAGTGAAATCCAGTCCTGTCCCGGCTTTCATGTCATCCATTACCTTCTGGAAATCCTCTTTATTTTGAAGGTCATACTCACCCTTCCATAAAACTCCGTTTTCCATATGCCAGCTGCCCGGATATATATCATCCACCAACTGCTGGAATTCCTGACAGGACATCTGCATTACCTGCTCACCCATTTCGTGATAGCCCACGGTGATCGATGCCCTTGCCGAGATTATCAGCGCAATTGACATCAGCAGCAGGCCGAGCAAAGCGATAAATACTATATACCAGATCAGTTTGCCGTTTTTTTCTTTCTTCATATTCTGCTCCTCCATGATCGATTAATGTGTTTTTCCTGGCAAACAGGCAAACGGGCAAACGATCTTCGATCGTTTGTATATGTAGCAGAATGAATCGCTCCGGCAAGCGAGCTTGCCTGGACGATTTTTCTGCTGCATAACACAAGCAGCTTCGCTGCTTGTGCCCCTTTGCCCCGACTTCCCCACTATGTACAAAAAAACAGACTTGTATGCTCTGTATCCATCAGGTTACAACAAGTCTGCCTTCCTGTATATTACCATATTTCAGCCTGTTCAGTAAACAACAAATACCCGTCAAAAGCACTCTGTCCGTATGCCTGCCGCCGCATCAACAGTCTTTACCTCTTCCTTATACCTGACATGGAAACTGCCGCCGTTATCAGCGGTGAGAGCGGCATCTGTAAGCCTTCCATCCTTCCATGCAATATCAACGCTTACTCCGCCTTTGGCACGAAGACCTCTGACTTCACCGTCCTTCCATTCTTCCGGCAGCGCCGGCAGGAGTATGATCTCGTCTCCCGTACACTGCAGCTTTAGGGAGTTCCCTTTTCTGGAATCTTATAAGATCCAGCATCTTTCCGCCGTTCTTCCAATAGATCCTAAGCCTTGCCATCTTATCAGCTCCGACCTTGCTCCACCCGAGCGGTCTTGAACTCATACGATCCGAATAAACATGGCTCACATGCCCCTCAGCACTACACCTGATATTCTTATCACCGCCTGTCACGGAGATCATTATTCCCGGCCAGTTTGTCAGTATATAATTCTTTGCTCTCTCAACCGCATTTCTCTTAGTATCTTTTTCTGTTATAGCCAGGATCTTGTCAAAACGCCTTCTGCCATCCATTTCCTTTTCTTATGAATGGCTCTGTATATATCTGCGATCGCATCATTTTTCGAATCCTCCAGATGCGAGGTTGCTGCCACTATATACTCATACATGTGATATTTTCAAGAACAAACTTTGACTTTGCTATATACTTTGTCCCTGCCTTTATCCATGAAGCTCCATCACCATTTATGTATATCTGTTCTATTCCGTCGACATCGTATGCGGATTCAATGTATTTATTTACTTCATCCCAAAGATTTTTTACGCCTTCAGTGCCTTCATATATGCCTCCGAAATACTTCGTGTTCATGAGTTTGGGGCGCCCGTCTTCTTCGGTATCTATCCCATCATAAACATAGATTATATACGGCATAGTGGTATTCTGTCTGGGCTTTTTGATATCGCCTTTTTTCTCAAGGTATTGTAGAGCTACATGATCCTCATCTGCATCTATGTAGAGGTTCTTAACCTGTTTCTTTTGACGTGTTCAGTATCTCCGGAAACTCAAGACTGTGCAGGATGTTCATCACTGTTTCCTTAGTCACGAGTTCACCGTTAATGCATGCGTTAAGCCCACCTTTTCTGTAGCAGGTTTCAACTGCCTCCTCACATATCCTGGCTTTTGCATCCTCCGTTATATACTCTCTTTGTTCAAAACCAAGGATCCTGTCCAGCAAATATGCCCTGCAGCCGGTCTTCTTGTTGATAAACAAGGTTCTCGAATACGTTATACCCCCAAGAGTGGTTTTCCTTGTAACTTCGTCCTTTTTGATAATACTCCAGTCTTTTCTTAACTCCCTGTGTTGTCTTAAGATATCATCATATGATTCCCATTCCTCCCGGATCATGTCTCTTCCCAGCTTGTGTACCTCGTCTTTAACACCATTGATCATGAAAGCATCTCCTCCTTGGGATTATTTGTTTAGCAGCTTATATCCTAACACAAGGATCAGATGCTTTCTCTATATTTACTTTTCCTACAAAAACTTTACCCTACGATATTTCCAAACGAACTTGCGCCAGTCTATACATCAAGGCCGTATTTCTTCCGCTGTTTTACCAATATTGATATCCGCTTTTTCATAACGTAATTCCTGTGGTTTTCCGAACCGAGGTTTTTATACAGCATGAAACGATCCATTGATAAACTGCCATCTTCCAATGCTTTCTTTATAGCACAGCCCGGTTCGGTATCATGCCTGCAGTCACTGAACTTACACCTGCTCTCAAGCTCCAGTATATCCGAAAAAATATTGTCTACGCTTTCTTCTGTCAGTGCCATTCCGATCTCCCTCATTCCCGGAGTATCAATGATCGACACTCCGTTTTCAAGCTCTATCAGCTGTCTGTATGTAGTGGTATGACGTCCCTTTGAATCGATCTCCCTAATTGCCGAAGTTTTCATGGTCTCTTCACCTGTAAGCGAATTAAGCAGTGTCGACTTGCCTGCACCTGAGGATCCCATCAGACAAATGGTCGTACCGGGGGTAAGGTACTCTTTCAGTTCGTCCATGCCTATATCATACAAAGCTGATATGGCATGTACCCTGATCTTATCCGATATGGTCTCAACCTCACTAACATAACGGCCGACATTATTGCACAGATCCGCTTTCGTAAGTATGGCTACGGGTATAGCCCCTCCCTGCAGTGCCACACTTGCATACCTCGCTATGCGGTTATAACTGTAGTCATCATTCAGCGAAGTGACGATGAAGCAATAATCCACGTTTGCAACCATATACTGCATCACGCCTGTCTTGGACTGATCCGGTCTCTGCAAAAAGCTCTTTCTTTCACAGACGGAAAGTATCCTGCTGTCACCATCCGGGTTAAACTTAAATGTCACATAGTCACCGACTACCGGAAGTTTATCAGCCTCTTCTTCATAAAAATCTCTGATCAGTACTGCCGGCAGCTCACGCCCCATATACTTTATTGTATATCTGTTCTTCTGAACCTCGCAGATCCTTCCGGTTTTTTCTTTCCCCAGTACATCTTCATCTGCCCAAAGGCTCTGAATATTTCTAATATCATCATATGTTGATTCTTTAATTGTGATCATTTTTCCTCCGATCATTAGCACAAACTTCCCTTTTCAGACTCACGGACATAAAAAGGGATAAAACAATAAAACGATTTTGTCTTAAAACCTCGGGATTGAAAATGGACATAAAAATGCCGTGACGGGAATGCCACGGTCCTATGATTCCAAAAGAATTATTCTTATCAGATCAAAATGCACAAACCGAGGTCTTCATACCATATTCAATTGTAATCTCTGTTCTGTTTACACGCATAATTATGATTACCTCGCTTTCTTTAAGATTTTTACTTCCTGCAAATAATATCAAAGAGTTTTGTACTTGTCAACAGTTCAAGAAACATGGGCCCTGCCAGGACCATCAGCGGCGTTTTTTCATCTGTTACGATAGTTTTCTTCTCATTTTGCGATTACAATGAATAAGCAGCCTTCTTTTACTTCGAAAGTACTATCAACAGATGTTCGTTTGCTATATCGTTATATATCGCACACTTACGGTTGCTCAGGTCATACACATGAACTATATCCTTAAGCATCTCTTTCTCTTCGAATTCTCCGACGATGTCCGGAAAAGCCTCCAGTTTTTCAGGAGCATAGCGCAGTGTTTTTTCATTATGAAATACAGCAGTATAAAGTATCTGAGCCTCTACCAGATCCTGGAAGATATGGCTTCCGTATGACAACTCCGGATTATATCCTGCCTTGGATTCCTCAGTCTCACAGATAACCTCAAAGGCACTTATATCGGAAAATGATGTAGGCACTCCCAGCTCCGGAGAAGATGTTCCCACTCTTCCCGGAACTATCAGCATCAGATGTTTGTTCATATCACGATAATGCCAGCTGATCTTTGAGATCAGTCGCGCAACCAGATCCTTCTCCTTATACGGCATGTTGTAATACTTAACAGGATCCACTAAAACAATGATATCCAGCTCAGTGGTCCTGCACATCCCCATGGATGCTCCCCTGCTCTCAAGCAGTATGTCTTCATCTTTTATACCTGCCGGGACTACGGTCCCGCCTTTTGTTTTCTGCACCTGCAGCGGTCTGCACTGGAGCAGATCTATCGAGTACTCTCCGCTTTCAGATATATTGATGGTAAATTCCGTATCAACCGGATACTCGTATTCTTCCTGTATGCAGGCAAGCATTCTTTTCATCTGTTCCATCAGCGTTGCATTTGCCACCAGTCCTTTACAGGATATAAATTTCACCTCCCTGTAACGACCCATTTCCTGCAGTCTCGATTCCGCATCGTAATCATGCTCAAGAAGAATCTTATCGAGATATTTCGGCATGTCATTCTCCAGCTTTTCCAGGGGCAGTCTTTTCATTTCATGCTCTGTCATATCTATTACTTCGGCTTTACCCTGTGAAAACTTGTGTTTATCAGCCGATGAAGAATAACAAGTTTTTTCAGGTTTATCCAGATTTACGATTCTCGGATAAGATCCTTCCGTTCTGTCCACGGCGGATGTACCCAATCCCATTACCAGTCGCAGCATTCCTGCTTTCGGATCAATATCCTTCATTACCCTGTAAGGACTGTATGAATAACCGACACCTGCGGCACAGGGCATGTAATTGGAACCGTAATAAGAACCCGATACACGCTGTATAAGAAGAGCCATCTGCTCATCGCGTTTATCCAATCCCCTTCTCTTTCTGTAATCGAGAGCTGACATACTCATCGAACTCGCGTAAACAATCTTTATCGCATGCTCAAATTCTTCCAGCCGTTCTTCCATGCTGCCGCGGTTTATGCAGAACACCGATTCGTATTTTCCCGCAAATGCATTTCCGAAACCATCCTCCAGTATCGAACTTGAGCGTATGATATACGGATCCTGTCCGTAATAATCAATGATCCTTACAAACTGTTCCCGCATCGCATCGGAGAAACTGCCTTCCATGATCTTTTCTGCGAATTCAGCTGCAAGTGTGAAGTAGCCTTCATCCGTACGCTGCCTTATCCTCATATCCCACAGGTTGTTATCAACTATGTAGGTATAGTACATGTCCGATCCCACATAAAACGAATCGTGAGGCTCCAGTACATCAGCGATATCTTCTTCCTTGTTTCTTATAATGGCTCTTGCCAGCAGCATGCCGCAGGCCTTTCCGCCTATCATGCCTGTCCCGACCATATGATCTCTTACCGCAAAATAATCCTCAGGCGTAAAATGTTTCTTGACCATCTCACGCATCTTCACATCCCTCGTCATCATGATATTGCACATAGTTGAACAATCATCTGCAATATCCATACCGCTCTCCCTCATGATCTTTACCCGGTTGAAGAAACGGTCCCAGGAATCCGAATACTGTTCCTGGGCGGAACGCTGCGCCGCACCAAGGGTCTGGTAAAACCTGCTGGATCTGACACCGTCAAGTATCGGTCTGAACTCTCCGCTTTCCGGATCATAAGTGTGAGGAAGGAACATCGTTTCTGAATTCCTGTTCCACACTTTTTCGGGACGCACATAGATATTCTTTTTGTCGGAATATACATCAAAGAAAAGCTGCGTTGTATTCAGTATCTTATTGATAGCCTGTACCGAGTGTTTTCCCCTGATGATAGGAAAGAAAGCCACGGTATCAAGTATGAACAGAAACGGACAGGTCACCCTGAAGAAGTTTCCCATCATCAGGTCAGTGGCCCAGGCCGTCTGCAGTTCCGACAGACAATCGAACACATAAAAGGCATCCTTTCCTTCCTTTTCTATCACATTATGGATATCCACGGTGAAATTCTCAAAGCGGTGGGAAAGCGGCACTTCTACGGTTTTGATCTCAGGCCGGTCCTCCAGCAGCCTCTCGTGACTTGCAAAACGGAAATAAATGATGTTGCGGTTATCCTCTATCGCCTGACTTACATAGGGTTCCATGAACAGCTTAAACTGCGACAGTTCCGATACACGCCATACCACGTTATCACCAAGCCTGATATTATCAACGGCTGTATCCATCTCCGGTATCCCGCTCTTTATTCTGTCAAAAGCTGCCATCCTCTTAACCTCCGATCTGACACAAAAAAGGCGCTCCATCCTAACGGATGAAACGCCTTTGCTTCATGTTCCCACTAAATACTAACATTTATCACGACGGATTGCAAGATATGATTTCTGAAAAACCTTGCGTTCCGATTCAAAAAATGTTAGGATTTATTCAGTTACGAAACAAAGGCGTTTCATCTTCCGATGGAACGCCTTTTGAGTTTTCACGGGGGTATGTAATGATTTCATTAAATGATTATCTGTATTCCGGAGATACGGTACTTAAGATACTGCTGCGTTATTCCGACGATCTGAAAAAGGAAGCGATAGAAAGCGGCAATGCCATAGATCTTGCTCACAGCAACTTCCTGATTCAGATCATAGAGCAGCTGGAACATACAGACTTCCTGACCTCACAGTCCAACAGGATCAAAGAGTTCTATCTGTATATGACTCAAAAATATCCTTTTCTCGCTTTCACCTTTAAAGGCAGGATCAAGTCCCTTATACGTGCCGAGGAAAAATTCAATGCGTATGTGCTTGAGTATATTTATGAATATTACAAAACTAACGGCAGATTTCCGAGTGATACCGAGATCAAGAGTAATATAAACTGTTTCAGGGATCTGATCGCTTACCGCATAGTGATCTCGCTACCGGTATGTCATGTGTCGGCAGAGGAGAGTGTAGATGAACAGGAAACGAAATATCTGTATGAGATAGCAAATATCCTGCCGGCTTTTCTGGAAGAGCGCGGCTTTACTCCCGAACTTTCGGGACATCAGGTTCCGGCCGATGTCGGAGCTCTCAGTGACAGTGTACGTCAATACTACAGAGATTATGTACGCACGCCGCGTCCGTCGGGTTACCGTTCACTTCATATCACTTTCTATGACAATCATGCCAGATGTTATACGGAAGTACAGCTTCGTACCAAGGATATGGATGACTTCGCCGAGATCGGCGCCGCCAATCACTTCGGTTACGAGAAGAAGCAGGAAGAACATCGAGTTAAGCGTGATATTATACAGCCGGGTGAATGCAAAGTTTTTGATGAAGCATATGAGAGACTTATCAAACTGCTCGAACTGGACCTGTCAGGTGTCAGCGTCAACATGTTCAAAGCATTCAACAATCAGCTGATCAATGACGGCTGCGGTTTATTCCGAGGCAGACAGATCCAGCCTTTCGAGCATTTATCGAGATTTCAGTATGATCCCATATCATGATAAGGTTTTTCAGTCCCTGCTGCCTTTTGTCTGCTCTTCGAATCTGTTGCTTCTGTCAATAATCTCCTGACGCATTTTAAGAACGATCTCACTTGTCATGTATTCTTTTCCCCCCATGACGTCTTCTATCATCTGAAACGTGCTAAGAACTCTTCATCTTTTCTATGCAGCATACTCCCGATGTTTTTTGCATTTTCAGTGATCTCTTTTGATGAAATGATCTCTTCCGAAAGCTCTTTTATCCGCTGCGCCTTAAATTCTGTATAGTCCAAAGCCCGACCGGCACCTGCTTTTTCAAGCGCTGCTGCATTATACTTTCTTTCAAAGACCTTGCCCGGAACCACCAGCTGTGGAACACCGTGGAGCAATCCGTCCATCATACTGTTCTGTCCCCCATGGTTAATAAACAGGACCGCTTCGTTTAATAAGCTGTTAAAATCCCATCTTTTCGCCACATGTATATTTGCATGCTCAGTCCTTATCATCAGAAATCTCCCTGATCACTTTCCAGGCGTCTGTCAGTTTCTCCAGGGTCAACGCTGCGTTAGCCGGGCTGGTGGAAGGAAGACATACAGCCGGCCGGCCGGTCATATCTTTAGTATATTTATTGTAATACTTCTCAGCAGTCTTTCCGTTAACAAATATCGCTCTGATATCTGCCTTCTCCAAAATAATACCAAGGTCATTGGGTTTCACATTTTTGATCGTTGAATCCGCTGATCCTTCGATATCACATGCTCCTATAACATCCCACATTGCTATGTTATTACGTTTCAGAAAGTCTTTCTTCCCGGCTATGTTTTCAGGCACATCCTGATTAAATACCGCCGCAGCTACTTTCCAGAAGCGATTCTGCGGATGCCCGTAGAAAAACATCTGCTCCCTGGACTTTACTGACGGAAAGCTTCCCAGGATCAGAATTTTTGAATTCTTATCAAAAAACGGAGGTATAGGATGATGTATCATAGTCTTATCACCATTATATACTCCTCTTCATTCTGATCAGCGATATGAAAACCGACTTTTTCATACATTCGTACGGCATAGTTTGCTTTCTGAACTGCTAATGAAGCTCTTTTAAAACCTTTTGATCTGAGCAGTTCAAGCATCGCATTCATAAGTTTTGTTCCGATGCCCCTGCCCCTGTACTCTTTATATAGAGAGATTGCGAATGATGGCGTTTCATCATCAACATGCCCGTAATCATTCATGATCCTGGTCCAGACTGCTCCAACCACCCGTCCGTCGTCCTCAACAACAAGACAAAGATCAGCTTTTCCTTTTCCGAAATCCTCATAATACAATCTGAGTTCCGGCAGTTCGATGATCTTACGATCCGGCGGCTCTACGCCCTCAGGAATATATATCGCTTCATACAGAAAATCTTTAAGAAGCTCTGTTTCCGACATTTTCAGTTCACGTATCTTCATTATCAAGCCTTCCTGATGATCGTATTACTATGTATCTCCTTAAATCCCACTCCCAGCGCTGTTTTCATGGAAGCCGTATTACCGGCTGCATGTGCCCATACCGGAGTTTTCCCATTCGCCATTATTTCACGTATCATATATTTTGCCAGTATCCTTGCTAAACCACGGTTTCTGTACGCTTCATTTGTTTCCACGCCTATATCCACTTCTTCGGAACTCACGGCTGCTGAAAACGCTATTGCTGCAAACTGCTCCCCGTCCATAGCTACATATCCGAAGCCGTTCTTAAGAAATGCATCATCCGATTCCCATGAAAAAGCCGGAATGATCCTTCCCTGTATTGCCTTTATATTAGAAGCATCTATCTTTTCTATCCTGAGATCTGTATGAAAATCCTCTTTAGAAAAAGTCACGTCATCACCGAAACTGTATTCCTTTCGCTGATCCATGACCAGTCCGTCTTTTCCCTCAAAGAATTGTATTACCTTCTCATCATCGGTTATTAGAACAAAACGCCGCTTCGTTTCCTTACGGAAATAATCCTCACTGATCCTGTTAAGGAATGGATCTGTTACCTTTCCGGAAAGATATGCGAATCCGCAATAGTGCCAAAACATAACACACTGAACATCATTTATATTACCCGCGATAATATCACCACTCTGATATCCTTCAGCTATGGATAAAGGATATACCCGGTTGCTGCTTGTCTGCTTAGCATATTCAATGTAGTCCATTTCTTATCCCTCATTCATGGGGTCAGTTGTCTTTATCCCCCTGATGATCATTGTTACTGAAACCGAAGTATCCCACTGTTTGAAACCGTTTCTGTATAAACGAAGCCTTTCATCATATTTGGAATTAATGATATCAATAACCTTTTCGGCGCCGGGAAGTTCTGCAGATATCACTGCTTCAATACTTGTCTGCCTCTGCGCTTCGATCATTGCTTCAGCCATTTCAGCCGGGTATTTCGGTGCATCAGGTGTCAGATTGATCACTGCATATCCTGTCGTAACAGCTTCGAATCCGTTTTGTTCCATAGATATGGGGATTTCTGCCTCAGTCATGGGATACTGACATACCTGATAAGTTTCATTAACCTCCTGCCAGGATTTAGCTTTTTCCCAAAAGGCTTTTTCTTCCCGTGTTTCCTCAATACAGTGAGCAGATGAATAAATCCCTCTTCTGGCTGAAAGGCAAAGACATATTCCTCCCGACTTAAGCACACGAAGCTGCTCGCCCCAGAATGCCTCAGGTTCCACATGCTCCTGTACAGTATTCGATATGGTCACATCGAAAGTGTTGTCCTCAAAAGGAAGTTTAGTAGCATCGCCCTCAATGAATTCAACTCCGTTGATATGCGCTGATGCATATTCAACGAATACGCTGTCCCTGTCAACAGCGGTGATCTGTGCCTTCGGATACCATCTCTTAAGAGCTTCCGCCAGCGCTCCGGGACCGCAGCCGATCTCCAGGATCCGCAAATCCTTTTCACGATCAAGTCCGAAATTCTTATCATACTGATCAAAGAACATATCATCGAACCTGAGTTTTCTGCTCATATATAGAGTATTGATACCCTGCACATGTTCAGACCATGTCGTATTCATCTAAATCCCTTTCTCCTTTAATTCCGTGACTTCACGGCATTTCTTTATCGGTTCACCGGCTGCTATTCTTTCTTCTACCAGTCTTCTTATCTTTGCGCACCATTCGTCTGTTTTGCGGATATCACTGCAATACTCCCGAATGATCATATCACTCTCTGCAAGTGCAGCATCATATTGCTCTTTTGATAATTCCCCTGATGAAAATGCAGCCTCAAGTTCATCCCTGTCATCGATCTTGATATCACCCTCCGGAGTGAAGATAACATCTATGTATTTATCAATGAATACTGCGATGCCATGATCATCATATTCTATCCCGTCTGTAACATCCACATACCAGATCGATGGCTGGTACTTTTCATCAGCAGGAGACGGATAAGCCTTTCTTTCAGGATCATGCGTCCCCTCAGGGAAATACTTGATTGTGATCACACGATGGGTATTGTCCGGGATAAGCTCCAGCCAGGACATACCGCTTCCCGTCACCTGTATCCTGCCCGCTTTAGGCGTATTCCAATAATTTGCTTCCCCATCCGTCAGTTTTATAAGACACGCAATCCCCTTAAATACAGGATCCTCTATCCTCATCTGATAATAGGGATAATACTGGAAACCCCAGCCATCTCTGTTAAGCCGTTTATGCTTCATTGTCTTCCTCAACTATCCCTCTGCTGTTCCATCTGATAAACGTTTTATATCCAAGCTTTGAATACCAGTTCGTTTCGAAAGTATAATGGATATAACTGTAATCATAAAATTCATCCTGCAGTATCTTTGTGACGTTTCTTACCATTGTAAGACCAATCCCCCTGCCACGATACTCCGGAAGCGTACCGACACAACCGGGCCCGCCTATTTTCCATGACATATCATTTACCGTATGCTCACCGAAATCTTCGATCATACAGAAGCTGACTATATTTTCGTTTTCAAAACCGCAATACACCCGCGACTTCCCATCAAAAAACGGAACCCAGTGCGGGATCACAGCCTTAACTGCTTCCTGCAGCTCCTTCAGCTCACCGTCATAATAACCGAAACGGATATTATCGGGGAGTTTCTTTTCATATATATTCTCATTAAAACTCTGCAGCCTGAGCAGCATCTCCGATGCCACTTCATCCTCCGGCATATTTCTGATATATTCTCTTTCAAAGAATCCGGGATTCATCTCATCGAAGAGCTTTGCATACTGTTCATGCGTGACCAGATCGCTGCGGAGCACTGAATAATATGCAGTATCATGGAAGCCGTGATTATTCTTCTTCGAAGCACGTAAGCAGCCATCGAAATGCATCCCTGCTTTTTCCATTACACGTCCGGATCTTTTATTCCGAAGATCATGGGTTGCATAAATACGGTTGAGGTCCTTCTCTTCTGCAAAAAGATAACGTATCACCGCTCTGAGTGCTTCAGGCATGATACCCTGCCCCCAGTATGCCCTGCCCATACAATAGCCAAGCTCATATGAACAGGTCCTTTCACTCCGTTCTACCACTGCAATATTGCCTATAACGTGATCATCGCCTTTAATAGTTATGCCCCAGTTAAAAGTTTTTCCTTCATCATAAGCTGATACCCAGCCTTTCAGGATTCCTTCTGTCACCGATACATCAGCATGCGGAGGCCATGTCAGAAACTTCGTCACCTCGGGATCGGATGCCCAGTTTCTGTACATATCCTCTGCATCTTCTATCACATATCTTCGAAGTATCAAACGTTCCGTTTCAATTGTCTTTGTTCCTGCAGTATTCATCTTCCGCCTCCAATCAGCCGCATTTCCTCCATTCCCAATTCGACAAGCCCGGTATCTTTAAATCCCACGGATTCATATAAATGTTTAGCCACTTTGTTGCCGGGTGTCACACCTGTATAGATATCAACAGCTCCGAATCTGTCCCACACATACTGCAGTCCCAGCTTAAGCGCCTGCCTGCCATATCCTTTATTCTGATATCTTTGATCGATGAGAAATTCCCAAAGTGTATAATACTTCTTCAGCTCATAATATCCCATCATGATAAAACCTACCAACACTTCTTCATCATACACCGCAAAAGGATACGCCGTATCCGGATATACATAGGCTTTTGCGAGCGATTCTGCCGTTGGGATCACAAAGCCTTTCTGATCATCGCGTATACGAAGCGCAAGTACTTCATCAATATTATCTCTTGTGATCGCTTTTAAGCTTATCATGTTACAGCATTCTCCTTCCGAATATAATAGCATCCCCGCGTGGCATTTACTTTAGAACAACTCATCAAGAAGTATATAGTACCGCAGCTTCTCATTGTCAGGTTCTATCCCAAGTAATTTAAAAAGTTCATCTTCATTTATCCCCGGATATACCTTAGCGTAACTCCCGTTAGCATTGTGTTTAAGGCTTCGGTAGCAGAGTGCCAGATCCTGCCATTTATCGCATACTCCGGCATTTCCAATGTCTATAAGGCCACTGAGTTTTCCGTCCTGGAAAAATATATTAGGCAGGCACAGATCCCCATGTGAGAATACAAGCTCCTCTTCAGGTCTGTTAGTTTCCAGCCAGGATAACAGCTCGTACGGATCCTTGAATTCTCCTTCACCGTAGGTCTCAGGCTCTGCGTCATCAACATCCACCATATCATTTTCCACGCGGTATCCTCCGCTCACTTCCGTATATATCACCTTCGGTACGGGAAGTTTTTCCTCCAGCCATTTCATAAGTGACACCATATCAGCAAGTTCCGATCTTTCTTCCTCGATCTTCAAAACAAGATCATCATAGATACGAACCTGTGAATCCGAACAGCCCACATTATCCATATGATACGTTTTACAAGCGATATGCTTTCGGATGGATTCCGGTATGCGATATATGGTATTTCTTCCACTAAGATCTTCCCTAAGCATATCTGTTTTAACGATAGCCAGATCATCCAGCACCTGTTCCCATCTGTCCTGCATATCCGCATCGTTATCGACCGGCAGGAAACCTGCAGAAAGGTAACCCTTGATCGCTCCCCGGCATAATTTTCCATTGTATATCCATCGGGCAGATCAAGTTCGATCGGATCATCTGTTACGATCCAGCACATCTCTAATTGCTTTTTATCATTATTCTCACAGAATTGCATCAGTATTTCTTAGTTCCTTCTTT
>JAIKYA010000032.1 GCA_024683645.1 Lachnospiraceae bacterium
GATCTTCTTTTGATCAGCTGCCATTTTTAGCATTTCTTCATCCTCTACAACAAGATTCCTGATCTTATTGAATACCGCATCATATCCTTCCACACTGCAATCATCTTTAGCCCATCTGCAAAACTCTCTATCTGCCATAAAGAATTGTCTGGCGTTACAACACAGTGCTCCCAAATAATAACCGTTTATCTCATGTTCCCTGTCCAGCTTACAGAACTGGGATGCGATCACTTTAGCCGGAACCTTGCAGTGATTGATATTATAGCTGCCTTCCCCAAAACAGATCACATTCACCATGACACGGATCAGCTCATCAATCCGTTCCACATCGTCGGGGTATTCCAAAACAAGAGCTGCATAGTTCACATTACTCCTGATCAGTTCCGTGTATTGTTTTTGTTTCACCAGTGGATCTGTCATATCGATCACATCATTCACATCAGTGGTTTTACCTGGCTCCTCTTTGGTATGAGTGAATGATTGATATGTATTACTCATCTCTGTATAACTCATATCAGTATAATTACAGTTCGATTTTCCGACTTCTGGGAAACACGCTTCCCGCTTGCGTTTCCGCCAGTTTTCTTCGTATTTTTCAACGGCTCTGTTGCAAATTTTTTCACGTAGATTGCTGATGGTTTTCCCTGTCCCTGTCTGCGGCGCTCGATCAGTCCGATCTTTTCCAGCTCATCCATCACCTTCACCGTCTTCTCTCGCCCTCTTCCCAGGTCCTCCTGTGCCTCATCCAGCGTATAGTAGATATATGCCCGTCCTTTGTCGTCGTACCAGTCATTCTTCTGTGATAACGACATCCGGTCCAGCATAAGGCCATAAAGGATCTTGCATCACTATCCAACGCCCTGTAGCGCTTATCTTTGATCAGCAGGCGTGGAAATTTGATATATGCAAATTCCTCTGATTCAATGCCGTAATAATATTCCAGGTCAAGATGTTCCATATCCGCACTCCTCTGTCTATCGTTGTTTCTTCCATTGTTCCAGAAGCTGATAGATGGTTTTTTCGATTTCTTCTTCTGTCATCTCTTCAGGAAAGTATTCCGATATCCGGTCTGCTTTCATAACAAAGCGGCGGGGTTTCGGCTTTTCATCCGAAAGGATCAGTTTTACCATTCCTTCCGAAAGATCACCTTCTTTGGAATGTTCCCGAAGCTTTGCTCCCTGTGCCGGTGTAGCGCTTATCCCGCTTTCCGCAATCCTCTGGAATACCCACTCCTGTTCCGGCTCCCGCAGAAAGGAGATCTCCACACCGGACATAAGCGGCAGTTTCTTCCGGTCAACCATATCAAGAAGAAGATCCGACAGATTCGACAGACAAATGTATCTCTGTACGGTCTTTCCGCTTTCCCCCGCTGCACTGCCGATCAGATCGACCGTTTTCCCCTTCTCCCGGTCTTCATCCCTGCATCCGCGGTGTTTCATCGCATCATACTTCATCCGGTAGGCGTGCGCCTTTTCGCTGGGCAGGATTTCCTCCCTCTGCAGGTTGGCATCCACCATACGGATCACGGCTTCATCATCGTCCAGCGCCACGATAAACACCGGCATCGTCTCCAGTCCTGCCAGTTCGCAGGCTCTCTTTCTGCGATGCCCGGATATGATCTCGTATCCGCCTTCCGGACGCAGCCGCACCGTACCGGCCGTAAGGACACCGTTCTGCCGTATGCTTTCCACCAGTTCCCTCATATCCTCCGTATCATCATTGACCTTAAACGGATGATCCTTGAAATCATGGAGATCCTTTAACGGTACTTCTGACACCGCCTTATCATCGCCGCTTACCATATCCGCATAACTGTTAAACTTAAGGCTCTCTACCAGACTCTTCTTTCCTTTATTGGCCATAACTCAGCACCTCCTTCGTGAGGGCTTTGTATGCCTCTGCAGCCTTTCCATGCGGGTCATGCCTGTAGATGCTTTCCCCCAGTGCCGAAGACTCCGCTACGCGTACAGATCGCGGTATTTTCGTATCAAATATCTTTACATTGCCGATATATGCTTCTTTGATCTGCTTTTCCACTTCCCTGGAGAGTAATGTGCGGTCATCCACCATCGTAAAGAAGATCCCGCCGATCTTCAGATCCCTGTTCAGCCTGCGCTGGATCAG